>JBKOWZ010000321.1:0-3672 GCA_046724665.1 Actinomycetota bacterium
TCCACCCCGTGAGCACATAGATACCGGTTACGACGGCCGCGGTCACAAGGTGACCGCGGCCGTCGAACCACGAGTACCAGGCGAGAGAAGGTCAGCGGCCGTGGCCGCGAAAGCGCTGGGAGGCCTTGGCCGCGCCCGCGGAGCCTGAGGACGCCGGGTTCGAGGAACGGGCCGTCTTCGCGCCGGCGGACCTTGCCGAGCCGGCTGCGGCGGCGGAACCCGCTCGCTTTCGGCCGGCACCGCCGTCGTGCCCGTTGACGGATCCACCGCTGCCGTAGCCGCGCCGACGTCGGGACTGGGATTTGTCGGCGGACGAGGCGGCGCCCGCGGACTCGGACCTTCCCGCGCCGGTCAACTCGGCGATCCGCTCGGGCTCGGCGAGGCTGCGCCCACCCGGTGCCAGGACCCCGATCAGCGGATCACCGGGGGCGAGGCGGGTGGTGGTCGCCTCGATCCTGGCCTTCCGGGTCAGCTCGCGAACTTCGCGCACCTGTGCGTCGGTCATCAGGGTGATGACGGTGCCGGAGTTGCCGGCCCGCGCCGTGCGGCCGGAGCGGTGCAGGTACGCCTTGTGCTCGACCGGCGGGTCGGCGTGCACGACCAGCGCGACGTCGTCCACATGGATGCCGCGCGCGGCGATGTCGGTGGCCACCAGCGTCGTGGCCTTGCCCTGCGAGAAGGCCGCCAGGTTGCGGGCGCGCGCGTTCTGCGCCAGGTTGCCGTGCAGCTCGACGGCGGGCACTCGGGCGGCGGCCAGCTGCATGGCGAGCTTGCGCGCACCGTGCTTGGTGCGGGTGAACACGATGGTGCGGCCGGGCGCGGCGGCCAGCTCGATGAGGATCGGCAGTCGGTGCCCGGCCTCGATGTGCAGCACGTGGTGCGCCATGTCCGGGACTTCGGACAGCTGCGAGTCGACCGAGTGCGTGACCGGGTTGGTCAAGTAGCGCCGCGCGAGCTCATCGATGCCGTTGTCGAGGGTGGCGGAGAACAGCAGCCGCTGCGCATCGGCGGGCGTGGCGTCGAGGATGCGCTTGACCGTGGGCAGGAAGCCGAGGTCCGCCATGTGGTCGGCCTCGTCGAGCACGGTGATCTCGACCGCGTCGAGGATCGCGTGACCCGCGCCGACGTGGTCGAGCAGCCGGCCCGGGCAGGCGATGAGCAGGTCGATGCCGGAACGCAGCGCGGAGATCTGCGGACGGGGGGACACCCCGCCGAAGACCACGGCCGTGCGCAGGCCCAGCGCGGCCGCGAGGGGACCGGCGGCGGTGTGGATCTGCGTCGCCAGCTCCCGGGTCGGCGCGAGGATGAGCGCCCGCGGCCGGTTCGGGCGGCGCTTGCGCGGCGCCGCCGCGAGCCGGGTGAGCACCGGCAGCAGGAAGGCGAGGGTCTTTCCGGAACCGGTACGGCCGCGGCCGAGCACGTCGCGGCCGGCCAGCGAGTCGGGCAGGGTCGCGGCCTGGATCGGGAACATGTCCGTGATACCGCCCGCGGTGAGCAGGTCGGTCAGCGCCTTGGGCAGACCGGCCTCGGCGAACGTGGCCGCCGACGCGGTGGACTGAACGGTGGATTGTGTGGTGGATCGAATGGGGCGGCGAGCCGCCATGAAGACTCCGAACGTGGAAACAGCCGCAGCTCAACAGGACACAGGCGAATCAGGCCCAGTGCCGACTGCATGGCTGAAAGTCCGGCAGTCACGGGAGCGGTGAAGATCGCGGCGCGAGGCCTGCTGGCTCCCGCTCGTCCCATTGTAGCGCCTTGCCACAGGGCACGGCGCCATCGCTCACTCGAGGCCGGATACCCGCGAAGCACATAGTCAGCGTAGTGACTCCCGCATGTCGCGGCGATGTACGAGTAGGGTGATCACGCTTGCGCGGCGGCGCCGACGCTCCCGAGGTGCCGCAGAGCCTCACGGTAGGAGTCCAGCGCGCTGCACTCGCGGTACGCGATATCGCGCTCCGCGCAGTAAGCCCGAACCAGCGGCCGAGCACGCTTGAGGTTGACGCGCGGCATGCTGGGAAACAGATGGTGCTCGATCTGATAGTTCAAGCCCCCGAGGATCCAGTCGGTGACCGGCCCGCCGCGCACGTTGCGCGAGCTGAGCACCTGGCGGCGCAGGAAGTCCGCGGCTTCCTCGTCGGCCGGCCCGGGCATGCCCTTGTGATTGGGCGCGAACGCACAGCCCAGGTAGATGCCGAAGACCGCCTGGTTCACGGCGGCGAACGCCAGCGCGCGGCCGGCGGAGAGCAGCAATACGAGCGCGGTCACGTATATGGCGGCGTGCAGGACCAGCAGCCCGAGCTCCGGCAGAACGGCTCGGTCGCGCCTGCGCAGCAGAGCCCTGATGCTTCCGGCGTGCAGGTTGAGCGCCTCGAGCGTGAGCAGCGGAAAGAAGAACCAGGCCTGATACCGGGTGGCCAGGCGGCCGAGCCGTCGCCGGCGGGCGGACGCCTGGCCGGCGGTGAACACCAGCGCGCCCGCGCCGACGTCCGGATCGCGCCCGACCTCGTTGGGATGCGCGTGGTGGCGGTTGTGCTTGTCCACCCACCAGCCGTAGCTCAACCCGATCAACGCGTTGGCGTGCAGGATCCCCAACACGTCGCTGCCCCGGCCACGGCGCAGGATCTGCCGGTGCCCGGCGTCGTGGCCGACGAATCCGATCTGCGCGAAGACGATCGCGAGGAACGCCGCGGTGGCCAGTTGCCACCAGGTGTCGCCCAACAGGACGAACACGGCGACCGCGGCGGCCAGCAGCGCCGTGGTCACGGCGATCTTGACCGAGTAATACACGGGCCGCCGCTCTAGCAGCCCCGCCTCCCGCACCTTGCCCAGCAGTTCGGCGAAATCGCTTCCCTTCGCCGTGGACGCACGTACGAATGTCTGCTCAACCAACAGTGACCCTCTCGCTGCGTGACGGTGTCAGCGAGACTGATCTCCAGAATGGCGAGCTGGACCAAGACGAGGCATCGGGCAGGCTGACGGCCTGATTTTCCTAGTATGCACCATCGCGCCCGGTTACTGCGGCCCGGTTACCGCGGCCTCGTACAGGCGGTTCTCGGCCACGTGGTGCCCAGGTGCGACGTGAACGTGTAGACTTGCCCGAGTATGGGGCGCGAGCGTGGCGCGGTTCTAAAGGACTCTGATCCGGAGCGCTCACCCCATGAAGGAGAAGAAAAAGCATGGCAACTGGCACTGTGAAGTGGTTTAACGCGGAGAAGGGCTTCGGGTTCATCGAGCAGGACGGGGGCGGCCCCGACGTGTTCGCCCACTACTCCGCGATCGCCACCCAGGGCTATCGTGAACTGCGCGAAGGCCAGAACGTCACCTTCGAGGTCACCCAGGGCCCCAAGGGCCCCCAGGCCGCGAACATCCTGCCGCTCTAAGAGCCGAGACCGCGGAAGAATTCGTAGCGCGGCGCCCCCAGATTCATCACGGGGCGCCGCGCCGCGTTGCCCATCCCGGTGTCAGCTGCACGTGACGACCGACCGGGCGGTGAGTCTGCACATACTCGCGGGAGAGCTCCGTCAGGATCCGAACCTGGCTAACGACGAGCCCGCGCCCACGGAAAATGCTTCCGCAGGCGCGGGCTCGTCAGTTCCAATCCGCTCAACCCGCGCACGGAAAGCCGATTTTGCGGGGAGCCACAGCCGCCGGTCGGAAGACCGAACACACTGC
>JBKOWZ010000169.1:0-16037 GCA_046724665.1 Actinomycetota bacterium
CCCGAGACCGTGACCACCGCGAGTGCGGCCACGAACACCACCACCTGAGAGGGGAACGGATATGAGCGGACTCGAAGACATACCTCTGATCGGCGACGTCGCGGGCGTGGCGATCCACGGCGCGGAGGCCATCGGCGACGCGGTGACCGGCGACTGGGAGGGCGCGGCCGAGGAGGCGCAGTCCATGGCGGGCAGCGCGATCGGCGTGGCGACCGACGGCATCTCGACCGCGGTCGAGGACGTCTACGACGCGGCCGCCCCGGCGTTCGGCCTGCCGGACTCGCACGAGCTGGGGCACGAGGCGCTCCAGGGCATCGGCGAGGCGCTCGGCGACGGTGCGTACGACCTCATGTACGGCAGCCCGCAGGACGAGGAGGCCTCGGAGCGCGGCGTTCAGCTGCCCGACGCGGACACCAGTGCCCCGGACAGCGATCCGTACGGCGCCGACGTGGAGTACGAGGGCGGCGGCGAGGACGCCGGCTACTGATCGAACGGCGGCCCGGCCCGGCGGCGAGCGCGGACCGGGCCACCGGCCAAGCGGTGACCAGCGGTGACCATCTGAGCGAGTGAGGGAGCAATGCCCAACTACCAGTCCCCGGGCGTCTACATCGAGGAGATGGAGTCCGGCGCCCGCCCGATCGAGGGAGTCGGCACCGCCGTCGCGGCCTTCGTCGGCTTCAGCGCGCAGGGCCCGCTGCACGCCCCGACCCTGGTGACCAACTGGACTCAGTACACGACCATCTTCGGCGAGCCGGCCCCCGGCACGTTCCTCGGTCACGCCGTCTACGGGTACTTCCTCAACGGCGGCGGCCAGGCGTACATCGTGCGGGTCGGCGGGGCTTCCACCGCCGACGCCCCCGGCGCGGCGCGCGCCGAGCTGACCTCCGCCGCGACGCCGGGGGCCGTCGCGTACGTCGCGACCGCCAAGGACGCGGCCCGCGGCGAGGTGACCGTCGAGGTCGCCGACGCGACGGCCGAGGGCGCGCCGGACGACTCGTTCCGGCTCGTGGTGCGCGGCGGCGGCCGCGAGGAGGTCTTCGAGCCGGTCACCACCAAGCGCGGCCGGACCAATGTGGTCACGCAGGTCAACGCGACTTCGACGCTGATCGAGCTGGCCGAGGCCCCCGCCCCCGCGGGCGGCGCGGCCGACCGGCGGCCGGCGAACGCCGTGGTGACGCTGGCCGAGCGGCCCGGCGCCGAGGTGGCGGTCAACCCGGCCGACTACGTGGGCAGCAGCGCGGACCGCACCGGTTTCGGCGGCCTGGAGACCATCGACACGGTGACCATGGTCGCGGTCCCCGATCTGATGGCCGCCTACCTCGCCGGCCGGATCGACCGCGACGGCGTGCGCGGGGTGCAGACCGCGATGATCGCGCACTGCGAGCTGATGGGCGACCGGATGGCGATCCTCGACCCGCTGCCGGACCTGAACCCGCAGCAGGTGCGCGAGTGGCGGATGAACGAGGCCGGATACGACTCGAAGTACGCCGCGCTGTACTGGCCCTGGCTCAAGGTGCTCGGCCCGGACGGCAGGCCGATGCCGCTGCCGCCGAGCGGCCACCTGGCCGGGATCTGGGCGCGCAACGACGCGACGCGCGGAGTGCACAAGGCCCCGGCGAACGAGGTGGTGCGCGGCGCGATCGGCGTCGGGATCACGCTGACCCGCGCGGAGCAGGACGACCTCAACCCGGTCGGCGTCAACTGCATCCGGGCCTTCCCCGGCCGCGGCATCCGCGTGTGGGGAGCCAGGACCCTGAGCAGCGACCCGGCCTGGCGGTACATCAACGTCCGGCGGCTCTACAACTACGTGGAGTCCTCGGTGCGGCTCGGCACGCAGTGGGTCGTGTTCGAGCCCAACGACAAGAGCCTGTGGGAGCGCGTCATCAGGACGCTGCGTTCGTTCCTGTTCACCGTGTGGCAGGACGGCGGGCTGTTCGGCGACACGATGGAGCAGGCCTTCTACGTCAAGTGCGACGACGAGACGAACCCGTCGGAGTCGATCGAGATCGGCCGGCTGGTCTGCGAGATCGGCCTCGCCGTGGTCAAGCCCGCCGAGTTCGTGGTCTTCCGGCTGGCCCAGCTGCCCACCGGCACCGCCCTGTCCGAGTAAAACGGCGACGCCGTCCGAGTGCGGCGTACGCGCCCGCACCGGGCGCGAGTTAGAGGTAGGAGAACACTGATGGCGGGGATCACCGATCCGCTGACGAACTACAGCTTCGCGGTGGAGATCGACAGTCTGACGATCGCGCAGTTCAAGGAGGTCCAGGGCCTCGGCATCACCATCGGGGTGATCGAGAACCGGGCGAACAAGGTGGGCGGCCTGCCGGTGTTGCAGAAGCTGCCCGGGGCGGTCAAGTACGAGGACATCCATCTGTCCCGGGGCAAGGTGAACGACCCGGCGTTCTGGAACTGGATCAAGACCGTCCAGGAGGGCAAGATCGACGAGGCCCGCAAGGACGGCGCGGTGATCCTCTACGATCTGGCGCACGGCGAGGTGAGCCGGTTCAACTTCTTCCAGGGCTGGCCGTCGAAGGTGGAGGTCGGCAAGCTGAGCGCCGGCGGCGACCAGGTGCTGCTCGAGTCCGTGGTCATCACCATCGAACGGCTCGAGGTGAAGTGATGCCGATCGGGGCGGCTATGGCGGCGGGGACCGCCGGGCCGGCGGGGCGAGCGGGTCAGTCGGGTCAGGCTCAGCAGGCGGTGCGCACCGAGTTCTCGTTCACCCTCCCGGTGGGTTACGTGGACGGTGACGGCTCGGTCCACCGCGAGGGCACGATGCGGCTGGCGACGGCGCGCGACGAGATCCTGCCGCTGCGCGACCCGCGCGTGCGGGAGAACGAGGCGTACCTGACCGTGATCCTGCTCAGCCGGGTGATCACCTCGCTCGGCGAGGTCTCGCCGATCAACCCCGGCGTGGTCGAGACGATGTTCGCGGCGGACCTGGCGTTCCTCCAGGACCTGTACCGGCGGATCAACGCGGAGGGGCACACCCGGATCGCGGTCACCTGTCCGGCCTGCGAGCACGACTTCGCGGTGGACAGTTCGGGCCCCGCGGTGAGCCGCCTGGGGGAATCGTGACGTACGGCACGGACCTGCTGCTGGAGGAAGTGTCGTACGTCGCCTATCACTTCCACTGGCCGCTGGACGACATCCTCGACCTCGAACACCCGCTGCGCCGCGACTTCGTCGCCCGGATCGCCGGGATGAACGCGGCGGTGAACGCCGCCGCCGAGGAGCGGATCGCGCTCGCGGCCAGTGGTGCGGCTGGAGCCTCAGTCGGCGGCGCGAATCGCTTTGCCGGGGACGAGTGGTGACACCATGCGCTGGCCGTTCCGTCGCTCGTCATCGTCCATCGGCAACGCAGATGAACCCGCAGCGCCCGTCGCTCCGACAGCAGCATCCGATGCATGGCGCGACATGGCGGCGATCAGCCCGGCACTCGGCGCGATGCCGACAGTGACGGACTCGGGCTTCAGCCGTTCGCTCCCGACGCGGTGGCACACTCCCCCCGCGCTCGGCGCGCTCGGTCACGACGTGCGTGCGGACGTCCCCGGCGGGCTGGTCAGCGGCGTGGCGCGCACGGTCGATCCGCGAGACACAGGACCGGCAGACCTCGTGTGGCGGATGCCTGACGTCAGCGGTCTGAGCGCGCGCGGCGGCCGTGGTGCGGCCGCCGCGACCGGACTCGTGTCAACGCAGCTCATGCCGACAGTGCAGGCAGTACAGACAGCCACGGTTCCGTCAGCACAGGCCGCACCAGCCACGCACGTGACACCGACTGCACCTCTAGCACCAACCGCACAGCCCGTACTGCGTACACCTCTCGCATCGACAACTCAGGCAGTTCCTCCATCACGGCTCGTGCCAGCCGTCCCACCCGTGCCGACCGCGCTACCCACACCTCCTGCACAGCCCGCACCGCAGTCGCACGACACCACGCCCCACAGCGCGACGCCCCAAAGCACAGCGCCCCAAAGCACCCTGCCCAACAGCACTCCTCCCTATAGCGCCGTGCCCTACACCCCCAGTTCGCCGAACACCTCGCCAGTACCTCAGACCCCTCCCATTTCCCCTCCCGTGTCGCCGCCTAGTGAAACCGCCGCAGACACGACCCAGACTCGCCAGACGCCGCCTGACGCGATCGCCGCCGTCGAGCAGCGGGACCCTCGCCCCGTTCCCGCGGACTTGACCAGCGGCTCAACCTCAGCGGCGGCTGCGCCGGGTGTGACTGCCGAGCCGGAGACCGAGACGTTCGAATCCCCGCCGAGCGTTTCGACGACCGAGCCCGGAGACCTGTTCACGCCCCGCGAGGCGCGGCCGGGGTTGGATCCGCTCGGGTCCGCCCCGGCTGTTGCGCCCCTCGTCTCACGCACCACGATCCATCGAACGGCACCTCCCGACGCAGCTGCATCCCAGCCAACGTCCCGCGACACAGCTCCTCCCGAAGCACCGGCCACATCGCCAACGCCCGACACACCGCCGACTCAGCTCACAGATTCGCCGACGGCGCCGTCATACGTCGCCCCGTTGATCTCAGCTGCACGATTCGTGCCGTCGGCCGCCGCGCCGATCAGCGTCCTGCAAGCGCCGGTCGCATCCGTCGAACAGCCGGTACGCGCCGCCGAGTCGGTTATCGGCCCTCTCGCCAGCGCCTTCGCAAGCCCACCTTCGGCGCCTGCTACCCAACGACCCACGATTCAGCAGGCTGTCGGCGAAGCTTCGTCACCCGCCCCCGCGCAAGATCTCACCACACCACAAAGCCTCATTACACGACAAAGCCCTTTTATACGTCAGCCACCCTCCTCCACCACCACAACCCCTACCACGACCGCCCCCGCAACCTCCCCTGCACCCATCACGGCAGCCCCAGTTGCGCCTCCACCAACCACGACCTCCCCTGCACCTACTGGATCCGCCGCCTCCACCACCGCGACCAGCGCACTACCAACCAGCACCCCCTCCACGATCCCCGCGACACCGACGGCATCCACGACTCCCGCGAATCCCACGCCCACCGCCGCTTCCCCGAGCACCTCCAGCACTGCCTCCATTCCCACCCCCGCCGCCCTCGACGACGATCCCGCCGCGCTCGACACGCTCGCCCGGCAGCTCTACGGCCGCTTCTCCCGGCACCTGGCCGGCGAGTTGCTCATCGACCGCGAGCGCGCCCAGTTCCTTACCGACCTCATCTGACCCGAAAGGACGCGACCAGCATGGCGAACGACAGCCTCGGGATGGCCGGCCTCGCCTGGCGGTTCGGCGTGGAGGTCGAGGAGGAGCAGATCGCGCTGTTCACCGGCTGCACGGGCCTGGAGGCCGAGTACGAGGCCTTCACCTGGAAGGAGGGCGGCGCCGACGGAGCCGTGATCACGCTGGCCGGCCACGTCTCCTACGCCAACGTCCGGCTGACCCGGCCGGTTGACAAGGACAGCGTCAAGATCCTGCGATGGTTCACCAGCCAGGCGGCCAGCCCGCATCCCAAGAACGTGACCATCACCCTCTACGACGGCAACGGCGCCGCGGTGTCGTCGTGGACGCTCGCCGACGCCTGGCCGATCAAGTACTCCGGGCCGAGCCTGACCACGGTCGGCCAGGAGGCCGACGGGATCGCGCTGGAGTCGCTGGAACTGTCGCATCGGGGGTTCACCGCATGACCACCGCCTTCGCGTTGCTGCGCAACCAGGATGACCCCGTCCCCCCGCTCGTCTGCGAGTTCAACCCCTCGACGGTACGGCTGAGCAAGTCGGCCAGGTGGCACACGCCGCGGAACCGGCACGCCCGGACGCAGCCCAGGCCGCAGTTCGGCGGCACAGGCCCACAGCAGCTCACGATCAACCTGCTGTTCAACGCCTACGACCGCACCGGCGCCAAGAGGTCCAAGATCCCGGTCTCCCAGGCCGTGGACACCCTGCTCTCCTGGACCAACCCCAGCCAGAAGTCGCAGTCCGGCGGCGATTCGCTGCCGCCGACGGTCACCTTCCAGTGGGGCGCGGCGCTGGTGGTCACCGGCTTCCTCAAGAGCGTCATCGTTGACTACCTCCTGTTCGACACCGACGGCATGCCGCTGCGGGCCACCGCGAACGTGACGATCCAGACCGTGCCGCCCGACGTCAAGCCCACGAACCCGACCTCAGGCGGCATCGCCGGCCGACGCGGCGCGCAGACTTCGGAGGCTGATTCGCTCGCGTCCATCGCACAGCGCGAATACGGCGATCCGGGGCTGTGGCGGGCGATCGCGATCGCGAACGACATCGACGACCCGGGCAGGATCCCGCCCGGAACCAGGCTGCTGCTGCCGCCGCGCGCCCAGGCGGTCGCGCTGGCCGCGGTCGGGGGCGATCCCCGATGAGCGGGCCGGGCTACGGCAGCACGCCGCGGATCACGGTGGACGGCTCGCCGCCTGCCGACGCCGTGCTGCAATCGCTCATCAAGGTGCTGGTCGACGCGCAGTTGCACCTGCCGGACATGTTCGTCATCGAATTCCTCGACCCCGGGCGGGACGTGGTGCGCCGCGCCGGAATCGACTTCGGCAGCCGGATCGAGATCTCGGCCACCGCGGCGAACGGCAGCGACGGCGCGGGGACGCTGATCGTCGGCGAGGTCACCGGCCTGGAGCAGGACACCGACGCCACCGGCACCTGGACGGTCGTGCGCGGCTACGACCTGTCGCACCGGCTGTGCCGCGGCCGGCGCACCCGCACGTTCCTGGACGCCACCGACGGCGACATCGTGCGCCGCGTGGCCGCTGACGCAGGCCTCGAACTCGGCGACGTCGATGACGACGGCGCCGTGCATCCGCATGTGGGCCAGGTGAATCTGACCGACTGGGAGTTCCTGCGCGCCCGGGCGAACGAGCGCGGGCGCGAGGTCGCCGTCGTCGGGGGCCGGCTGGTCTGGCACGCACCGGTCTCGCACGACACCGCGCCCGCGGCCCTCGACGACGTCCTGGCCCCGCCGCGGCCCGCGCAGTTGCTGCTCGGGGCCAACCTGCTGCGCCTCGCGCCGCGAGTGACCGCGGCCGAGCAGGTCGGCGAGGTGTGGGTGCGCGGCTGGGATCCGGAGACCAAGCAGCCGGTGCGCGGCAGCGCGAAAACGGCGACGGTGAGCGCGAATTCGGGTGCTCATCCGAGCGACCTGGCCGGCCGCTTCTCCGCGGCGCCGTTCCTGGTCGCGGACCGGCCCGTGCGTGACGAGCAGGAGGCTGACGCGGTCGCGGCGGCGGTCGCCGAGCAGATCGCCGGCGCGCACGCCGAGATGACCGGCCTCGCTCTCGGCGATCCGAAGCTGCTGCCCGGCGCGGCGGTCTCGGTCGCCGGGTCCGGTTGGCCGCACGACGGCGACTACGTCCTGTCCGGCGCGCGCCACCGCTACGACGAGACCGGCTACCACACCGAGTTCACCGTCAGCGGCCGGCAGGAGCGCACGCTGCTCGGCCTGGCCTCGCTCGGCGCGACGAAGCATGGGCACCGCGGCAGCGGCCGTCCATGGCCCGGCCTGGTCATCGGTCAGGTTACTGATATCGACGACCCGGACCGGCGCTTCCGGGTGAAGGTCTGCTTCCCGTGGCTCTCCGACGACTACGAGTCCTGGTGGGCCAGGGTCGCGCAGCCGGGCGCCGGCGACCAGCGCGGCCTGGCCTGGCTGCCCGAGGTCGGCGACGAGGTGCTGGTCGGATTCGTACACGGCGACGTGCGCGATCCGTACGTGCTCGGCGGGCTCTACAACGGTGCGGACCATCCGCCGCTGAACGACCAGCTCGTGGACGGCGGCGCGGGCCAGGTGCTGCGCCGGGTGCTCGGCTCGCGCACCGGGCACCAACTGGTGTTCAGCGACGACGATCAGGACTCGCAGATCCACCTGGCCACCGGCGACGGCTCGGCGACGATCACCCTCGACTCGTCGAACACGAAGATCGTGATCGACGGCTCGGGCACGGTGACGATCCACGCCGGCGGGCCGCTCAAGCTCGACAGCGACGGCGACCTGGAGATCAACGCGAACGGCGGCGACCTGAAGCTGAGCGCCGCCGGCCAGGTGAAGATCTCGGCGGGCACCGGGGCTTCCCTGGACGGCGGGCCGCAGGTCAGCGTGTCAGGCAGCATCATCAAGTTGAACTAGCGCATATTGAACTAGCACAAAGCACTGATCCACCTAGCACAATGGGAAGGGGCGGGGAATCCCCATGGGCCAGCCAGCAGCGGTCAGCGGCGACCAGGTCAACGCGGTCTGTTCGCTGCATCTGATGCCGAACCCGGCGACCGGCGCGCCGCAGCCCGCGCCGCCGCTGCCGTTCGCGGCGCCGATCACGCTCGGGGTGTGCGCGACGGTGCTCATCGGCGGCTCGCCGGCGGTCGTCGTCGGCGCCACCGGCGTGAACACGCCGCCACACGTCGGGCTGCACCCGGCGGACCCGTTCTTCGCGCCGCCGACTCAACAGGCTGTCGTCGCCGCGGGCAGCAGCAGCGTCCTGTTCGGCGGGATACCGGCCGCGCGCACCGGCGACAGCGCGACGTGCTGCGGACAGCCCACCGGCACGCTGGTCGGCTCCGCAGCGACCGTATTGATCGGGGGCTGAGATGACCGCGATCGACATGCACACGGCCGATTTCGACGCAGCCGCCACGGCCACGGCCGGCACCGGCGCGATGAGCACCCTCGCCGACGACTTCGTCGGCCGGGGCTGGAAGTTCCCGCTGCGGATCGACAGCACCGGCGCGTTCGCGCTCTCCAGCGGGGACGAGGACGTGGCCGAGTCGATCCGGCTGATCCTCGGCACCAGCCCGGGCGAGCGGCCGATGCGCCCGGAGTTCGGCTGCCCGATCCATGAGCTGATCTTCGACACCGTGGACGCCTCACTGGCCGGCCGGGTCGCCTCGCTGGTCGAGGCGGCGCTGACCCGCTGGGAGCCGCGCATCGACGTGCTCGGCGTGACCGCGAGCCCTGATCCGGCCGCGCCGCACGTGCTGCGGATCGCGGTGGACTACCGGATCAGCGCCACCAACGACCGGCGCAACCTGGTCTTCCCCTTCTACGCCATCCCGCAGGACTGAGCGACGATGCCGCTGCCCGCACCCGATCTCGACGACCGCCGCTTCCAGGACTTCGTGGACGACGCCAAGCGGTTGATCCGCCGGCGCGTGCCGACCTGGAGCGACCACAACGTGCACGATCCCGGCATCACCCTGATCGAGGCGGTGGCCACCATCGCCGACCAGCTCGCCTACCGGCTCAACCAGGTCCCCGAGCGGCATCACCGCAAGTTCCTCGACCTGCTCGGCATCACCCGCCGGGCGCCGAGCGCCGCGCGCGCCGAGCTGACGTTCAAGCTGTCCGCGCCGCGTCCGGACGTCGTCGTCATCCCGGCCGGGCACCGCGTCGGCACGCCGCGCGTCCCCGGCGAGCAGCCGGTGGGCTTCGCGACGCTGTCAGCGCTCAACATCGTGCCGGTCACGATGACGGAGCTGCGCGCCGCACCGGCCGTCGGCAGCGCAAGCGGCCAGGAACGTGCGGGCACGAACGAACCCGGTCCCGGCTCGGCCCACAGCGCCGACAATCTGCGCGATCTGCGGCCTCTGATGCGCCAAGGCGAGCCGGCAGCCTGTTTCTCCCCGGTTCCGCAACCAGGCGACCGGCTGTACATCGGGCTGTCGGACGCCGCGCCCGCGTGCCTGCTCTCGCTGCGCACCGACAGCCGCATCGACGGCATCGGCGTCGATCCGGACCACCCGCCGCTGATCTGGGAGGCGTATCAGGCCTCGGGCTGGATGCGCTGCGAGGTCGAGCGGGACAGCACCGGCGGGCTCAACCGGCCCGGCGAGATCCTGCTGCACCTGCCGCCGCAGCACACGCACTGCCTGATCAACGGCGTGCGCGCGGCCTGGCTGCGTGCCGTGGTGACCACGCCGGCGCCGAACGTCCCGGCATACAGCAGAACCCCGACACTCACCAAGCTCACCGCGGCCTGCATGGGCGGGACCGTCGCCGCCGTACACGCCGAGCGGATCACGAACGACGTGCTCGGCACGGCCGAAGGCGCCGCCGGTCAACGGTTCCGGCTGCACCAGGCTCCGGTGCTGCCCGGCTCGCAGCCGCCGGTCATCGAGGTCTCCTCCGAGGACGGCTGGCTGGAGTGGCATCAGGTCGCCGACTTCGCGAACAGCGGCCGGGACGACCGGCACTACACGCTCGATCCGATGACGGGAGAGATCGAATTCGGCCCCGCGGTGCGGCTGGCCGATGGCAGCGTGCGCTGCCACGGCAAGGTGCCGCCGGAGCACGCGACGGTCCGGATGCGCGAGTACTGGACCGGCGGCGGCGCGGTCGGGAACGTCGGCGCCGGGCGGCTGACCGTGATGCGCTCGGCGATCCCGTTCGTCTCCTCGGTGACCAACCGGTCGCCGGCACGCGGCGGGCGCGACGGCGAGACGGTCGCGGAGGCCAAGGTCCGCGCCTCGCTCGCGCTACGCAGCCAGGACCGCGCGGTGACGGCCGAGGACTACGAGGCGATCGCGACGCGCGCGGTCTCCGGTGCCGTGCGTGTGCGCTGCGTGCCGTCGTCGAGCCCGGGCGATCCGGTACGCGTGCTCGTCGTGCCCGACGTATCAGGGTACGGACCCGGCCGCATTCCCTTCGACGCGCTCACTCCCGACGAGCCGAGCATGGCAGGCATCGCCGCGGCGCTCGAGCAGCGCCGTCTCGTCGGCGTGCGCATCGTCGTCGAACCGCCGCGCTACCAGGGGGTGACGGCCGCGGTCCGGCTGAGATCGCGACGTACCGAAGACCTCGAAGAGGTGCGTGCGGCGGCGCTCGCGGCGCTCTATCGCAGGCTGCATCCGCGTGACGGCGGGCCGGACGGCGCGGGCTGGCCGTTCGGCCGCGCGGTGACGCTCGGGGACGTGCACGCCGCGCTCGCCGCGGTGCCCGGAGCCGACTACGTGGAAGAGGCCCGGCTCTACCCCGCCGACCCGGCAACCGGCGCCCGCGGCGAAGCGGCCGCGACGATCGAGCTCGGCCCGGACATGCTGCCCTTCTCCTACGACCACCAGGTGCGGGTGAGCTGAATGAGGGGCCTGATCAGCAGGCAGGAGCCCGGCGCGCTCGGCATCGCCTCGGCGCTGCGCCAGGCGATTCCGGCGGTGTACCAGGAAGATCCGCTGTTCATGCTGCTGTGCGCGGCCTTTGACGACCTCATGGCGCCGCTGGTGACCGCGGTGGACTGCTTCGACGCTTATCTGGACCCTTATCTGGCACCGGCCGATTTCCTGCCTTGGCTCGCGGACCTGGTCGGATATCAGGATCCGGTCAGGCACGGCGCAGATGACGAGCGGGAGCGGATCGCGGCGGCGGTGGGCGATCACAACCGACGCGGCACGGCGCTCGGCGTGCGCGAGGCCGCGGCGCGTGCTGTCGGCGTGCCGACCGAGCAGGTGACGCTGGACGATCCCGGCGGAACGCGATGGTCCACGACCGCCGGCGCAGCGTACGACGACTGGCCGCAGGCCGCACCGCGCGTGCGCGTGCCGATGCCGGCAGCGGCAGCATCGGAAGCGGCACCGAGCGGGGCGGATCAGGACCCGCAGAAGGTTTTGGCGGCGGTGCGCGCCGCGATCGAGGCGACGGCGGGTGCGCACTGCGCGATCGCCGTGGAGTTGGTGGCGGCCGGGGACGCGGCGCGGTCCCGCCGAGGACGGCCGCCCGGGGCGAGAACATACGGAGGCGAATCATGATTCTGTGTCGGGAGTGCGGCAACAGCGCGCCGTCGAGGGACGGCTTCTGCTCCTCCTGCGGGGCGTTGCTCGACTGGTCGGGCGAGCGTGTCGAAACCCAGGTGCTGCCGACGGTGTCGGCAGTGCCGGCCGCGACCGCACCCGAGGGCGTCGCCGAAAAGCCCTGGCAGGCAACGGTCACCCCGGAGGCGGTCGAGCCCGCGGGCCGCTTGCCGGGCGCCGAGGCGCGCCGCACCGAGCCGGTGCCCCTCGCGGCAGAGCCCGGATACACCGGTCCGTACTGCCAGGCGTGTGGCGTGCGCAATCCGGAGGACCGCACGTTCTGCCGGTCGTGCGGCGCGCCGTTGCAGCCGTCGGCCGCGGCCTCCACGCAGCGGCGCGGCTGGTGGCGGCGGATGATCGACCGCCTACTGCGACGCCGCCGCCAGTTCGCGGCCGGGCAGCGGCCCACCGGATTCCGCGACCACCACGGCGCCGGCAACGGTGCGTCCCACCGACGCCGGCTGCGACTGTCGAATATCAAGGTCAGCAGAGTCGCGCCGATCCTGATCGTCGCCGGGCTCGCGGGCGTCGGCCTCGGCCCCGCGCGCGGCTGGGTGACCAACGAAGTCAACAGCCTGTTCGGCAAGGCGAAGTCGAAGGTCAGCGAGCACTTCGTGAACGTCACCCCGGTCGGGGCGAGCGCCGCGTCCGAGAAGAGCCACGGCGCGGGTCTCGCGGTGGACGGGCTCAACAACACCTATTGGGCCAGCACGCAACACCGCGACGGCACCGGCGACACGATCACCGTGTCCTTCGCCTCGCCGGTGGACATCGACCAGATCGGCATCCTGTCCGGCGCGGACGCGCAGAACTTCCGCGCCTCGGCCCGGCCGCACGACCTGGTCGTGAGCGCCACGGGCGTGCCCGACACGGTGCTGACCTTCGACGACACCGCCGATTTCCAGAGCCGCGCGATCACCCTGCGGCACGTCACCAAGGTGACCTTCACGGTGAAGGACTCGTACCCGGGCCAGAAGCAGCACGACCTGGCGATCCGAGACATCGAGTTCTTCGTCAAGTCGTCGTGACCACGCGACATCGCGAGTGCTGCCGCCTGCGCTAGCTATGGCGTCCAGTGAGCCGGACGCCTCAGCGCCGGCGGCAGCCTCGTCGCGGCATCCCCCTTTGCCGCGTCAAGCTGTGCCTGCGTGAGGAAGAGAGCGTCGCTGAGGTCTGCGCCACATACGTCGGCGTCACGCAGGTCGGCACCGGTCACGTCCGCACGCCGCAGATCGGCGTTGCGCAGATCAGCGGCGATCAACAGCGCACCACGCAGATTCGCCCCGCGCAGATCGGCAGCGCGAAGCCGAGCCGCCATCAAGTTGGCATTGCGATGATTGCGCTTGCGCCCTGGGACACTCCCCCGAGCAAGATCACTGACTCGCACCAGCAATGGGTTAACTTCCTCGCGCAGTGCTGCGACGTCAAGCGCCAGCAGCGCATCGGCGCCGGTGCGCGTGAGCCCGTCCACCCGATCGATGGCGCGCCGAAGGCCAGTACCCAGGGCCTGCTCGCCGACGAGGGCGAGCGCTTCAGTCAGATACCACAGCAGTTCGTGAAGCTGGCGCATGACGGCGAACGCTGAGAACATCTGCCGCGCGGTGCCAGGGTTCTGCCGCCAGTCCGCGCCGCCGAAGGTGACCTGCGAGATCTTCTGGCCCGCGCCAAGACAATCAAAAACAGTGCAGCCCCTGAATCCGCGCTCCCGCAGGTGTGCGTGAATCCCGCAGCGGAAGTCCTCGCCGAGGTTCACACACGGCTCCCCGGCGGGCTTGTCGATGGCGAACTCCGCCGAACGCGTCAAATGCAGCGCGACACAACACAGCCCAAAGCACTTGCCGCAGTCCGCCCCCAGCCCCAACCGCTCCCACTCCCCATCCCGCCCCTGCTCCCGCTCCCGCTCCCGTTCCCGCCCCTGGTCCCGACCATCGCCCAGTCCCCGCTCCCGATCCCGCCCCCACTCCCCAGGCACCGCCGCGCGCTTCCCCATCACACCCGCTCCAGGATCTCCAGCATTGCCCGCAGCCTTTGCAACTCCACTGCCTTCGCGTGCGGATCCCTCAGCCGCGCCCGGCACGCGTCAGCGAGGTGAGGCTCCATATCAGCGTGCGCCGCAGCCCGGAATGCGCGTACGAATATTCGCCGCACGGCCGACACGCCCGGGCGCAGCAGCCACGGAACCTCCGCCTCCCCGATCGTCATGATCACCACAGTGCGCGCCAAGTCCGCGCCGACCGGACCTGCCGCCGCCGTAGACCAGTCGATCACAACCGGCCCACGTGGCGAGAGCAGGACGTTCCCCGGATGCAAATCCAGATGCAGTACAGCCTCACGCGGCGCCCCGAGGGTACGCAGTTCGGGCGGCGGCGCGATCGCGTGCAGCCGACGATGCAGGTCGGCAAGCATTCGTCCGTAGCGACCCGCACGCCACGGATATCGCACGAGCGCGTCGAGCATCGTGGGCCCGTCCACACGCTCGAAGATCATGTCCGGCCCGTCTGCCGAGAACAACTGCGGCACCGGGAAGCCGTGCGCACGCAGGTGCGCCATTACCGTGATCTCCGCGCTGTGGTCGTAATCGACGCGGTAACGGCGAAGCACCTTGCCGTCGCCGATGTCATACACGTGCGTATCGCGCCCGTAGCCGAGCAGCCTCCCCGGCGCCGACTGCCCCATCTCCCCCGCCGCGCTCTCGCTCACGCAGCGCAGCCTAACGCCCGGATGTGATTGGCTACCGCCATGGCTGACACGGTTGACACTGCTGACTCGACCTCGCAGCGGCTCAACGTCGCGATCATCGGCTACGGACTGGCCGGGGCGGTCTTCCACGCCCCGCTCATCGCAGCCGAACCCCGGATGCGCGTCGCGGCCGTGGTCACCAGTTCGGCGCAACGCGCGGACCAGGCACGCGCCGAGCATCCAGGCGTGCAGGTCTTCGCCCACACCGACGAACTGTTCGCCGCGCCGAACGTCGCGGACCTCGTCGTGGTCGCCACGCCGAACAGCTCCCACGCCCCGCTCGCGCACGCCGCGTTGCAGGCCGGGCTGCCGGTGGTGGTGGACAAGCCGATGACGCCGACCGCTGCGCAGGCCGCCGACCTGGTCGAGACCGCGCAGAAGGCCGGGCTGCTGCTCTCGGTGTTCCAGAACCGGCGCTGGGACGGCGACTTCCTCACCGTACGCCGCCTGATCGACGAGGGCCGCCTGGGGGAAATCGCACGGTTCGAATCCCGGTTCGAGCGCTGGCGGCCGGTCCCGAAGGGCGGCTGGCGAGAGACCGGCGGCGTCGAGGACGCGGCCGGCCTGCTCTACGACCTCGGTAGCCACGTGGTTGACCAAGCGCTGGAGCTGTTCGGTCCGGCGACGGTCGTGCACGCGGAGCTGGACGTGCGCCGCCCCGGGGTTAAGTCGGACGACGACACATTCGTCGCCCTCGCGCACGAAAGCGGCGTGCGCTCCCACCTGTGGATGAGCTCGGCGGCAACCGACTTCGGCCCGCGCTTCCGCATCCTCGGCTCAACGGCCGCGTACGTGAAGTACGGCCTAGACGTCCAGGAGGACGCCCTACGCAGCGGCATGCGCCCCGGCGACCCGAACTGGGGCGCGGACGCCCCGGAGCAGTACGGCACCCTCGGCACGCCGGGCGAAACGACGACGGTCGAGACGGAGCGCGGCGCATACGAGCGCTACTACGCGGGAATCGCGGACGCACTGCTCGACGGCGCGCCCCCGCCAGTCGATCCGTCCGACGCGGTGCGCTCCATCGGCATCCTGGAAACCGCCCGCCGGCTAGCCGCCGAAGCCTAACCGCAGCCCAACCGCCACACCCACACCCACACCCACACCACAGCCCAACGCAACCAAACCGCGCCGACGGAACCGCCCACGACGCACAAGCCCACAGCCACAGCCCAACGCAACCACACCGCGCCGGCCGCACCCGCGTCCCCCCATAGCCGCCACACCCATAGCCCACGGCCCACGGCACACAAGCCCATAGCCACAGCCACAGCCACAGCCACAGCCACAGCCACAGCCACAGCCCAACGCAACCACACCCCGACGGCGGCACCCGCGTCCCTCCACAGCCGCCACACCCGTAGCCCACAGCCCACAGCCCGACGATTCCACCTCCCGGCAGTCTGAAGCTCCCCCTCCCTGTTGCCGCTTGCAGATCCCCTCGCGAGTGACATTAGTCTGATAATCGACCCAGATAATCTGATAAGCGGAGAGTCGGACTGTCGGAGTATCAGGTGGCCAGATCCAGGC
>JBKOWZ010000007.1:0-63762 GCA_046724665.1 Actinomycetota bacterium
GCGCAGGTCGCCGCGTCGCCGGCGCGGCCGAGCGCGCTGCCGTCCGAGCTCGCGGCGCTGACCACCGCCACCCTCGTGGTGCCGCTGCCGCGCGACAGCCGCCCGACTCCGGCGCTGCTGACCACCACGCTGCCGCCGGACAAGGCCGCGCAGGCGAACGCGGCCCGGCTGGCAGACGCCTTCCACGACACCCTCGAGCAGGTCTTCGGGCTCGATCTCGACTCCGTCTCCGCTGCCGACGTCGGGCTGGAGTCCGGGGCGGCGCGGCCGACGGCCGAGGACGGCGAACCGGACGCGGACCTGCCGGGCGACTGGTTCCGGGACGATACGGGAGCCGGCCTGGCGGTCAACCCGGACCGCCTCGCCACGCTCTTCGACGGCACCGGCGTCGGCGCTGCGGACACCGAGTTCGCGGACGTCGATCAGAGCTCGTACGAATACGTGCCCGGCCTCGTCCCGGCCGCCACCTTCGGCGGCCCCTACGGCGTGCCGACCCAGCCCGCGGCGTTCCCCGGCTTCGGCACCCAGGATCCTTACACGCAGGACCCGGCGCGCCACGCGCTCGCGCTGCGCTATCTCGGCGGCATCTTCCACGACTCCTCCGGAGAGTCCTCGTACCTGGACCCGGACTCGTACGCGGCGCGAGCCCTGCGCGCCTCGGCGTCCGCCGCGCCATCCGTATCGGTGAACGTGCTCACGGCGTCGGCGCCGGTCGCGCCCGACGCGCCGACCGAACAGCTCAGCCGCATCCCCGCACATGCCGCCGCGAGCCGCCGCGGCCGCAGCCGGCTGACGACCGCCATGGTCGTGCTCGTCGCGGGGTTCGCGGTCGTCTACGGTCTCGCGCTGGTCCTGGTCGGCGGGGTGTTCGGCGGCAAGGTGCCGGGTGGCACCGTGGTGGACGGGATCTCGGTCGGCGGTTTGAGCCCCGCGGCCGCCGAGCGTGCCGTCGCCGTCGGACTCGGCGCGCGCTCCCGGCAACCGGTGCCCGTGCTGATCGGCCAGACCCCGACCACCCTCGACCCGGCCACCGCCGGACTCTCGCTCGACACCGCGGCGACCGTGCGCGCCGCGCAGCGCAACCGCACCAATCCGCTGGTCATCATCCCCGCGCTGTTCGGCGCGAAGCACAATGCGGACCCGGTGTCCGTGGTGAATACCGCGACCCTCACCCGCACGCTCACCGGCATCGCAACGTCCTACAACAGCCCGATAGTCGAAGGCGGCATCACCTTCGACGCGGGCGTCCCCGTCGTCACCGCCCCGAGGGAAGGCCGCGGATTCAGCGTCGATGGCGCCGTCGAGGCGGTGCGCAGCGGCTATCTGCGGGTGACCGGCCCGATCCGGATCCCGATGCAGACCCTGCACCCGAAAGCCACCCCGGCCGCGCTCCAGGCCGCGCTCGAGCAACTCGCCCGACCGGCCGTCGCCGGGCCCATCACGCTGGTCACCGGTAACGTCACGACCGAGCTGACGCCGACTCAGATCGGCGACGCGCTGACCATCACCCCGGCTACCGACGGCCACATGGCCGCGCACGTGGACGGCACGCGCCTGCGCGGGTACCTCGGCGTTGACGCGCTGGCGCAGGAGCAACCGGCCGTCAACGCGTCGTTCACCATCACCAACGGCCAGCCGACGCTGGTCCCCGCGCGCGACGGCCGGGGCTTCGCGCCCGACGTGCTCGCCGCGGCGGTGCTGCCCGCACTGACTCAGACCGCGCCGCGCACCGCGACGGTGTCGGTCGGGGACCTGACGGCCGCGTTCAGCACGGCCGACGCGCAAGCCCTCGGCGTAACCGACGTGCTCGGCAGCAGCAGCGTGCCGGTGCCCGCGGCGCCGAACCGGTTCACCAACGTGCGGCGGGCCACCGGCCTGATCGCCGGGAACATCGTCCAGCCCGGAGACACCTGGTCGTTCCTCAAGACGGTGGGAGCGCCGACCACCGCCAACGGTTTCGCGCTCTCCGCCGCGGCGCAGCGCGCCGGAGTCGATCCGTCGGGCGGCGTGGACACGGTCGCGACCGCGGTCTTCGGCGCGGCCTTCGCCTCCGGCATGGCCGACACCATGCACCATCCGCACGCCTCGTACATCGACCGCTATCCGGTCGGCCTCGACGCGGCCGTGGTCGCGCCCGGCACCGACCTCCAGTGGATGAACACCGGCGACCACCCGGTCTACCTCTATGCCTCCTACGCGAACGGCACGCTCACCGTCGCGCTCCTCGGCGAGAAGCAGTATGACGAGGTCAAGGTGGCGGTCTCGCCGCCTACCGCGCCCGGGGCCCACGCCGCGCCGAGCGGCTCCGGCTGCGTTCAGGGCACGACGTCCGGCTTCCAGGTGGACGTCACCCGGACGCTGCTGCGCGGCGGCAGCCAGGTCGGCACCGAGCATTACCACGTCACCTACGTGCCGCAGAGCGCTGCGGAGGGCTGCGCCGACGACTCGCCGAGTTCCGGCACGTCGCAGAGTGCCGACCCGACGAAGAGCTCCGGCGGCGGCTCCGGCTCGGGCAGCGCCGGAGGCTCCGCACAGGGCGGCGGCGATCCGGTGTCGTCATCCCCGGCGCCGAGCCCGTCGCCCTCCGGAATCCTGGGTGGTCTGCTGCACTGACCGGCCCGACAGCCGTTAAGGCATGACGATTGTCATAGGAGGTTCACGACGCCGCACACTGACGCCGGGTAACCGGATCCGCTTCGATAGTCCCAGTTGCCGGGGCGGCGGGTAGCGGCGCCCCGGGGGAAATTGACGACGGGACTTCAGCAGATGACTACGGGAGCACGCGGCGGGCCGGAACAGGCCGCGGTGGCGTTCGAGAACGTCTCAAAGCACTACGGGCCGGTCAAGGCGGTCAACGAGCTCAGCCTGGAAATTCCGCAGGGCCGCACCGTCGCGTTCCTCGGCCCGAACGGGGCGGGCAAGTCCACCTCCATCGACCTGCTGCTCGGCCTGAAGCGGCCGACCTCCGGCACGGTGCGGGTGTTCGGCAAGACGCCGCGCGACGCGATCACCTCAGGGCAGGTCGGCGCCATGCTCCAGTCCGGCGGCCTGCTCAGCGACGTGACGGTGGGCGAACTGGTCGCCCTGATGACCAAGCTGCACCCGAGGCCGCTTCCGGTGGCCGAGGTGCTCGCGCGCGCCAACATCGCCGAGATAGCGGACCGCAAGGCGGACAAGCTCTCCGGCGGCCAGACCCAGCGGGTGCGCTTCGCCTTCGCGATCGCCGGCGACAGCGACCTGATCGTGCTCGACGAGCCGACCACCGGCATGGACGTGGAGAACCGGCAGCTGTTCTGGCAGGCGATGAAGGCCGAGGCGGGGCGGGGCAAGACGATCCTGTTCGCCACGCACTACCTGGAGGAGGCCGACCAGATCGCCGACCGGGTGATCGTGATCAACAAGGGAAGGCTGCTGGCCGGCGGCACCGCCGCCGAGATCAAGGCGCGGGCCGGCTTCCAGCGCATCTCGTTCCGGCTGCCCGGGATCACCCGCGACCAGCTGCTCACGCTGCCCAACGTGGTCTCGCTCGAGGTGATCAACGACCGGGTGCTGATCCAGAGCTCGGACTCGGACAAGACCTTCTACTCGATCCTGGACGCCGGCCACCGGCCCGAGGACATCGAGATCAGCGCGCTCGGCCTCGAGCAGGCCTTCGTCGCGATCACGAAGCAGGACGACGACGGCGCGTACGCGCCGACGGACCTGGAGGAGGCCCGATGACCGGCGTGCTCGCGCTGACCCGGCTGGAGATCCTGCGCGCGCTGCGCAACCGCCGCGTCATGTTCTTCACCATCCTCTATCCGACCGTGCTGTTCCTACTCAGCTACAGCGCCACCAAGTCCACCCAGCAGGTGGACGGCCAGGGCATCAGCTACCGGGCCTACTACCTGATCGCGTACGCGTCGTTCGGGGCGCTCGGCGCGGCACTGACCACGAACGCGCAGAAGATCTCGATGGAGCGCAAGGAGGGCTGGATCCGGCAGCTGCGGCTGACCGCGCTGCCCGGCAACGGCTATGTGATCAGCAAGATCGCCTCGGCCACCCTGGTCACCGTCCCGGCGATCGCGGTCGTGTTCGCGGTCGGCGGCGCGCTCGGCGTGCACCTGAGCGCGGCCAAGTGGCTCGGCGCCTTCCTGGTGCTGTGGATCGGCTCGCTGGCCTTCACCGCGCTCGGCATCGCGGTCGGCTACGGCGTGCCGCAGGACTCGGTGCAGATGGTCAACATCCTCATCTACGTCGGCGGCTCGTTCCTCGGCGGGCAGTTCTTCCCGCTCAGCGGGGCGCTGGAGAACGTCGGCAAGGCGCTGCCGACCTACTGGGTGCGCCAGCTGTCCACCGACATCGTCAGCGGCGCGCACCTGCCAGGCAACGGAGTGCTCATCCTGTTCGCCTGGATCGTCGGCGCGGGCGCGCTGGCCGCGCGCATGTACCAGCGCGGCGTGGACGCCGGCTGAGGTCGCGGGCATCATCCGGCAGATGAGCGACGAGATGACCGACCTGCGGCCGGGGACGCGGCCCCTGGCCGTCTGGTTGTGGTCCGGGATCTGGCTGGTCTACCTGACCATCCCGCTGGTGAACACGTTCCAGCGGCAGTACCGGCCGTGGCAGCAGGCCGCCGGCATGATCGGGTTCTGGCTGTTCTGCTACGCCTACACCCGGCTGGTCATCGAGAGCCGGATCGACTGGCAAGTCGTCCGCCCCGGCCGACGGGACCGCCGCATCATGCTGTTCCTGCTGGCGATGGTCGCGCTGGCCGCCGTGCTGCCACTCGTGTCCACCCCGACCTGGATCTCGCTGTGGATCTACGTGGCCTCGGCCTGTGGCGCCGCGCTCCCGTTCGAGCCGCGGCGCTGGGCGGTGGCCGGCGGCGTGCTGGCCACCGTCGCGCTGGTGCTCGAGGCGGTGCTGCGCGGCGTGGACGCCGAGACCTGGGGCTGGATGGTGCTGCCGACCGTCTTCTCCTGCCTCGCGGTGATCGGCGTGCGGCGGATGCGCAGCCTGATCGCCGAGCTGCACCGGGCCCGCGAGGAGGTCAAGCACCTGGCCGCCAACGAGGAGCGGCTGCGGCTGGCCCGCGACCTGCACGACCTGGCCGGGCACTCGATGGCCACGATCACGCTCAAGGCGCAGGTGGCCCGCCGGCTGCTGCCGACGGACACCGCCGCGGCCGAGACGCAGATCGCCGACATCGAGCAGGTCTCCCGGCAGGCCCTGGCCGACATCCGCGAGGCGGTCTCCGGCTACCGGCGCGCCACGCTGGCCGTCGAGACGGCCTCCGCGCGCACCGCGCTGGAGGCCGCCTCGATCACGTTCGAGCACGATCCGGCGCTGGTGCGCCGGCCGAGCGGGCTCGACCCGGAGCCGGAGGCGGCGCTGGCCTGGTGCCTGCGCGAGGCGGTGACCAACGTCGTGCGGCACTCCGGGGCCACCTGGTGCCGGGCGCGGCTGATCGAGGCGCGGGTGAACGGTGAACGCACCGTCACGCTCGAGGTCACCGACAACGGCAAGGCCGCGGACGGCTCGACCGGCTTCGAGGAGCGGCACTGGGGCAACGGGCTGACCGGGCTGCGCGAACGGCTCGCCCCCTTCTCCGCCTCGCTGGCCGCGGCCCCGGTCGCGCCGCACGGATTCCGCCTGGCCGCGACGCTCCCGCTGGCCGGGAACCGCTAGTGTTGCGCGCGTGACGGCGGGGAACGACCAGCGGCAGACCATCAGGATCTTGCTGGCGGAGGACCAGGCCATGATCCGCGAGGCGCTGGCGACCCTGCTGGGTCTCGAACCGGACATGAGCGTGGTCGGGCAGGTCGGCCGCGGCGACGAGGTGGCCGACGCGGTCGGCGCGCTCGGCGGGGTGGACGTGGCGCTGCTGGACATCGAGATGCCGGGGCTGGACGGCCTGGCCGCCGCCGCGCAGCTACGGGAGCGGCACCCGGAGACGAAGATCGTCATCCTGACCACCTTCGGCCGCCCCGGCTTCCTGCGCCGGGCGATGGAGGCGGGCGCCTCGGCCTTCATGGTCAAGGACGCGCCCGCGGCGCGGCTGGCCGAGACGGTGCGCCGGGTGCTGGCGGGGGAGCGGGTGATCGACCCGGACCTGGCCGCGGCCGCGCTCGCCGACGGGGTCAACCCGCTGACCGGCCGGGAGCGGGACGTGCTCGCCGCCTCGGCCGACGGCTCGGTCAACGCCGAGATCGCCGAGAAGCTGCGGCTGTCCGAGGGCACGGTGCGCAACTACCTGTCCTCGTGCATTCAGAAGACGGGGGCGCGCAACCGCGCCGAAGCGGTCCGCATCGCGCAGGAGAAGGGCTGGCTGTGACGCGGCCCCGCCCCGCATCTCGCGCGAATGCGGGGCGGGGCCGTCGTCCGTCACGCCGCGTAGGGCTCCGCAGACAGCAGCTTGACCGCCAGCGTTTTCCCGTTCGGCAGCTCGTACTGCGCCGTCTCGCCGATCCGGCGGCCGTTGATCGCGGACCCGAGCGGCGACTGCGGCGAGTAGACCTCGATGGCGGCGCCGGCGTCCTCCCGTGACCCGAGCAGGAACTCGAGGGTGTCCTCGTCGTCCCCGTCGAAGGCCACCTTGACGACCATGCCGGGCGCCGCCACTCCGGATACCGTCGGCGACGTGCCGACCTGCGCGTTCTCCAGGAGGTGGCGCAGTTGCAGGATGCGGGCCTCCTGCTTGCCCTGCTCCTCCTTGGCGGCGTGGTAGCCGCCGTTCTCGCGCAGGTCGCCCTCCTCGCGGGCGGCCTCGATCTTCTTGGCGATGTCGGTACGGCCCGGACCCTGGAGGTACTCCAGCTCGGCCTTCAGCCGGTCGTACGCCTCCTGCGTGAGCCAGGTGACGTTGTCGCTGGTCTGGGTCACGGATGCTCCTCGTAACGTCAAACGGATAGGCCGGGTAACCCTCATTTGGATACCCGCGAAACTACGAGGTTACCAAGGGCGACCGACAATCGGCAGCGAGCCGTGGGACAGGGGTTCAGGAGGTCAGCGAGCAGTTGCGCACGACCACGGTGTTCGCGGTGGCCGTGGTCTGCAACGTGTAGCTCTGCACGTTCTTCTCCCGGCCGGCCATGACCGGCACCGACGCGGTGCCGACCACGGTGCCCTTCTTGTCCTCGGCGACCAGTTCGCAGGTCGCCGACCGGGCCTGGGGCTTGTCCACCTCGAAGGTCACCACCACCGAGGTGTTCGAGGCGGCGAAGCTGGTGACCGTGCCCTGGATCGTCGGGGTGGCCCGCTGCCAGCCGATGTAGCCGACGACGCCGCCCAGGATGAGCAGGCCGATCACGGCCAGGCCCGCCTTCTTCGGCATCGACATCCCACCGGGTTGCTTGCCGTAGCGGTCTTCCGGCGGCGCCGTGGGCGTCCTCAGCGTGCTGCTGGCCTCCGCGGCGGCTGCGGCTCCCCGTGCGGTGGCGGTGGATATCCGCGGTACGGGCCTCGGTGACCGTACTGACTGCGACGCCGCGCTGTCCGCCGACTCCGGCGCCGGTTCGGGCAGCCGGAAGCGCTGCGGGCGCATCGGCCCCGAGCCCGGTTCGGGCTGGGACGGCTGGGGCGTCGAACTAATCGTGTCCGTCATGGATCCCTCAGTTGTGCCGGGAATGGTGGGCGACTCGACGTCGCTTGTGTTACCGACGTTAGTCGAGCATCACAGGGTTCGGCGTGGTACACGGCCGTCCGTCACTATAGAGGCTGCCGTGACAATGGCCACGGTGGATGACTCGAATCGCCCATACGAGGGAGTACGTCTCGTGGACAAGCCGCTGCGATTGATGGCAGTGCACGCACATCCCGACGATGAGTCGTCGAAGGGCGCGGCGGCGATGGCCCGCTACGTCGCGCAGGGCGTAAGCGTGCTCGTCGTCACCTGTACCGGCGGCGAGCGCGGTGACGTGCTCAATCCGCGGCTGAAGGGCGATCCCGAACTCGCGGCGAACATCCACGCGGTGCGGCGGGCTGAGATGGACGCGGCGCGCGAGATCCTCGGGGTCGATCAGGCCTGGCTCGGCTTCGTGGACTCGGGGCTGCCCGAGGGCGACCCGCTGCCGCCGCTGCCCGAGGGCTGCTTCGCGGTGCAAGACGTGAAAGCGGCGGCGGCGCCGCTGGTCAAGCTGATGCGCGAGTTCCGCCCGCACGTGGTGACCACGTACGACGAGGACGGCGGCTACCCGCACCCCGACCACATCCAGTGCCACAAGATCAGCGTCGAGGCCTTCGACGCGGCCGGCGACGCCGACCGGTATCCGGAGGCCGGCGAGCCGTGGCAGCCGCTCAAGCTCTACTACAACCAGACCTTCTCCAAGGCGCGGGTGCGCGCCCTGCACGACGCGATGATCGAGCGCGGACTCAAGTCGCCGTACGCGGAGTGGATCGAGCGCTGGGGCGACGAACTGCCCGAGCGGCAGATCACCACGCGGGTGCCGTGCGCGGACTACTTCGAGATCCGCGACCGCGCGCTGCTCGCGCACGCCACCCAGATCGACCCGGACCCGCAGGGCCCGTGGTTCGGCGTGCCGATGGACGTGCAGCGCGCCGTGTGGCCCACCGAGGACTTCGAGCTGGCCCGCTCCCTGGTGGACACCAAGCTGCCCGAGGACGACCTGTTCGCCGGCGTGCACGAGACCGTCGGCGTCTGACGGAACAGCGCAGCTGACGGGAGTCTGTCAGCCGCCGTTGCCCAGGTTGGGGATGAGCAGCACCTGCTTGAGCCCGGTCGCCTCCGGGTGCTGCGCGCCCCACTGCTCCAGCATCCCGGCGAGCGTGCCGTCGCCGACGATGATCCGCAGCGGCGTGGGCGACTCGGCCAGGATGCCCTCAAGCGCCGAGAGTGCCTTGAGCTGGTCCGCAGTCGTCGCCCCGTCGGGGAAGGTGCCCAGGTTCTCCAGCTTGTCGAGCTGGTAGATCTGCGGCGAGATCTCCCCGTCGTCGCGGTTGAGCGTCGCCATGACCAGCGAGAGGTTGATGTTCTCCAGCGAGTGGTTCTCCCACACGGTCAGCGTCGGCTGGCCGTCGCCGAGCAGGCCGCGCGCCTTGAGGGTGCTCATCGCGTCGCGGTTCGACGGGAAGATGTACCGGCCGCTCGACCACACCCGGGCCCAGGTGGTGTGCGCCCCCGGCTTCATTTGCGCATAGCTGAACGAGATCGGGCCGTGCCAGAAGCTGTCCGTCGCGGCGAACCCGGCGAGGACGGCGCAGCAGCCCAGCGCCGCGCCGACCAGGCCGCGGCTCGGCAGCGCCGGCCGGCGCAGCAGGTGTCCGGCCGTGCCCACGCCGACCAGCGCCACGATCACCCAGGCCTGCACGGCCTTCTCGAAGTAGTACGAGGTGGTATGGATGGTCGCTCGCTGATAAGCCCAGAACGCGAGCACGGCGAGGCCGCAGGCGGCGCCGCTGACCAGCGCGGCCATCGCCGAGGGCCGCCGCCGCGCGGCCGCCGTCGCGAAGCCGGCCAGCGAGAGCACCCCGATGACGGCGAGGCTGTAGCCGGACATCGGGATGGCGAAACCGATGCTCAGCGCGGCCTGGCTCGACTGGAGGCCGCTGGCCTTCGCGGACAGCAGTTCGGACAGCGACACCGGCAGGGCGACCACGGCCGCCGCCACGGCGAGCCGCCAGTGCGGCAGCCAGCGCTTGCGGTAGACCACCGCGGACACCAGCAGGATGAGCGCGACGAACGGCGCGAACAACTCATAGGTCAGGAAGATCGCGACGGTCAGCGAGGCCATCAGCAGGATGTGCAGCCTGCCGTCGGCCGGCGGCCGCAGCGCGCAGGCGGCGAGCAGCGCCAGCAGGCCCATGCCGAAGATCTGCGGGTCCCAGCCGCACCAGATCGAGGTGGTCAGCACGCCGGTGCACAGGAACGAGGCGATCGCCGCGGTCATGAAGGTGCGCCGCCACCCGGCCATCGCCGGTCCGGCCACCCAGCGGGCGCCCCAGGCCACGCACAGCACGAAGAAGCCGTAGCCCAGACAGGTGTAGATCTCGTACCGCAGCAGCTCCGCGGTCGGGCTGCCCGGGTCGCTGCGGGACATGACGAAGATGTCCAGCAGTGCATAGGTGTAGTGCTGGCCGGGCGGGTAGACCGCGAGCATCCCCGGGTCCACGATGGACTTGGCCTTGCCCTGGAGCAGATAGGTGTAGCCGCCGATGCGGTGAATCGTGTCGAACAGGCTGTAGTGCCTCACCCGGTCGCCGGTCAGCGCGGCGAACGCCAGCCGGTGGCCCGGGCTCGCGTTCCAGAGCGGTCCGAACGCCACCGCGCTGCCGGCCGCGGCCGCCCCGAGCAGCACGAGGTCGCTGCCCAGCAACCGCCTCGGCCAGCGCGGACGGCGTCCGAGCACGACCCCGAGGGCCAGCAGCACGGTCAGCGCGGTGCCGCCGATCGCGACCGGATTCAGTCCGAACGGCCAGTACGAGAACAGGATGCCGGCGGCGATCGCCGCCCCGATGAGCAGCCCGCAGGTGACCATCAACCGGTCGAGGACGGTGCCACCCATGCGCAACAGGCCACCGGTGACGTACACGATGACGACTATCAGCAACGCGTCCGCGTGCAGGAGGTGGGTGACCACGGGCAGCGCCCAGGCGGCCGCCAGCAGGCCGCCGATCAGCCGGGGGTCGCGACCGGAGATGCGGCGTTCGGCGATCACGCGTGCGGGGACCGCGCGCTGTCGGGGCAGCTGGTCCGGGGCGGAGCGAGCCCAGCGGCCCTGCACTTGTGATCCCATGTCGATGGCACCTCGTGTCGGAATCAGAAGCCCACCCCCATTGGTCGGCTGCGACAGTGTAGGCGGGTGAGCGGGGGTGATGTCATCCAGAAGGACGCATCACTTCCGAACTGAAACGGTAGCGGGGCCGGTGCAACCGCTCGGCGCGAGATAGTCGCCATATCGGGTGGCCGCGCTCGATACACCGGTTCGGGCGTGACAGAATCCGGCATGCAGAGAGGAGGACCGATGAATCTGACGATCCTCACCGGGGCCACGGCGCTGCTGTTCCTCGGGTTCATCTTCGAACTGGTCCGCCGGCGCCGGCTGCGCGAGAAGTACGCGGTGCTGTGGATCTTCGTCGCCGTCGTCGTGCTGGGACTCGGCCTCTTCCCGCGCGCGCTGAACCGGGTGGCCATCGCGGTCGGCGTGGCCAACGGGGTGAGCCTCGTGCTGTTCTTCGGCGTGATGTTCCTCCTGCTGGTCTGCCTGCACCTGAGCTGGGAGGCCAGCCGGCTCGAGGACGAGACCCGCGTGCTGGCCGAGGAGATCGCCCTGCTGCGGCTGCGGCTTGACGAACAGATCGAGGAGCGGTCGGCGTCGTGACGGATACCCTGAGCGCGCAGCCCCGGACCGAGGCGGCACCGGGTTCGGCGGCACGGGTCTTGATCATAGTACCGGCCTGGAACGAGGCCGAGTCGATCGCGACCGTGGTCGCGGAGATCCATGGCGCGCTGCCGTTCGTCGATGTGCTGGTGGTGGACGACGGGTCCACCGACGGAACGGCCAAGGTCGCGCGCGATGCCGGCGCCGTCGCCCTGACGCTGCCGTACAACCTCGGCGTCGGCGGCGCGATGCGCCTGGGCTACCGCTACGCGCGTGACCACGACTATGACATCGCTATCCAGGTAGACGCCGACGGGCAGCACGACCCCGCGTACGTACCGAAGCTAATCGACGCCCTGTCGGATTCGTCGCTGGCCATCGGCGCGCGTTTCGCCGGGGAGGGCGACTACCAGGTGCACGGCCCGCGCAAGTGGGCGATGAGCATGCTTTCGTGGGTGCTCTCCAGGTTCGCGCACACGAAGCTGACGGATACGACGTCCGGCTTCCGTGCCTGCGACCGGGACCTGATCAACCTGTTCGCCGAGTGGTACCCGGTCGAGTACCTGGGTGACACCGTCGAGACGCTGGTACGCGCGGTGCGCCTCGGTTACCGCGTCAGCCAGATTCCCGTGGCGATGCGTGCACGCCAGAACGGCACCCCGAGCCAGTCTCCGTTCAAGGCGATGCTTTACCTCGGCCGCGCCTTCCTGACGCTGTTCCTCGCGCTCGTCCGCCGCTGAGGCGATCGAGGTAACTCAGGAGCCGAGGCGGCTGCTCGGCGAGGTGGCGTAACGCAGCAACTGCCGCACCGAATCCGGTCGGCCCTGCTTCGCGGCGGAGGGCACCAGGCTCAGCGCGTGCAGCCGGGCCGAGCGGTGGCGGCGGGAGACCGCCGCGGCCTCGGTCCAGCCGATGGCGTCGAGGTGGTCCGCGGTCTCCAGGAAGAAGGCGCGCGCCTCGGCGAAGCGGCGGCCGTCGATCGCCTGCCTGGCCGATTCGCTGGCGGTGTGCCTGCGGTACCGGAAGCACACGTGGTCCCCGGCGACCAGCGTCTCGCCCCGCTCGACCAGCTTGACGATGAGGTCGAGATCCTGGATCACCTCGAGGTCCTCGCGGAAGTTCACCGCGGCCACCGCGTCGGTGCGCCAGCACAGCGAGGGGAAGTACAACCAGTTGCCGCGCAGCAGGCTCACCGCGAGTTCCTGGCCGTGCATCACGTGCGGCCCCGGGCCCTTCGGCGCGTAGATCCGCCGCTTCGTCCGGTCCACCAGGCCGCCCGGGACGACCCGGCCGGCCTCGTCGATGATCTCCACGCCCGGCTGGATGAGTCCCGCGCCGGGGCTGAGCGCCTCGAGCCGACGGATCGTCGCGACGTAGTCCGGCAGCATCAGGTCGTCGCAGCCCATCATGACCATCCGGTCGCGTTTGGCCAGCTCGACGCACTTGCGGAAGTTGCCGGTCACGCCGAGGTTCACCGGGTTGCGCTGGTAGTCGACCCGCTGGTCGCCGAGCGCGGCGAACCACTCCGGCACGCCGGCCGCCTCGCCGTCGTCCACCACGGTCAGGTGCCAGTCCGGGTCGCTCTGCGCCAGGACGCTGCGCACCGCCGCCTGCATCATGCCGACATCGCCGTAGTACGGCATCATGATGTCGATGCTCGGCATCTGAGATCCCTGTCTAACGGCTCTGGCCGTTCAAGAAGTCCGCCAGCGACACGCGCCAGTCCGGCAGCGGCTCAAGACCGGCAGCCGCCCAGCGCCCGTGGCCGAGCACGCTGTACGACGGCCGCGGCGCGGGGCGCGGGAAGCGGTCGCTCGTGGTCGGGCGCACCCGGTCCGGATCGAGCCCGGTCAGCTCGAACGCCGCGCGGGCCAGGCCGTACCAGCTCGTCTCGCCCGAGCTGGTGCCGTGGTACGCCCCGGCCGGCGCCCGGCCGGCCAGCGCCGCCTCGCCAAGCGCGATCAGCTGCCGGGCCAGCGCGCGCGCCCACGTCGGCTGGCCGCGCTGGTCGTCCACCACATCCAGGAACTCACGCTGCTTCGCGGCGTTGAGGATCGTCGCGACGAAGTTCTTGCCGTGCTCGCCGTACAGCCACGCGGTGCGCACCACGTACCCGGATTTCGGCAGGGTTTCGAACACCGCCTGCTCTCCGACCAGCTTTCCGCGGCCGTACGCGTTGATCGGACCGGTCGGGGCGTCCTCGGGGATCGGCGCGGTCGCGTCGCCCGGGAAGACGTAGTCCGTGGACACGTGCAGCAGTACCGCGCCCGAGTCAGCGCACGCGGACGCCAAGTACCGCACCGCCGCCCCGTTGACCGTCGTCGCCGCCGCCTCGCTGCTCTCCGCGCCGTCCACGTCGGTCCACGCCGCGGCGTTCACGACTACATCCGCGCTCCCGACCGCCGACTTGAGCGCGGTCGGGTCGGTGATGTCCAGTTCGCCGCGGCCGAGTGCGCGCACCTCGCCCGCGCCGCTCGTGGCGAGCAGGTCCGCGACCTCCCGGCCGAGCATGCCGCGTGCGCCGGTCACCAGCCAGCGGGGCGTACCCTGCGGCATCTACAGGGCCGCCTTCGCCTTGAGCGGCTCCCACCAGGCGCGATTCTCCCGGTACCACGCGACCGTGCGGGCCAGCCCCTCGTCGAAGGAGACCTTCGGGGTGTAGCCGAGCTCGCTGCTGATCTTCGTGATGTCCAGCGAGTAGCGCCGGTCGTGGCCCTTGCGGTCCGGCACGTTGTCCACGCTGCCCCAGTCGGCGCCGCAGGCGTCCAGCAGACGCTGCGTCAGCTCCTTGTTGGTCAGCTCGGTGCCGCCGCCGATGTTGTACACCTCGCCGGCCCGGCCCTTGGTCAGCACCAGGTGGATGCCGCGCACGTGGTCCGAGACGTGCAGCCAGTCGCGCACGTTGCCGCCGTCGCCGTACAGCGGCACCCGGCCGCCGTCCAGCAGGTTCGTGACGAACAGCGGGATCATCTTCTCCGGGAAGTGGTAGTGCCCGTAGTTGTTCGAGCAGCGGGTCACCACGACGTCGAGCTTGTGCGTGCGGTGCGCGGACAGCACCAGCAGGTCCGAGCCGGCCTTCGCCGCCGAGTACGGCGAGTTCGGCGCCAGCGGCCACTGCTCGGTCCACGAGCCCTCGTCGATCGAGCCGTAGACCTCGTCGGTGGACACGTGCAGGAAGCGCGCGATCCCGTTGCGGCGCGCCGCGTCCAGCAGCGTCTGCGTGCCGAGCACGTTGGTGGTGACGAAATCGGATGCCCCGGCGATCGAGCGGTCCACGTGCGACTCGGCCGCGAAGTGCACGATCGCGTCGTGTCCCGGCAGCACGTGGTCGAGCAGCTCCGGGTTGTTGATGTCGCCGCGCACGAAGGTGTAGCGCGGGTCGTCGGCCACCGGCGCGAGATTCGCCAGGTTGCCGGAATAGGTCAGCTTGTCGTACACGGTCACCTGGTAGTCCGCGGCCGAGCCGTCGTCCAGGTTCCCCGCGAGCAGCGCGCGAACGTACTCCGAGCCGATGAAACCGGCCCCGCCGGTTACCAGGATCTTCATGACCGGCATCCTATCCACCCCCGCGAGCGCGGGGATGGATAACCGGTGACCTGCGCTGATTAGCCACATGACGACGAAGCGGATACGCTCGGCCGCCATGGGCCTGGCCATTGTGGCGATCCTGACCGCCTATCACCCCGACGAGCGGCTGGCCGCGGTCGTCGAGTCCGCCCTCGCGGACTGCGCGCAGGTGATCGTCGCGGACAACACCCCCGAGGGTTCGCCGAGTCTGGCCGCGAAGCTGGACGACCCGCGCGTGCGGGTCATCCCGATCGGCCGGAACCTCGGGCTCGGCGGCGCGCTGAACGTCGCCGTCAGGCAACTGCCGCCGGACGCGCAGGCCGTGCTGCTGCTCGATCAGGACTCCGTGCTGCCCGAGGGGCTCGTCAGCGGCCTGGCTGCGCACCTGCGCGACGATCCGACGATCGGCATCGCCGCGCCGACGCCGTGGGACGCCAAGCACGAGGCCTTCTACAGCCTCGGCGACGGTTCGCACGACGCGGCCGTCGATCGCAAGGTCGTGATCACCTCGGGCATGCTGGTGCGCCGCGACCTGATCGACCGCTTCCCGTTCCGCGAGGACCTCTTCAACGACTTCGTGGACATCGCGTTCTGCGTGGATGTCCGGCGCGGCGGCGCCCGCATCGTGCAGGACTACGGGATCAAGCTGCCGCACTCGATGGGCGACCGCCGCGAGCACAAGGTCGGCCCGCTCACCGTCCGCGTCATCCACTACCCGGCTTGGCGGCACTACTGGATCGCCCGCAACGGGATGCGGTTCGCGCTGGACGAGCTGCGCGCGAACCCGCGCGGCGTCGCGCCGATGGCGGTCTTCCTCGGCCGCAAGTTCCTGTCCACCACGCTGTTCGAGCCGGACCGCCGCAATCACCTGCCCGCGCTGCTGCGCGGCGTGCGCGACGGCGCGCTGAACCGGGCCGCAGCGCGGTACCTGCCCGCGGGCGCCAGTCCGCCCGGACTGCGCATCAAGCCTTAAGGGGTGACCTCGTTGCGCATCGCCGCCGTCGCGACCGCGTACCACCCGGACGACCGGCTCGCCGCCGTCGTCGAGTCCGCGCTGGAGACGTGCACGTATGTCGTGGTCGTCGATAACACTCCGGGCGCCGAACCGACGGTCGCCGACAAGCTTTCCGACTCCCGCGTCAAGGTCCTGCGCTCCGGCCAGAACGTCGGTCTCGCGGCGGCGCTGAACCAAGGCATCCGGGAGCTGCCGGACGACGCCGAGGCGGTCCTGCTCCTCGATCAGGACTCCGTGCTGCCCGGGGACGTCGTGACCGCGCTGGCGGCTTACCTCGACGACTCGACGATCGGCATCGCCGCACCGACTCCCTGGGACTCCGCGCACGACTCCTCCTACGACTCGCTCGCCGCGCTGCGCGCCGAGGTCGCCGATCGCACCGATGTGATCACGTCCGGAATGCTCATCCGGCGCGGCGCGCTCAAGCAGGTCGGCGACTTCCGCGAGGACTTCTTCGTCGATTTCGTGGACATCGACTTCTGCCTGCGCCTGCGCCGCACCGGCCTGCGTATCGTGCAGGACCAGCGTCTGAAGCTGCCGCACTCGCTCGGCGATCGGCGCGTACACCGCCTCGGCACGTTACGCATCCAAGTGGTGCATTACCCGGTGTGGCGGCTGTACTGGATCGCGCGCGGCGCCTCGACACTGTTGCGCGAGAACCTGCGGCGTGATCCGGCGTGGGCGGTCAAGGCCGTGCTGTTCCTCGCCTCATGGACCTGGCGCACCGCGGCGTTCGAGGACACGCGCGTGCGCCACGTCGTCGCGCTGCTTCGCGGCATGCGCGATGGACTGTTCGGCCGCGTCAGCCTCCGTTACCTGCCCGAGGGAGCCACCTACCGTGCCGCCCGCTGAACCGGCCGTCGGGCCGATCGCCGCCGTCGTCACCGCCTATCACCCGGACGAGCGACTGGCGCAGGTCGTCGAGTCCGCGCTGGCGAGTTGCGCGCTGGTCGTCGTCGCGGACAACACGCCCGCGGACAGCGCCTCGGCCGCGGAGAAGCTGGACCACGCCAACGTCAGGGTGCTGCGCTCCGGGCGCAACCTCGGCCTGGCCGCCGCGCTCAACCTCGGCCTGCGCGAGGTGCCGCCGGACGCCGCCGCGGTGCTCTTCCTCGACCAGGACTCCCTGCTGCCCCCGGACCTGGTCGCCGGCCTGGCCGCCCACCTCGCGGCCGACCCGGCGATCGGCGTGGTCGGCCCCGCGCCGGTGGACGCCGAGAAGGGCGGCCAGTACGAGACCCTGTCGGTCCTGCACGGCGACGTCTCGGACCGCTACAGCGTCATCACCTCGGGCATGCTGGTGCGCCGCTCCTGCTTCGCCGAGGTGCCGGACTTCCGCGAGGACTTCTTCGTGGACTGCGTGGACATCGACTTCTGCCTGCGGCTGCGCCGCGCCGGAGTCCGGATCGTGCGGGACAAGAAGCTCGCCCTGCCGCACTCGATCGGCGACGGCCGCGACCACCGGCTGCTGTTCCTCCCGGTCCGCGTGCTGCACTACGCGGCCTGGCGGCACTACTGGGTCGCCCGCAACGGCATGGTGCTCACCCGCGAACACGGCCGCGCCCTGCCCGGCTTCGCGCTGATCAACGCGCTGTTCATGGCCCGCTGGCTGGCCGCGACCGCGGTGTTCGAACCCGAGCGCCGCACCCACGTCCGAGCGATCCTGCGCGGTCTGCGCGACGGTCTGACCGGCCGCACCGACCTCTCGTACCTGCCCCCCGCGGCCGACTACCGGGGTACGGCAAGGCAAGTGTGAAGTGGTGTCCGCCGCCGGCGGCGGATGGATGATAGCTAGGCGGGAGCCGTCCGGTACCGTGGGTCCGGGTTCAGCACTTCGACCGTTAGGCTGTCAATCCATGCGCGGAATCATTCTGGCGGGCGGGACCGGCTCGCGGCTCTGGCCGGTGACCATGGCCATCTCGAAGCAGCTGATGCCGATCTTCGACAAGCCGATGATCTACTACCCGCTCTCCACGCTGGTGATGTCCGGCATCCGGGACATCCTGATCATCACCACCCCCGAGGACCAGGCGGCGTTCCAGCGGCTGCTCGGCGACGGCTCGCAGCTCGGGATCAACCTCCAGTACACGGTCCAGGAGCGCCCCGACGGGCTCGCGCAGGCCTTCATCCTCGGCGAGCAGTTCATCGGGGAGGACTCGGTCGCGCTGGTGCTCGGCGACAACATCTTCCACGGCGCGGGCCTCGGCCGGAAGCTGAAGATGCACACCGACATCAAGGGCGGCCTGGTCTTCGCCTACCCGGTCGCCGACCCGAGCGCGTACGGCGTCGTCGAGTTCGACGAAGACGGGCGCGCGGTGTCCATCGAGGAGAAGCCGGCCAGGCCGAAGTCGCGCTACGCGGTGCCGGGCCTGTACTTCTACGACAACCGGGTCGTCCAGATCGCCAAGGCGCTCAAGCCGAGCGCCCGCGGCGAGCTGGAGATCACCGGGGTGAACGCGGCGTACCTCGACCTCGGCGAGCTGACCGTCTCGGTGCTCGACCGCGGCTCGGTCTGGCTGGACACCGGAACCTTCACCTCCCTCGTGCAGGCCTCCGAGTACGTCCGGGTCATCGAGGAGCGTCAGGGGATGAAGATAGGCTGTATCGAGGAGGCCGCCTGGCGCGCCGGATTCCTCGACGGGCCCAGGCTGCGCGAGCTGGCCGAGCCGCTGCTCAAGAGCGGCTACGGCGGCTACCTGATCAGACTGCTCGAGGACGAGAACACCCTGCGGAGCGAACAGTGAACCGGATCCACCTCGCCGCCGGCCTCGACACGAACTCGGTGTCGCCCGGGCTGCTCGGCTTCATCATCGTGGTGATCCTCGGCGTCACCACCTGGTTCCTGGCCCGCTCGATGGTCAAGCAGCTGCGCAAGCTGGACGCCGACCGCACCGAGCGGGAGGCCGACGAGCAGCCGCCGCCGGAGCGCGAGCCGGGCAAGGGCCGCGGCCCCGAGCCGAACGGCGCGCACTGACGGCCTGACGGCCGGACAACCTGGCATCTTGTACGCCCTGCTTGTACGCCCTGCGCGTAATAGCCACGCCGTGCGAGTGCCCGGTCGGAGAGAATGAGCGCGTGGACCAGACTCCAGTGCCCGGCCTCCGGGTGTCCGTGCTGCGCGGCGTCGAGGCGCGGCGCGACGGCGTGCTCCTGGAGGTCCCCGGGCCCCGGCTGCGCTCCCTGCTCGCGCTGCTGGCGCTGTCCCCCGGCGTGCCGCGCCGCGCCGAGTACCTCGCCGACCAGCTCTGGGACGGCGAGCCGCCGAGCGTGAACGCGTTGCAGGCGCTGATCTCGCGGCTGCGCCGGACGCTCGGCGCGGACGCGGTGCTCTCCCGGCCGGCCGGCTACCTGCTGGCGGTCGCCCCCGAGCAGGTCGATCTGGTCCGCTTCGACCGGCTGCTGGCCGAGGGCTCCCCGGCCGCCGCGCGCGAGGCGCTCGGCCTGGCCGGGCCGCAGCCGCTGGCCGAGTTCGCGGACGTGCCCGACCTGGCCGACGAGGCGCACCGGATCGAGGCCGAGTGCTGGAAGGCCAGGACGCTCGCCGACTCCGCGCTGCCCAGGCCGCTCGCGCTCGCCGCCGCGCCCCGGCCGGCCTCCGGCGGCGTCCGGCTGATCGGCCGCGAGCGGCTGATCGCCGAGATCTGCGCCCGGCTGGACACCACCCGGCTGCTGACCCTGGTCGGCGCCGGGGGAGCGGGCAAGACCTCGCTCGCCAAGGCGGTCGCCTACACCCGCGACGGCGCCGTCGTCGCCGAGCTGGCGCCGGTCGGCGTGCAGGACGTCGCCGCCGAGGTGCTGACCGCCGTCGGCGGCCGCGACGTGGTGGTGACCGACCGGGCCCGCCGGGTCGCCGACCACCGCGACGACCGCACCCGGATCGCCGCCGCGCTCGCCGACCGCAGGATGCTGCTGGTGCTGGACAACTGCGAGCACGTGGTCGCCGCCGCGGCCGACCTGGCCGCGCTCATCCTGGACCGCTGCCCGCAGGTCACCATCCTGACCACCAGCCGCGAGCCGCTGGCCGTGCCCGGCGAGGTGCGCCTGCCGGTGGACCCGCTGCCGGTGCCGCCGCTGGAGACCGCGCAGGAGCGGCTCGGCGAGTACGCCGCCATGCAGCTGCTGTTCGAACGCGGCCGCGCGGTGCGGCCCGACCTGGCCACCGACGGCCCGGACGGTGAGGCGCTGGCCGAGATCTGCCGCCGGCTCGACGGCAGTCCGCTCGCCCTGGAGCTGGCCGCCGCCCGGTTCAGCCTGCTGACTCCGCGTCAGGTCGCCGACCGGCTCGACGACCGGTTCCGGCTGCTCACCGACGGCGCGCGCACCGCGCTGCCGCGCCAGCAGACGCTGCGCGCGGTGGTGGACTGGAGCTGGGACCTGCTCGACGCCGCCGAGCGCGAGGTGCTGGCCGTCTGCTCGGCGTTCGTCGGCGGGATAGCGCTTGAGGACCTCGACGCGGTCGTCGGCTGCGACGTGCTCGACGTGCTCGGCCGCCTGGTGGCCAAGTCGCTGGTGGTCGCCGACCGGCCGGACGACGGCACCATGCGCTACCGGCTGCTGGAGACCATCCGCGAGTACGCCCGCGACCGGCTGGTCGAGTCGGGCTGCGAGCGCGAGGTGCGCGACCGGCACGCCGCGCACTTCGCCGAGCTGTGCGCCACCGCCGAGCCGAACTTGCGCGGCCGCGACCAGCTCCTCTGGATCGCCCGGCTCGACGCGGAGGAGGACAACCTGCGCGCGGCGCTCTCCTGGGCGCTCGAACGCGAGGACGCGGCCACCGCGCTGTCGCTGTGCATGAACCTGAGCTGGCACTGGATGCTGCGGGGTCGCCGGGACACCGAGCCGCTGTACGCCGCGGTAACCGACCTCGCCGACCGCGTCGGCGTGGCGCAGGACAGCTCGTACGCGACGGTGCTCGCGCTGCGCGCCCTTTCGTCCCTCGACAAGGGCAGCGAGCTCGAGCTGACCAGGCAGCTGCTCGACCGGGCGCACGAGATACTGCAGGCGCAGGACGGTTACCACTCGATAGGCGTCCTCGTGGACATGGTGCTGGCCATGTTCCGGGCCGGCGACATGCCGGCGGCCCTGGCCCGGTTGCAGACCGAGGCGGCGGCAGCGGGCAACGACTGGGACGTCGGCTTGATCCTGATGTTCCGCGGGCGTGCCCTCGCCGACGAGGACAGCGGGCGGGCCGAGGACTTCGCCCGGCGCGCGATGGAGCTGTTCCGCCGTCAGGGCGACCGGTGGGGGATCTCCGAGTGCGGACAGGTGCTCGGTTACATCCAGAGCCTGCGCGGCGAGCACCGCGCCGCGCTGGTGACCTACGCCGAGGCCGCGAGGGTGGCCGGGGAGCTTGGCGCGGTCGGCGATCTGAGCCTGCTCACCCTCCAGTCGGCCTGGGAACACGAGTTCCTCGGCGAGCCGGCGCAGGCCGACCGGCTGATCGAGCAGACCGCGGCCTCGTTCAGCGGCCATCACGCCAGCGGCGAACTGCGCAGCTACCTGCTGGTCACCCGCGCCGAGTTCGCCCGCCGCCGCGGCGATCTCGCGGCCACCGAGCGCCTGCTGGCCGAGGGCAGAGGCAGCGCGGACCGCAACGTCCTGGCCCCGTTCCGCGCGCTGTACGCGATCAGCTCCGGCTATCTGGCGGTCGATCAGGGCGATTTCCGCGCGGCGGTCCGGCGCTTCCGCGAGGGCCTCACGGCGGCGACCAGGTTCTTCTACGACCGACCCGACGTCGCCAACTGCGTCGAGGGCCTGGCCGCGGCCGTGAACGGCCTCGGCGATCCGCACACCGCCGCGACACTGCTGGGCGTCGCGGCGGTCGTCCGCCCGACGCCGCTGCCTCCGGCCAGGAACCGGGACGGAGCGAGGATCATCGCCGACGTGCGCGGCGCGCTCGCCCCCGATGAGTACGAACGCGCCTTCGCCGAGGGCCGGGCCTTGGCCGTCAACGAGGCGATCGACCTGGCCCGAAGCCAAGCCGAACGCCTCGCCGAGGACTAGGACCGTAGTACCGGGACTCGGCACTGGGCCCCGATCAGCTACGCCGCTTGTACGCCCGGATCGCCAGCGGCGCGCACAGCACCGTCAATCCCAGCGACCAGACCAAGGTGACCCACACGCCGTGGAACGCCGGGCCGCCGGTCATCAGCCCGCGGGCCGCGTCCGCCGCGTTCGTCAGCGGGTTGATCTTCACGAAGGACTGCAACCAGCCCGGCATCGTGCCCGTCGGCGCGAAGATCGACGAGGCGAACATCAGCGGGAACAGCACCAGCTGGCCCACGCCCTGCACCGCCTGCGGGGTCCTCACCGTCGCGCCGAGGTACACCGCGACCCAGGAGATCCCGAACCCGAGCACCATCAGCACCCCGATGCCGGCCAGGAACGCCAGCGGCGAGGTGTTGATCCGGAAGCCGAGCGCCATCGCGGCCCCCGTGGTGATCGCCGCCGCGATCAGCAGCCGCAGCAGCGCCGCGACGATGTGCCCGTTGAGCACGGCCGAGCGGGCGATCGGCAGCGAGCGGAACCGGTCGATGACGCCCTTGCTGAAGTCGTTGCTCAGCTTGAGCCCGGTGTACATGGTGCCGAAAGTCAGCATCTGCGCCAGGATGCCCGGCACCAGGAACTGTAGGTAGTCCCCGCTGACGCTGGCCTTCATCGCCCCGCCGAACACGTACGTGAACAGCACCGTCATGAGCAGCGGGAAGATCGTCACATCGGCGAGCTCCTCCGGGTCCGCCTTGATCGACAGCAGGTTCCGCCGGACCATCACACCGCTGTGCCTCAGCAACTCGACCAGCGACACCCGCCCCGCGACCGGCGCGTTCGGAGCGCTCACACTGCCGAGCCCGGGTCCCCTGCCCATTCCCGGGCCGGTGCCCGTCCCGCGCTCAGTCCCGGTCGCGGGTGCAGTACCCGTGCCCGTTTCGGCGTCGAACCCCGCCTCTATCGCAGCCATCAGGCAGCTACCTTTCCGTCCGTGGCTTTCGCGTCGCCGCCCTTGCCGTCCCCGGTCAGCGTGATGAAGACCTCGTCGAGCGAGGCGGTAACGGTGCCCACGTCGGCCAGCGCGATCTCCTTGGCGGCGATCCGGCGCAGCACCAGGTTCAGCTGCTCGTCCTCGACCAGCGGCCCGGTGACGTAGCCGAGGTCCACCTCCTGCGCGGCGCCGAGCACCTCGGCCATCAGCGCCTGGAGCACCGGAATGTCGGTCGTCTCCACCGGCCGCACGCGCAGCCGCCGCCCGGCCACCTCGTGCTTGAGCTCCTCGGGCGATCCCAGGGCGATGATCCGGCCGCGGTCCATCACCGCGATCCGCCGACACAGCGCCTCGGCCTCTTCCATGTACTGCGTCGTGAGCAGCACCGTGGCGCCGCCCCAGGCCAGCTCGCGCACGAGATCCCACAGGTCGTTGCGCCGCTGCGGGTCGAGCCCGGTGGTCGGCTCGTCCAGGAACAGCACCCGGGGCGTGCCGACCAGCGAGGCGGCCAGGTCGAGCCGCCGCCGCATCCCGCCCGAGTAGTTCTTCGCCACCTTCTTCGCCGAGTCGGCCAGCCCGAAGGTCTCCAGCAGCTCGTCGGCGCGCCGGCGTGCGGCCTTGGCCGGCATGTCGAGCAGCCGGCCGATCATGTACAGATTCTCCCGGCCGCTCAGGGACTCGTCCACCGAGGCATATTGCCCGGTCAGCCCGATGATGCGGCGCACCGAGTGCGCCTGGCGCACCACGTCGTACCCGCCGACCGAGGCCGTGCCCTCGTCCGGGGCCAGCAGCGTGGCGAGCATGCGCACGATCGTGGTCTTCCCGGCTCCGTTCGGCCCCAGCAGGCCGAACACCGTCCCGGCCGGGACGTCCAGATCCACCCGATCGACCGCCACCTGGTCCCCGAAACGCTTGACCAGGCCCCGCGTCGATACCGCGGTCTGCTCCGTCGTCTCATTCATGCGACTACCGTCCCAGACCCCACTGACGCCGCTCTGACACGAGCTGACAGCAGACGCTGACAGCAACGCCCGTCTACGTTTCGGCCGCTGCGCAGCTCGCCGCCGCCATGCTTACGTGGTGCGACATGGGGCACAGGAGTGTGTGTGAAAGCCGACGACCGCAGTGACCGCGAAAGCGTCCGCGGGCGATACGCCCGCGAGCTGAGGCACGAGGTCGATGCCGAGCGGCACCGGGTCTGCCTGGCCTGGCTGCCGATCGTGGACGGCCTGGACGCCACACTCGAACGCACCGGGAACGAAGACGACCCGGCCGTCACCATAGGTGTGCGCTCGATGCGGGACCAGGCGGTCGCCCTGCTCGCCTCGCTCGGCTTCCCCCGCGACGACGAGACCGGCGTGCCGTTCGACCCGGAACGGCACGAGGCGGCCGAGCAGGTCGATGACCCCGAGGTCGCGCCCGGGACGGTCGTCAAGGTGCTAAGACCCGGCTACGGCCACGCCCCAGACCGTCGCCTGCGTCCAGCCACCGTGCAGATCAGCCGCCGCCACGACTGACCATTCATCCCCGCCCGGAACCCTCACAGTGACTAAGAGCTGCGCGATCACTTCGTTCCCGTGACATAGTGCATCAGCGGCGCGTCCCCGACCTGGATCTCCCGCAGTCCGGCCGTCTCCGCCATCGGCCGGAGGGCGTCGATCGGGTTGTGCTGCATGGCCGGCCCGAACAGCGCGCCCACGACGTGACGCACCATCGACCTGCGCGGCGGACGGAAGTCGGCGACCATGAGGCGGCCGCCGGGTCGCAGTACCCGTACCATCTCGGACACCGCTCGACCCCTGAGATCCTCCGGCAGGTGGTGCAGCATCATGCTGGACGTGACGACGTCGAACGAGTCGTCCTCGAACTCCAGCGCCTCCGCGAGCCCGACGGCGAACGACACGTTCGGCGCCGGTTCGACACTTCTCGCGTAATCGACCATAGCCTCCGAGGCGTCCACACCCACGACACTGCCGCGAGGCCCCACCGCGCGCCCGAGGCGCCGAGCCAGGTATCCGGTGCCGCAGCCGACGTCGAGGGCACGATCGCCGGACCGCGCGCCGCTGGCCGTGACCAGCCTGCGGAAGGCCGGACCGCGGCGCCCCGCGAAGCACAGGCTGGTGCAGCGGTCGTACGCGCGGCCGTCGCCCAGCGTCAACCCGGGCGTGTCCGGGTTCGGCGCTCCATGAAGCTTGTGCGTCAACGCCATCACAAATCCTCCCTGTCATAGCTGTCTCACCACAACTTAGCCGCAGCTAAGTTATCGGATAACTTAGTCGTCCCTAAGTTCCCGCGCAAGCCTCCGCTACCCTGAACCCATGGCCCCCAGGACCGCGCCCGCACCCAAGACCGCAGGTGCGCGGCGTACTCGCCTCACCGCCGAGGAGCGGCGCGAGTCGATCATCGAGGCCGCCGCGGCGGTCTTCGCCGAGGTCGGCTACCAGCGCGGCAAGACCTCGGACGTGGCGGCGCGCGTGGGCGTGACCGAGCCGGTCGTCTTCCAGAACTTCGGCTCCAAGGCGGCGCTGTACGCGATCGTGGTCGAGCGCGCGGCGCACGAGCTCGCCGAGACGGTCGCGGCGGTCGTGTACGGCGGCGGCAGGGTCTCGACGCACCTGGCACACCTGCTCAGCCCGCCGCACATCGCGGCGCTGCACGCCCCTGGCTCGTCAGGCTTCTTGTTCGCCGACGCGATGACGCTCAGCGAGCCAGAGGTCGTACAGGCCGCGCGCCGTGGTGTCAGCGCCCTGGCCGAGGCGGTCGTCAACACACTGCGCAGAGGCCAGGCCGACGGCGACATCAGAGCCGATCTCGACCCGGAAGCCGCCGCGTGGTGGGTCCTGTCGTTGCTCGCCTCGCATCGGTTCCGCGAGGCCGTGATGCCGCGCGACCCGAGCCTGCACGCGCGCATGGACGAGCTCATACTTCGCACCCTGACAGGCTGACGATGTGTACGACGGTGGTCAGCATCGACCCGCACTCCCCGGTGCCCGTCCTGCTCCTCGGCGTGCGCGACGAGTTCCTCGACCGTCCATGGCTGCCCCCTGACCGGCACTGGCCAGAACACCCCCACCTGGTCGGCGGCCAGGACACACAAGCCGGCGGCACCTGGCTCGCAGTCCACTCCGCCACCCCACGCACCGCCTGCGTCCTCAACGGCCACGGCAACCCGGCCCCACCCGCCCGCCGCCTGTCCCGCGGCGACCTGCCCCTCCGCCTCGCCGCCGACGCAGACCCCGGCGACCTCGACCCCACCCGATACGACCCGTTCCACCTGGTCTGCGCGACCCCCGACGAGACTCGCCTGTGGAGCTGGAACGGCCGCACCCTCGTCGAGCGTGCCCTCAACCCCGGCCTGCACGTCATCGTCAACAGCGGCCTGGAAGGCGCGGACGACGATGACGGTCCAGGCGTAGCGCAAATGCAGGCGCGTATCGACCACTTCCGGCCACTCTTCGAAAAGGCCACGCGCCCCGACCCCCTAGAGGGTCCTACCCGAACCGCCTGGGCCGAATGGCTTCCTCTGGCCGCCGGCGCAGGCCTGGCCCCCGCGGACTCCCGAGCGCTCGTCCTGCGCCGCGCCTTCGACGGCCGCCGATGGGGCACCTCCAGCCTGAGCCTGGTCGCCCTGACGCCGACCGCCGCGCGCTACGACTTCTGCGCCGACCCCACGTCCGCCAACCCCGCCTGGTCCCGCATCCTCTGACGGCTACCTCTGACAGCTACGGCCAGTCGGTCATGCCGCGAGCGTGTCCAGAATCTGCTGGCCGTACTTCGCGAGCTTGTTCTCGCCGATACCGCTGATCGTGCCGAGCGCGTCGAGCGTCGTCGGGGCCTGCGCCGCGATCTGCCGCAGCGTCGCGTCGTGGAAGACCACGTACGCGGGCACGCCCTGCTCCTTGGCGGTCGCGCCGCGCCACGCGCGCAGCTTCTCGAACACCGGCATGGCGTGCTCAGGCAGATCGTCCTGGGTGGCGACCCGTGTGCGAGGCTTCGCGACCCGTGCGGCCTTCTCGGGCTCACGGCGCAGCATGACCTTGTGTTCCCCGCGCAGCACCGCGCCGCTGGCGGCGGTCAGTGCCAGGGTGCTGTAATCGCCCTCGACCGTGAGCAGCTCGCTGGCCAGCAGTTGACGCACCACGCCGCGCCATTCGCCTTCGCTCAGCTCGGTGCCGACGCCGAACACGCTCAGCGTGTCATGGCTGAACTGGGTGACCTTGGCCGTCTTCTTGCCGAGCAGGATGTCGATCGCCTGGCCGGCGCCGAACTGCTGCCGCCGCTCGGACTTGAGCCGGAACACCGTGGACAGCAGCTTCTGTGCGGCCACCGTGCCGTCCCAGGACTCCGGCGGTGTCAGGCACGTGTCACAGTTGCCGCACGCCGAGCCGCGCTGGCCGAAGTAGGCGAGCAGTTGGACTCGGCGGCACTCGACCGTCTCGCACAGCGCCAGCATGGCGTCGAGGTGGGCGGTGAGCTGGCGGCGGTAGCCGTCGTCCCCGCCGGAGCCGGCGATCATCTTGCGTTGCTGTACGACGTCTTGCAGGCCATAGGCCAACCACGCGGTGGACGGGAGCCCGTCCCGTCCCGCCCTGCCGGTCTCCTGGTAGTAGCCCTCGACCGACTTCGGCAGGTCGAGATGCGCGACGAAGCGCACGTCCGGCTTGTCGATGCCCATACCGAACGCGATCGTGGCGACCATGACCAGGCCGTCCTCCCGCAGAAAGCGAGCCTGCGCGTCGGCGCGGGTGCGCGCGTCGAGTCCTGCGTGGTAAGGCAGTGCCCGGATCCCGTTGTCCACCAGGAACTGCGCCGTCTTCTCCGTAGACGCGCGCGATTGCCGGTAAACGATGCCGGCGTCGCCATCGTGCTCAGTGCGCAGGAGATGCAACAACTGCCGCTGCGGCTCATCCTTCGGCACGATCCGGTACTGGATGTTCGGCCGATCGAAGCTCGCCACGAAGTGCCGGGCGTCCACCAGGTTCAGCCGCTGCGCGATCTCCTGATGAGTCGCCTTGGTGGCGGTCGCGGTCAGCGCGATCCGCGGCACCGCGGGCCAGCGCTCGTGCAGCACCGAGAGCGCAAGGTAGTCCGGCCGGAAGTCATGCCCCCACTGCGCGACGCAGTGAGCTTCATCGATCGCGAACAGCGACATCTTGCCGCGGTCGAACAGATGCAGCGTCGAGTCCAACCGCAGCCGCTCGGGCGCGAGGTACAGCAGATCCAGCTCGCCGGCCAGAAAGGCCTGCTCGACAAGCCGGCGCTCATCAGGATCCTGCGTCGAGTTCAGAAACCCCGCCCGCACCCCGACCGCCGTCAGCGCGTCAACCTGATCCTGCATCAGCGCGATGAGCGGCGAGACCACGACGCCGACGCCCTCCCGAACCAGTGCGGGAATCTGATAACACAGGGACTTGCCGCCACCGGTCGCCATCAGCACAAGCGCATCGCCGCCGCCGATGACATGCTCGACGATCTCCCGCTGCGCCCCCCGGAACGAGTCGTACCCGAACACCCGCCGCAGCACCTCGTCGGCGTCGCTCACCTCGTCATAGGCCTCGGTCGCAGTCATGCGCAAGAGTCTATGGCGCGCATCAGACGCCCACGGCACGTGCCTGGCGTGGCCGCCTACTCGAAGAAGTCCTCGTCGATGCGCTTCAGAACAAATGCCCTCTCCTGAGCGCCGACGTTGTACTCGATCATCAGGCGCGCCAGTCGTGGTCCGTCGATCAGCACGATTCGGCTGGGAATGCGCGCGACGTAGTCCCTGGCTTCGGAGCTGAAGCGTCCGGTGGTGATGAAGACCCCGCGATCCGCTGGTACCTGTCCCGAATCAAGATCGAACCGGCAACGGACGAAATCTCGTTCCACGCGATCAATCTGCTGCGCGAAGGCGGTCTGCACGGCCACACGTACGCCATTGACGCCGCGGTGGCCGCGACGGCTCCTCACGCAGTGAAACCGGCGATCGTCTTGACCTCGGGCGTGGACGCCATGCGCATGCCTGTCAAATTGACCGTCGGCCAATTCCGGTGGACACTCTGTATGATGTCTGTATGACAGAAGCGGAGGCCAGGTGACGACGAAAGAGGTCCGCCGCAAGCGACCTCCGGGCGGAGACACTGCTCGGCGGCGCAGGGCTGCTGGGACCGGTGGCGAGTCGGTAATTGCACAGGTACGGCTGAGAGCGGACGAGAACGCGCAGCTTCGTGTGGCGATGGAGCGTCTCAATCTGAAGTCGACGTCGGATGCGCTGCGGGAGGGGCTGCGGCTGCTGAACAGGGAAGTGCTTGAGGTGGCTGCGGCGGAGGAGATTCGCGCCTTCTACCACGGCGAACTCGCACCTGTCCCGGGCGGGGTCGCGCCGGTGGACGAAGCCGATCTTGCGGCTGCCGATGAGGCGGACTGGTGAGCGTCGGGGCGGCCTTGCGCGGTGAGGTGTGGGCGTGCGCGCTGCCGCAGCCGATCGGGCCGCATCCGGTCGTGGTGTTGACCGCGAACCGGATTGCCCAGCCGCTTAGTTCGGTCACCGTTGCGGTGATCACGGGGAGTGCTGGTCCGGGGGTGACGCACGTCCCAGTGGGACCGGAGAGCGGATTGAAGAAGTACACCGAGTCGTATGTGAACGCGACTGACCTGCACACGGTGAGTAAGCCACAGCTGCGTCGGCGACTCGGTCTTCTGTCGACCGGCGAGCTCAGAGCGGTCGAGGATTGTGTTCGGACGGTTCTCGGCCTCACGTGATGTAAGGCTCTCGCTGATCGTCACGTCCGCCGCTGTGGGATCCTGGACTCATGAACCGGCTGGCTAGTGCGACCTCGCCGTATCTGCTTCAGCATGCGGACAATCCGGTGGATTGGTGGGAGTGGGGCGAGGAGGCGTTCGCCGAGGCGCGGCGGCGGGATGTGCCGTTGCTGATCTCCATCGGGTACGCGGCGTGTCATTGGTGCCATGTCATGGCGCACGAGTCCTTTGAGGACGCGGGGACCGCGGCGCTGATGAACGCCGGGTTCGTGTGCGTGAAGGTGGACCGCGAGGAGCGGCCCGACGTTGATGCGGTGTACATGACGGCGACGCAGGCGATGACGGGGCACGGCGGGTGGCCGATGACCGTGTTCGCCACGCCGGCGGGTAAGCCGTTCTACTGCGGTACTTACTACCCTGCGCAGCCGCGCGGCGGGATGCCTTCGTTCCTGGACGTGCTAGGCGCGGTGGGGGCGGCGTGGCGGGAGCGGCGGGACGAGGTTGAGCAGGTGGGGGACGACGTCGCGGGGCGGGTCGCGCAGGTCGCTGTGCCGGTGGGGGCGGACGACGGGGCGCCGGATGAGGCTGCGCTTGGTGCTGCGGTGGCCCAGTTGGAGCGTGAGTTCGATCCCGTGCACGCCGGGTTCGGGGGCGCGCCGAAGTTTCCGCCTTCGATGACGCTGTTGCATTTGCTGCGTCACCACGCACGCACCGGGTCGCCGCAGGCGCTTGAGATGGTGCGGCGCACCTGCGAGGCGATGGCGCGCGGCGGGATGTATGACCAGCTCGGCGGCGGGTTTGCGCGGTACGCGGTGGACGCTACGTGGACCGTGCCGCACTTTGAGAAGATGCTTTACGACAACGGTTTGCTGCTAAGGGTATATGCGCTGTTGTACAAGGCTACGGGGTCTGGCTTTTTCGCGCGTGTTGCGCTTCAGACGGCCAAGTTTCTGATTGGCTCGCTGCGTACTGAGGAAGGTGGATTCGCCTCGGCGCTCGACGCGGACACCGATGGCGTGGAGGGGCTGACGTACGCCTGGACGCCTTCGCAGCTGCGTGAGGTGCTTGATGATGAGGACGCCGAGTGGGCGGCCGGGTTCTTTCATGTCACCTCGGAGGGCACGTTCGAGCACGGTATGTCGGTGCTCGAAATGCTTGCGGACCCGGCTCCGCAGGACGAGGCGCGTTACCACCGCGTGCGCATCATGCTGCACGAGGCGCGCCAGGGACGGCCGCAGCCGCATCGCGACGACAAGGTGGTCGCGGCGTGGAACGGTTTAGCGATTACGGCGCTGGTCGAGGCGTCGCTGGCGTTCGAGATGCCGCACTTGTTGGACGCGGCGGTCGGCGCGGCACAGCTGTTGGCGGATGTTCATGTGGTTGGTGGCGCTGACTCTGACAGCGATGAGGGCACCGGTGGGGGCACCGGGGGAGCGCGGCTGGTGCGGACATCGCGCGACGGCGTGGCCTCGGGGAATCCCGGCGTGCTGGAGGACTACGGCTGCGTCGCGGAGGCCTTCTGCGTGCTGTACTCGGCGACCGGGGACAAGCGGTGGCTTGACCTGGCCGCACGCCTGCTCGAGACGATCCGCGCGCAGTTCGTTTCCGACTCGGGCTTCCACGACACGGCCGCCGATGCCGACCCGCTGTACTTCCGGCCGAGCGACCCGACCGACAATGCGACACCATCCGGCGCTTCCGCTGCTGCGGCGGGGTTCGTCGCTTACGCGGTCACGGCCGGGTCGCTGGAGCATCTGGATGATGCGCACCGGGCGCTGGGCGCCGCGTCCCGGCTGGCCGGGCGCGCGCCGCGCTTTGCGGGGTACGGGCTCGCCGTCGCGGAGGCGTTGTTGTCGGATGTGCCGGCGGCGTTCGTGTGTCCGGGGCCGTTCTGTGCGTAGCGGGTGGCTACTGCCTTGGCCGCGGCACTAGGCGTGGGCGTAGACGGTCATTGAGATCGCGATGTAGTGGCAGGTGAAGGCCGCGATGGTGAACACGTGGAAGATCTCGTGGAAGCCGAACCAGATCGGTGACGGGTTCGGCCGCTTGAGTGCGTAGACGATCGCCCCGGCCGAGTAGAGCAGCCCGCCGGCGATGATCAGGGCGACCACGGCCCAGCCGCCGAGGTGCAGAAAGCTCGGCAGGTAGAAGACCGCGGCCCAGCCGAGCGCGAGATAACAGGGCACGTATACCCAGCGCGGGGCGCTGAGCCAGAACACGCGCATGCCGATGCCGAGCAGCGCGCCGCCCCACACCAGCGACAGCAGGACCACCGCCGAGTGCTCCGGCAGCAGCACGAGCGAGACCGGCGTGTACGTCCCGGCGATGATCAGGAAGATGTTCGTGTGGTCGAGCCTTCGCAGCACGCCGCGCACCTTCGGGCGCCACGAGCCTCGGTGGTAGACCCCGCTCACTCCGAACAGCAGCCATGAGCTGACCGCGAAGATCGCGCACTCGGCGGCGGTCGCGGCGGTCGGCGCCAGCGCGATCAGCACGATCCCGGCGGCCACCGCGAGCGGGAAGACGCCGGCGTGGAACCAGCCGCGCAGCTTCGGCTTGATGGCCGCCGTGGCGTCCGCCACAGCCTGACCGGGGGAGATCTGGCTCACAGACGCGGACCGCGGATCGAACGCGTCGCCTCCCTGAGTCATGAGATTGGTCACACCGCACTCCCTGCCCGGCCGCCTCGGCAGCCCGGAGAATCGCTGTCTTTCCGGACATAACACCACGCCGCGCCGGTCTGGCCGTCGGCGGCTTCAGCCTAACCTACGCCCACGTAACCTACCGGAAAGTAGCTTTAGGGTATCCACGATGTGGACACTCGCGGCTATAGTCCAAAACACCCTCATCACGCCCGGGAGGTGCGGACCCCCGGCGTCTTTTAGGAGTGCGCACGATGTCACTCGCCTTTTCCTATACGGAGCTGTCCGAGAAACCCGAACCCCCGACCCGACACGCGCAGCTGCTCGCCTGGGTGGGCGAGATCGCCGAACTGACCCGGCCGGACAAGATCGTCTGGTGCGACGGCTCCGACGCCGAGTGGGCCCGGCTGACCGACGAACTCGTCGAGAAGGGCACGCTGCGGCGCCTCAATCCGGCGAAGCGGCCCAACTCCTTCTACGCGGCATCCGATCCGTCCGACGTGGCGCGGGTCGAAGATCGTACGTTCATCTGCTCGGAGCTTGAGGAAGACGCCGGCCCCACGAACAACTGGGTCGCGCCCGCCGCGATGCGGATGACGCTGAACGGCCTGTTCGCCGGCTCGATGCGGGGGCGCACGATGTACGTCGTGCCGTTCTCGATGGGGCCGGTCGGCTCGCCGCTTGCCGCGCTCGGCGTCGAAATCACCGACTCGGCGTACGTCGCGCTGTCGATGCGCGTCATGACGCGTATGGGAACCGCTGTCCTTGAGGAGCTCGGCGAGGACGGTGACTTCGTCAAGGCCGTGCACTCCGTCGGCGCGCCGCTCGTACCCGGACAGGCTGACGTGCCGTGGCCGTGCAACACGACGAAGTACATAACGCACTTCCCGGAGGATCGCGAGATCTGGTCATACGGGTCCGGGTACGGCGGTAACGCGCTGCTGGGCAAGAAGTGCTACGCGCTGCGCATCGCATCGGTGATGGCACGCGACGAGGGTTGGCTGGCCGAGCACATGCTCATCCTCAAGCTGACGCCGCCGAGCGGCGAAGGCGACGTCAGGTACATCGCGGCGGGCTTCCCGTCCGCGTGCGGTAAGACCAACCTGGCGATGCTGTCGCCGACGCTCCCCGGCTGGAAGGTCGAGACGGTCGGTGACGACATCGCGTGGATGCGTTTCGGCGCCGACGGACGCCTTTACGCGATCAACCCGGAGGCCGGGTTCTTCGGCGTCGCCCCTGGAACAGGCGTGGCCACGAACGCGAACGCGATCGCGACGCTGAACAAGAACACCATCTTCACGAACGTCGCCCTCACGGACGATGGCGACGTCTGGTGGGAAGGGCTGACCGAGCAGCCCCCGGCGCACCTGACCGATTGGCGGGGGCGGGACTGGACGCCCGAGTCGCCCGAGCCGGCGGCCCATCCCAACTCGCGGTTCTGCGTCCCGGCGGCGCAGTGCCCGACGATCGCTCCCGAATGGGAGGACACGAACGGCGTGCCGATCTCGGCGATCCTGTTCGGCGGCCGGCGCGCGACGGCCGTCCCGCTGGTGACCGAGTCGCTGTCCTGGCAGCACGGCGTCTTCCTCGGCGCGAACGTCGCCTCGGAGAAGACCGCCGCGGCCGAGGGCACCGTCGGCGAGCTGCGTTACGACCCCTTCGCGATGCTGCCGTTCTGCGGCTACAACATGGGCGACTACTTCGCGCACTGGCTGCGCGTCGGCGCGCAGGCCGATCCGGAGAAGCTGCCGCGCATTTACTACGTCAACTGGTTCCGCAAGGCGACCGACGGGCACTTCCTGTGGCCCGGGTTCGGCGAGAACAGCCGCGTGCTCAAGTGGATCGTCGATCGGCTCGACGGCCGTGCCGTGGGCGCCGAGACGCCGATCGGCACCGTGCCGGGGCCCGGCGAACTCGACCTCGGCGGTCTGGCGCTCGACGACAAGGACCTCGAGCAGCTGCTCACCGTGGACGGCGAGGTCTGGCGGCGCGAGGCCGAGCTGATCGCGGCCCACTTCGAGCGCTTCGGCGACCACCTGCCCGCCGGGCTGTGGGCGGAGCACCGCGCGCTCGAGGCCCGGCTCGGCTGACGGCCGTTCGAGCTATATCGGTGAGCTGAGCGGATCTTCACCAGATCCTCACAGCCGCCTCGCTCCTTCTTGAGTCGGGGCGGCTGTGGTGGAGATATGGTGCCGCAGGAAGAACCGCTGGCGAGCGAGAGGCGTCGAGGATGAGTGTGCGAGACCTCGTCTACGGCGCGTACGAGAAGCGGCTGACCGCGAAGCTCGACCACTCGCGGGTGCCGCGGCACGTCGGCGTGATCATGGACGGCAACCGCCGCTGGGCCAAGGCGGTCGGCGAGCAGATCGCCACCGGCCACCAGCGCGGCGCCGACAAGATCCAGCACCTGCTCGAATGGTGCGAGGAGGCCGGGGTCGAGGTGGTCACCCTCTGGCTGTTCTCCACCGACAACTTCAACCGCCCGGCCGCCGAGCTGGCCGACCTGCTTCAGATCATCGAGGGCTCGGTACGCCGCCTCGCCGACGTCGGCCGCTGGCGTATCCAGCCGCTCGGCGCGCTCGACCTGCTGCCCGGCGACTTCGCCCGCACCCTCAAGGAGATCGGCGCGCGCACCGCGGACAACCCCGGCCTGGTGGTCAACGCGGCGATCGGCTACGGCGGCCGGCGCGAGATCGCCGACGCGGTGCGCTCCCTGCTCTACGAACACGCCGAGCGCGGCACCACGATCGAGGACCTGGCGCAGGTGATCGACGTCGAGCACATCGCCGAGCATCTCTACACCCGCGGCCTGCCCGACCCCGACCTGGTCATCCGCACCTCCGGCGAGCAGCGCCTCTCCGGTTTCCTGCTCTGGCAGTCGGCGCACTCGGAGTTCTACTTCTGCGAGGCGTTCTGGCCCGCGTTCCGTAAGATCGACTTTTTGCGCGCACTGCGCGACTACAGCCTGCGCCAGCGCCGTTATGGTGCGTGACCACGCCTTACGTGGTTTCAGGGCGGCCGGCTTGCTCGTTTTCGGGTAGGCCGGAAGGGGTAATGCCCTGGTATGACGTGTGACACCGGCCCGGCGGGTAGACGCCAGTCGCGCCCCGTGCGCGGGCCGGTGATCAGCCGAAAACTCATCGCCTGGAGCCGCCCGCCTTCCTTAGTGTTGTGACCGGTGCAAATCCCACCCTCGTTCAGGGCGCGCCGGGCACGGTGCGCCACAGGGAGTCGTGCTAAGTGGCCGTTACACCCAAGCGCCGTTCCGCCCGTCCCGAACGGCGCACTTTCGTGCTGGACACCAGCGTTCTGCTCGCGGATCCGGCCGCGATCACCCGGTTCGACGAGCACGAGATCGTCATCCCGCTGGTGGTCGTCAGCGAACTCGAAGGCAAGCGCCACCACCCCGAACTCGGTTACTTCGCGCGCTCCGCGCTGCGGATGCTCGACGAACTGCGGCTCAAGCACGGGCGTCTCGACGCCCCGATCCCGATCGGGCCCGCGGACGGCACGCTGCGCGTCGAGCTCAACCACACCGACCCCTCGGTCCTACCGCCCGGTTTCCGGCCCGCGGTCGCCACGCCGGACAACGACACCCGCATCCTCGCGGTGGCCAAGTCGCTGGAGGCCGAGGGCAGGCAGGTCACCCTGGTGTCCAAGGACCTGCCGCTGCGGGTGAAGGCGGCGGCGGTCGGCCTGACCGCCGAGGAGTACCGCGCGGAGCTGGCGATCACCTCCGGCTACACCGGCATGGCCGAGCTCGAGATCGCCGGCTCGATGGTGGACCGGCTCTACGAGGAGGGCCGGGTCGAACTGACCGAGGCGGCTGAACTGCCCGTACACACCGGCCTGGTACTGGTCTCCGAACGGGGTAAGGCGCTCGGGCGGGTGACGGCGGACAAGCAGGTGCGGTTGGTACGCGGCGACCGCGAGGCCTTCGGGCTGCACGGCCGCTCCGCCGAGCAGCGGATCGCACTCGACCTGCTGCTCGACCCGGACGTCGGCATCGTCTCGCTCGGCGGCCGCGCGGGCACCGGGAAGTCGGCGCTGGCGCTGTGCGCCGGCCTCGAGGCGGTGATGGAGCGCCGCCAGCACCGCAAGGTGATCGTGTTCCGGCCGCTCTACGCGGTCGGCGGCCAGGAGCTCGGCTACCTGCCGGGCACCGAGGGCGAGAAGATGAGCCCGTGGGGCCAGGCGGTGTTCGACACCCTGTCCGCGCTGACCACCAGCGATGTGATCGACGAGGTGGTGGACCGCGGCATGCTCGAGGTCCTGCCGCTCACCCACATCCGCGGCCGGTCGCTGCACGACTCCTTCGTGATCGTGGACGAGGCGCAGTCCCTGGAGCGCAACGTGCTGCTCACGGTGCTCTCCCGGATCGGCTCGGGCTCCAGGGTGGTGCTGACGCACGACGTGGCGCAGCGCGACAACCTGCGGGTCGGCCGGTACGACGGCGTCGTGGCGGTGGTGGAGAAGCTCAAGGGGCACCCGCTGTTCGCGCATGTGACCCTGACGCGCTCCGAGCGCTCGCCGATCGCGGCGCTCGTGACCGAGATGTTGGAGGACCTCGCCGTCTGACGAGGCGTGCGGGTGTGACGCAGACCACGAAGCGGCGGCCCCGGACGGTGGATTCCGGGGCCGCCGGCGTCGTTTTCGATCACCATGGTGACCTGCTCGGGCTCTACGAAGCGTCAAACGCCCAGTACAGAGGGTGTATTTGCTGTGATTTTACCCACAGCGCAATGATTTGAGGTTCGCCACAACAATCAGGCATGGTCGTTGTCGTCAGGCCCCACGCGACGGACCTCCGAACACGAGTACGAACACGCGAGTACGACGACGGACCCGGACGCGCCACCCGCGGTGTGCACCTTCCTGCGGGCGAAAAGAGTCAGATGGGGCGAGCCGCCGCTCGGTGCGCTCGAAGCGATCGTGTTCCACTTGCCGGCCTCCGGCCGGTGACGCCTGCCGCTTCGTCGTGCCCTGCGGCAGACGGAAGGCTTTACGTGCCCAGGCTTCGCCTGTCCATGCCCGAGTCCATTGCGGTCCATACGCACAAGATCGCGGTTACCGCAGCATCCTGCACTGCCCTTACCGGAGCCGTCGTCGGCGCGCTCACGGCGAGCGCGGCCAACGCTCAAGCGGCTACCGCACCGGTCGCGCACAACACGGTCTCCAGCGCAGTATCCAGCGCCGCTGTCACGCACGCCGCAGCTCACGCAGCTGCACTTGAGGGCGCGGCAGCCGACGCACCCGCGCGGCCGTCGGCCAAGCTGGTCAACGTAAAGCCGGTCACGCTGAAGCCGGTCGCCCCGAAGCCCGCAGCGCCCGCCGCTCCGGCGTCGTCGGCACCTGCCGCGCCCGCGCCTAAGCAGGCTGCCACAGCCGCTTCGGACCAGTACGCGGGCTTGAGCGCGTATCAGATCGCCAAGCGGATCGTCCCGTCCGGCCAGTTCGGCTGCTTCGACTGGGTTATCTCGCGCGAGTCCGGCTGGAGCGTCACCGCGACGAACCCGTCGAGCGGTGCGTACGGGCTCGGCCAGGCGCTGCCCGGCTCGAAGATGGCCTCCGCGGGGTCCGACTGGCGCACCAACCCGGTGACGCAGATCAAGTGGACGCTGGGCTACATGGATGAGCGCTACGGCTCGCCGTGCGGCGCTCAGTCCTTCTGGGAGAGCCACAACTGGTACTAGGCCGAGGCCGGTACTGAGTCGCTGAGCGAACACTGCCCGGGGCGCTGCAAATACAGCGCCCCGGGCAGTACGCGTCAGGTGGTCACGCTGGACGCTTCCCGATGCTCAGCAGCGGGGTGTTCTCGCCGGGGTTGGTGAAGAAGTCGTTGCCCTTGTCGTCCACCACGATGAACGCCGGGAAGTCCTCGACCTCGATCCGCCAGACCGCTTCCATGCCCAGCTCCGCGTAGTCGAGCACCTCGACGTGCTTGATGCAGTCCTGGGCCAGCCGCGCCGCGGGGCCGCCGATCGAGCCGAGGTAGAAGCCGCCGTGCGTGTTGCACGCCTCGGTGACCTGCTTGCTGCGGTTGCCCTTCGCCAGCATCACCAGCGAGCCGCCGGCGGCCTGGAACTGATCAACATACGAATCCATCCGTCCGGCGGTCGTCGGCCCGAATGAGCCGGATGCGTAACCCTCGGGAGTCTTCGCCGGACCGGCGTAGTAGACCGGGTGGTCCTTGATGTAGTCGGGCAGCGGCTTACCCGCGTCGAGCAGCTCCTTGAGCTTCGCGTGCGCGATGTCACGCGCGACGACAAGCGTCCCGGACAGTGACAGGCGCGTCTTGACCGGGTACTTCGAAAGCTCCATGCGTACCTCGCTCATCGGCCGGTTCAGATCGATGCGCACAACGTCGTCATTGAGGTGCTCATCGGTCGTCTCGGGCAGGTAACGCGCCGGGTCCGTCTCCAACTGCTCCAGGAACACGCCCTGCGCGGTGATCTTTGCCAGCGCCTGCCGGTCCGCCGAGCACGACACGGCGATTGCGACCGGACAGGAGGCGCCGTGCCGCGGCAGCCGGATCACCCGCACGTCGTGGCAGAAGTACTTGCCGCCGAACTGCGCGCCGATCCCGATGCGCCGGGTCAGCTCCAGCACCTCGGCCTCCAGTTCGAGGTCGCGGAAGCCGTGGGCGAGCATCGAGCCCTCGGTCGGCAGGGTGTCCAGGTACTTGGCCGAGGCGTACTTCGCCGTCTTGAGCGCGTACTCCGCCGATGTGCCGCCCACGACGATCGCCAGGTGGTACGGCGGGCAGGCCGAGGTCCCCAGCGAGCGGATCTTCTCCTCGAGGAAACGCAGCATCGACGCCGGGTTCAGCACCGCCTTCGTCTCCTGGTACAGGTACGACTTGTTCGCCGAGCCGCCGCCCTTCGCCATGAACAGGAACTTGTAGGCGGAGCCCGGCGCCGCGTACAGCTCGATCTGCGCCGGCAGGTTCGAGCCGGTGTTCTTCTCGTCCCACATCGTCAGCGGGGCCATCTGCGAGTAACGCAGGTTCAGTTTCGTGTACGCGTCGTACACGCCGTGCGCGATGTGCGACTCGTCGTCCCCGTCGGTCAGCACGTTCTGCCCGCGCTTGCCCATCACGATCGCGGTGCCGGTGTCCTGACACATCGGCAGCACGCCCCCGGCCGCGATGTTCGCGTTCTTCAACAGGTCGAGCGCGACGAAGCGGTCGTTCGGCGAGGCCTCCGCGTCGTTCATGATCGACGCGAGCTGGGTCAGGTGCGCCGGGCGCAGATAGTGCGCGATGTCGTGCATCGCGGTCGCGGTCAGCAGCCGCAGCGCGGACGGCTCCACCTGGAGGAACGTGCGTCCGGCGGCCGAGACGGTGCTCACGCCCTCGGTGGTGAGCAGCCGGTACTCGGTCTCGTCCGGTCCGAGTGGGAGCAGATCTGAATAAGCGAACTCGGGCACGTACGAGCCTCCTCGGAGCACGGTCACCACGATGAACCACCGACGGAGGAAGCCTATGCCCGCCCTCCGATGGCGGCCGATCGGGACTGACCACGGCCGTTCGCGGCGGTAGCGTAGCGGCGTGACTTCCCCCGCGATGCGTGAGCCGGAGGACCGCAGCCTCGGGTTGCGCGCTTCCGACGCCGACCGTGAACATGTCGCCGAACTGCTTGGACGGGCCTTTGCGGAAGGACGCCTGAGTACGGAAGAACACAGCGAACGGCTGGAGGCCGCGTACGCCGCCAAGACGATGGGCCAGCTGCGCCCGCTGCTGGCCGACCTGCCGGTGGAGTTCGCGCCGCCGACCACGGCGAACGGCCAGCTCACCACGCCCGCAGCGGACGCCGCGGCGCGTTACGTCGGCGGCGAGCCGGTCGTCGCGGTGTTCGGCGAGGCGAAACGCACCGGACGCTGGCTGGTGCGTTCCGGGCTGAGCGCGCGGGCACTGTTCGGCTCGGTGGAACTGGACCTGACCGAGGCAGTACTCGAGCAGCGCGAGATCACCATCACCGCGAACGCCGTCTTCGGCGAGGTGGTCATCCGAGTGCCGGAAGGAGTCGTCTTATACGACGAAGGCAGCGCGGTATTCGGCTCGCGCAAGCTCACCATGCCGCCCGGCGCCACGTTCGGACCCGAGACGCCGGTGGTGCGCGTCCGGGGCGTGGCGCTGTTCGGTAACGTCGAGGCCAAGCGCCCGAAGAAGAAATGGCTCAAGTCACGATGAGTGAAACCGGCACGAGCGACAGCGGCAGCACTGCGCGGAAGCCGCTTTACGTCCACCGTTCGACGGTGTGGTTCGACGAGCTGGACATGCTCGGCGTGCTGCACAACGCGCGTTACGCGATCCACGTCGAGCGCGCGATGACCGCCTGGTACCACTCACTGACCGGGCTGGACCCCTCCGACGGGAACGTCGTCGTCAAGCACTACGAGATCGAGTTCCTACGCCCCTTCACCCGCGAGCGCGGCGAACTGGTCGTCGAGGTCGGACTCGGACGGTTGGGTAACACCAGCGCGGTATACACCTTCCGCTGCTTGTCTGAGGCCCTGGACGGCACGGAGGTCGAGCACGCGCGAGGCACCCGGACGATCGTGAAGGTCACCCGCGAGGATCTGCGCCCGGCACCCTGGTCGGACAGCCTGCAGGCGCTGGTCACCGGCTGGCGCTAAGAGCCTGTTTCAAAGGTCCCGTCGGGGTCGTGTCGCCTGTCACGCACGCTCGCCGCGTTGTCGGCACGCCCCCACACCCCGGTACGGGGCCGCACCTCCGCCTTGCGACCGCACACGCCAGACGCCACGCCCTAACCGACGCTACTTTTGAGACAGCTCTAACGCGACATCACCCGCCGGCTCGGCGCGTCGAGCGAGTTGTCCGCCAGCTTCTTCAGCATCGCCAGCAGGTCCGCGTGCTGCTCCGGTGACCAGCCGGCCAGCTGTTCTTGCAAGATGTCCGTTCGTGCGCTGCACAGCTGGTCGATGACCTGGATGCCGCTCGGCGTGAGCGTCACGGTGCCTTCAGCGTCGCGTTGTGCGTAACCGGTCGCGACGATGTCGTCGATCTTCGCGCGGATCTGGGTGAGCGGCAGGCCGAGGCGTTTCGCCGCGGCCTCGTCGGTGATTGGACCGGCGTGGTGCAGCCGGAACAGGCCGTACGCCTGCGGCACGGTGATGGCCACGCCCGCGCGCTCGATGACCGTCTCGTAGCGGTCCCATAGATTCTGTCGGCTCGTCAGCCGGGTGAGCGCGCCCTCGATCTCGTCCAGCGAACTGCGGAACGTCGGCAGGCCCGCGGCCTCGCCGGGCTCCGGGGCGCGCGTGGCGCCGCGCAGCGGGACCTCGCGCAGGAACAGCGTGAGCACGAAGGCGACCAGCGCGATCGGCACCGCGACGAGAAAGACCCGCTGCACGGAGACCGCGTAGATGTGCACGAAGGGGTCGGCGAGCGCCGCCGGCAGCGTGTGCACGGCGGTCGGCGCCTCGATGATCCGCTCCGCCGGGAATTGCGGCGGGAGCGTGCCGTCGGCGAGCGCGGCGCCAAGGTTCGAGTGCAGCCGGCTGTTCAGGATGGTGCCGAAGATCGAGGCGCCGAACGATCCGCCGATGGAGCGGAAATACGTCGCGCCGGAGGTCGCGGTCCCCAGGTCGGCGTAGTCCACCGCGTTCTGGACCGCGATGATCAGCACCTGCATGGTCAGCCCGAGGCCGAAGCCGAACACCGCCATGTCCGCGCCGACGATCGTGCCGCCGGTGTGCTCGTCGAACCGGGACAGCAGCCAGAGGCCGAGCGCCATGAACAGCGTGCCGGCGATCGGATAGGCCTTGTACCGGCCGTACCTGCTGATCAGTTGCCCGGTGCCGATCGAGGAGACCAGCACCCCGGCCATCATCGGCAGCAGCCGCAGCCCCGACTCGGTCGGCGAGTTGCCATCGACCACCTGCATGAACAGCGGAATGAAGGACAGCGCACCGAACATGCAAAGCCCCACCACGAACCCGACGGCCGAGCTCGTCGAGAACACCGGGTTGCGCAGCAGCCGCGGCGGCAGGATCGGCTCGGACACCCGCTGCTCGACCAGGGCGAACACGGCCAGCAGCAGCACGGCCGCCATGCCGCAGCCCCACACCTGCGGCGAGTTCCACTCCCACGTCGTGCCGCCGAGGCTGGTGATCAGCACCAGGCAGGTCGAGGCGGCGGCCAGCAGCGCGGTGCCCGCGTAGTCGATCCGCGGCCGGGTCTGCGGCGACCTCGACGTGAGCGCGGCCGCGATGACCGCCAACGCCACCGCGCCGACCGGCAGGTTCACGTAGAACACCCAGCGCCAGGACAGGTTGTCCACCAGGAAGCCGCCGAGCAGCGGGCCGAGCACCGACGAGACGCCGAAGACCGCGCCGATCACGCCCTGGTACCGGCCGCGGTCCCGCGGCGGCACCACGTCCGCGATGACCGCCATGGCCAGCACCATCAGCCCGCCGCCGCCGATGCCCTGGAAGGCGCGGAACCCGATCAGCTGCGGCATGTTGCGCGACACGCCGCACAGCGCCGAACCCGCCAGGAAGATGACGATGCAGATCTGGAAGACGGTCTTGCGCCCGAACAGGTCGCCGAGCTTTCCCCACAGCGGCGTGGTCGCCGTCGAGGCAAGCAGGTACGCGGTGACCACCCAGGACAGGTGGTTCGCCCCGCCCAGGTCGCTGACGATCGTCGGCAGCGCGGTCGAGACGATCGTCTGGTCGAGCGCGGCCAGGAACATGCCGAGCATCACGCCGGCGAACACCAGCCGGATCCGGCCGGTGTCCTCGACCTGACCCGACATCGGACGCCTCCGGTCTCGTTCCCTCATCCAGGGGTACCACCGGCCGTCGGCCGGTGCCCGCCGGAGCTGCTGAACGGATGAGCCCGGCGGCCGCGTTACCCGAAGTCGATGACGCTGTACTTGCGCAGCTTGTCGAGCCGGTGTTCCGACTCGACCCGGCGTACCGTGCCGCTCTTCGAACGCATCACCAGCGACGAGGTGATCGCGCCGCCTGCGCGGTAACGCACGCCGCGCACCAACTCCCCGTCGGTGATACCGGTGATCGCGACGAACGCGTTCTCACCGGTGACCAGGTCGTCCGTGGTCAGCACGCGCTCCAGGTCGTGCCCCGCATCGAGCGCCTTGCGCCGTTCGGCCTCGTCGCGCGGCCACAGTCGGCCCTGGATCACCCCGCCGAGGCACTTCATCGCGCAGGCCGCGATGATGCCCTCCGGCGTTCCGCCGACGCCGAGCAGCAGGTCAACGCCGGTGTCCGGGCGTACCGCCATGATCGCGCCGGCGACATCGCCGTCCGTGATGAACTTGATGCGCGCCCCGGTCTCCCGCACCTCGCGCACCAGGTTCTCGTGCCGGGGCCGGTCCAGGATGACCACGGTCACCTCGGAGGGCTTGCTGCCCTTCGCCCGGGCGACCGCCTTGACGTTGTGCTCCACCGAGGCGGCGATGTCCACGGCGTCCGCCGCTTCCGCGCTGGTGGCCAGCTTCTCCATGTAGAACACGGCCGACGGGTCGTACATCGCGCCGCGCTCGGCCAGCGCGATCACCGCGATCGCGTTCGGCATGCCCTTGGCGTTCAGCGTCGTGCCGTCGATCGGATCGACGGCCACGTCGCACTCGGGCCCGTCGCCGTTGCCGACTCGCTCGCCGTTGAACAGCATCGGTGCGTGGTCCTTCTCACCCTCGCCGATCACCACGACGCCGTCCATGGAGACCGTGTTGATCAGCCGCCGCATCGCGCTGACCGCCGCTCCGTCGGCGCCGATCTTGTCGCCGCGGCCGACCCAGCGGCCGGCCGCCATCGCGGCAGCCTCGGTGACGCGGACCAGTTCGAGGGCCAGGTTCCGGTCCGGGACCTGGTTCGGGGAGCCGGCGGGCTCGGGCGTCGTGCTCATGGTGGTGTCCTTCCGCACGGGACATCAGATGGACGGGCGCCAACCGTGGAGGGAGTACGGCAGGCAAATCCGTCGATTTAATGATGATCGTAGCGGTGCGGACAACCCGGCCCCGGTTAAGGCCGGGGAGGGCGGATCGGGGACGATGGGTGCATGGCGAACGCGCGGCCGTACGCACGGCTGAGGACCACCGTCCGGGACATGCTGATCTCCCTGGCGGTGATCGCCGTGCCCATCGCCGTGGTCCTGGTGATCGAACCGTCCAAGTCCGGCGATCCGGTGCACGTCATCGACGCCGCGTCGTTCCAGACCACGGTGAGCGCCGCACGCCAGGCCGAGCCGTTCCCGGTGCTCGCGCCGAGCGGCCTGCCCGCGACCTGGCGGCTCACCTCCGCCTACTACCAGCCGGCCGGCGCGGGCGCCGCGGACTGGCACGTGGGCTATCTCACGCCGAGCGGCGGCTACGCCTCGCTGGAGCAGACCGCGCAGCCGCTGGCCGCGTTCCTGAGCGGTCAGCACTCCAACGCCGAGCCGAGCACGGCCGTGCAGATCCCCGGCGCCACGCCGGACGTCTGGCAGCGCTACACCGGGACGACACCCAGCGGGCTGCGCACGATCCTGTACCACGCCGATGCGGAGGCCACCGTGATCGTGGCAGGCAGTGCGCCGCTGGACGAGCTGAAGCAGTTGGCCGCCGCCCTGCGCTGACCGGCCCGTTCCTGCTTACTCCTCGCCGCGCGCCGCCACCGCCGCATCCAGCCGGGCGCGGGCGCCGTCCAGCTTCGCCTGGCAGTGCGCGGCCAGCGCCTCGCCGCGCTCCCACAGCGCCAGGGACTCCTCAAGCGACAATCCACCCGCCTCGAGCCGCTGCACGGTCGCGACCAGCTCCTCGCGCGCCTGCTCGTAGCCGAGCCCGCTCAGGTCGCCTGCGGACGGCGTGGAATTCGCTTCGTTCGACATGCCGTCCACGATAGGTTGCCGAGGCGACAGCGTGGGGCAAGGCAAGGAGTCCGACTGTGGGAATCGCGGTGCGCCGGGCCGGCGTCGAGGACGCCGAGGAGCTGACCCGGCTGCGCGAGGTGATGATCTCGTCCGTGTTCGGGCCGATCGCCGACTCGTCCTGGCAGCAGCCCTGCATCGAGGCCTTCCGCGCCGCGCTGGCCGACCCGGACGGCCCGCTTCAGGCCTTCGTCACCGACGCCACGGACGAGCCGGGGGTGCTGGCCGCCTGCTCGGTCGGCGTCGTCGAGCGGCGCCTGCCCAGCCCGTCGAGCCCGCTCGGCCTGCACGGCTACATACTCAGCGTCGCGACCGACTGCCGGTACCGCCGCCAGGGCCACGCGCGCGCCGTCGTGGTAGCGACACTCGACTGGTTGCGCGGCCGGGGTATCGCGCGGGTCGATCTGCACGCCTCGACCGAGGCCGAGCCGCTCTACCGCGAACTCGGCTTCCACGAACCGCGCGGCGCGGCCCTCACGGCGTGGCTGACTTCTGCGAGCCCCTCGGCTTCTTCGGCCCACTGACCGTGGCGTCCAGCGAGCCGCCCGCGACGCGCACCGTCAGCGGGTCGCCCGGCTCGACCTCCGCAGGCTTGCGCACCACCAGGCCGTCGTCGCGCTGCACGATTGCGTAGCCGCGCTCCAGCGTGGCCAGCGGCGAGAGCGCCCGCACCCGGGCCAGCGTCTGTGTCAGCACCTCGCCATCCCGCGCCACCCGGTGATCGGCGCAGCGAAACGCCCGATCCCGCAGCGTCGCGATCTCCTGTGCCCGCACGTCCACCAGCACGTACGGCGCAGCGAGCACCGGCCGCGACCGGAACCCGGCCAGCGCCTGCGTCTCCCGGTCCAGCAGCCGCGTGATGGCGCGCCACAGCCGCTCGCGGGACTGCGCGACCCGGTCCATCTCCTCGCGCACGTCCGGCACGATCCGCTTGGCCGCGTCCGTCGGCGTGGACGCCCGCAGGTCCGCGACCAGGTCGAGCAGCGGCGAGTCCGGCTCGTGCCCGATCGCCGAGACCACCGGGGTCGCGCACGCCGCGACCGCGCGGATCAGCTGCTCGTCCGAGAACGGCAGCAGGTCCTCCACCGAGCCGCCGCCGCGCGCGATCACGATCACGTCCACCTCGGGATGCGCGTCGAGCTCGGCCAGCGCCGCGGTGACCCCCGCGACCGCCCCGGCGCCCTGCACCGCCGTCTCGCGCACCTCGAAGCGCACGCCGGGCCAGCGCCGCTGCGCGTTCTCCACCACGTCCCGCTCGGCCGCCGAGGCCCGCCCGCAGATCAGCCCGATCAGGTGCGGCAGGAACGGCAGCGGCCGCTTCAGCGCCGGATCGAACAGGCCCTCCGCGGCCAGCCGCCGCTTGAGCTCCTCGAGCCGGGCCAGCAGCTCGCCGATCCCGACCGGCCGCAGCTCCTGGGCGAGCAGCGAGAACTGGCCGCGCGGCCGGTAGAAGCTCGGCTTGGCCCACACCACCACCCGCGCGCCCTCCGAGGGCGCCGGCACCACCTTGTCGTAGACGCTGCGGTAACACGTCACCCCGACCGACACGTTCTGCGATGGGTCACGCAGCGTCAGGAACACCATCCCGGCGCCCGGCCGCCGGCTGATCTCGGTGATCTGGCCCTCGACCCAGATCGAGCCCAGCCGGTCGATCCAGTCGCCCACCATGCCCGCGAGGGCGGCGACCGGCACCGGGTGCTCGAACGAGGTCTGCAACGCCATGGTCCAACGGTATCCGCCGACCCTGACAACGTGCGGACGGACCGCGCGCCGTGCCATCCGTACCGCTCGCGGAAAAGTGTGCGGGAGATGTAAAGATCGGCTCTCCCGCACTGGGGTGCCCGCCGCGTACGCGAATACCATGAGGGCATGGTCACCGCCTCCGGCCAAGCCACGGCCACCGACGCACCCGCCACCTCCGCCGCCTCGCCGCGCAAGCGGGTCCTGCTCGCCGCGCCGCGCGGTTACTGCGCGGGCGTTGACCGCGCGGTCCTGACCGTCGAACGCGCGCTTGAGCAGTACGGATCGCCGGTGTACGTGCGCAAGCAGATCGTGCACAACAAGCACGTCGTGCAGACGCTGGAGGAACGCGGCGCGGTCTTCGTCGAGGAGAACGAGGAGGTGCCCGAGGGTTCGATCGTGATCTTCTCCGCCCACGGCGTGGCCCCCGAGGTGCACGAGCAGGCCTCCCAGCGGCGGCTCAAGACCATCGACGCGACCTGCCCGCTGGTGACCAAGGTGCACAAGGAGGCGGTCCGCTTCGCGGACGAGGGCTACGACATCCTGCTGATCGGGCACGAGGGCCACGAGGAGGTCATCGGCACCACCGGCGAGGCCCCCGCGCACATCAAGCTGGTGGACGGCCCCGAGGGCGTCGCGGACGTGCAGGTGCGCGACCCGGCGCGGGTGGCCTGGCTGTCGCAGACGACGCTGTCCGTGGACGAGACCGAGCAGACGGTCGCGAAGCTGCGCGAGCGCTTCCCGCTGCTGATCGACCCGCCGTCGGACGACATCTGCTACGCGACGCAGAACCGGCAGGTCGCGGTCAAGCGCATCGCCCCGCAGTCCGACCTGGTCATCGTGGTCGGCTCGGCCAACTCCTCCAACTCGGTCCGGCTGGTCGAGGTCGCGCTGGAGGCGGGCGCCAGGGCGGCGTACCTGGTGGACCGCGCCGAGGAGGTCGATCCGGCGTGGTTCGACGGGGTCGCCACCGTCGGCGTGACCTCCGGCGCCTCGGTTCCCGAGGAGCTGGTGCAGGGCGTGCTGGAGCTGCTGGCCGAGCGCGGCTACGCGGACGTCGAAGAGGTCCGCTCGGCGCAGGAGAAGCTCCTGTTCGCGCTGCCGCACGAACTGCGCCGCAACCTCAAGGACGAGTGAACGGCAGCCTGCGCGCCAAGGTGACGCCCAAGGCCAGGGCTGTGCCGAGGAACACCGCACGTGCCTTGAAGGCGAGCAGCTCCAGTATCGTCGCGACGGTGCCCGTGAGCCCCGATCCCACGTCGTGTGGCGAGAACGCGGCGACAAGCATCAGCCCGCAGGCGAACGCGAGCGGCGGCCCGACCACGGCCGAGTACCAGTCGGATCGTCGCACCTTTGCGGCCGCATAGGCGCAGGCCGCGAGGAAGAGCCCGGTCAGCGCCCACGCGGCGGTGCGCACCAACAGCAGGTCGAGGGCCGCGCCGATCAGGCAGGCCCCGGCCAGCACGATCGACACGCCGAACGCCGTCAGCGGCCCGCCGGCTGTCCGCTCCACGCGATGATTGCTGGCCCTGCGGCCGTCGGCCTGTGGCCGACTTGTACCCTGTCGCACCCAGCCGCGTGCGGTCGGCGGTTCCGGGCGCCAGAGGCTGTTCTCCGGCGGCCGGTGTTCCACAGCCCGGTGCTGGCTCATGCGCGTCACCGTATGAGCAGCCCGGTGACTCGCACTGGTGCCACGCCCGCTGATCACTCGTCAGAGTGACAAATCGCCGCATACGGTACTACGAGCTGACAGGGCTCGTCATTGCGGGGTTATCCGGTCGGTAGAGGCACGCGGCGTCAGATTGCCCGGTGCGGTTGGCAGCGGCAGCAGCGAGTCCAGCGACGCGGGGGAGCGCGGTGCCGTGTCCAGGTGCCGCGGGGTCTCCGGAGGCGTATCGCCGATGCCGAGGTCGTGCAGGCGCCGTGCCGCCACCAGTACCCGCGCGTCGAGCGAGCCGACGGCCCGGTTGTACGCGGCGACCGCGCCGCCGAGCGATCCGCCGACGCGGTCGAGGTGCCCGGCCAGCACGCCGATCCGCTCGTACAGATCGCGGCCGAGGTCGATGATCGTGCGTGCCTCCGCGGCGAGCGTGTCCTGCGACCACGCGTAGGCGACGGTACGCAGCAAGGTGATGAGTGTGGTCGGCGACGCGAGCATCACGCGTCGTTCCGCCGCGTACTCCAGCAGGTTGGGATCGGCTTCCAGCGCGTACGACAGGAAGGCCTCGCCGGGTACGAACAGGACCACGAACTCAGGCGTCGAAGCCCCGGATGCGTTAAGCCGCCGCCAGTACGCGCGTGAGCCCAACTGATCGACGTGCGCCTTGAGTTGCCGCGCGTGTGCCCTTAGACGCTCGGCGCGCACGTTCTCGTCGCGCGCCTCCGCCGCCTCCAGGAACGCGCCGAGCGGCACCTTGGCGTCTACGATCACGTTCTTGCCCCCGGCCAGGTGCACGACCAGGTCCGGCCGTGCGACCCCCTCGTCGCTGTCCGCGGCCACCCCGACGACCAACTGTTCGGTGAAGTCGCAGCGGTCAACCAGCCCGGCCAGCTCCACGGCGCGGCGCAGGTGCAGCTCGCCCCAGCGCCCGCGCACCTGAGGCGTGCGCAGCGCCGTGACGAGCGCCGCGGTCTGCCCCCGCAGCTCCTCACCGGTCGTGCGGACGTCCTCGATCTGCCGCGCGAGCGCCGCCTGCGCCGAGGCCCGGCCCTGCTCGATCTCGCGCAGCCGGTCGTCCAGGTGCCGCAGCGACTCCTGGATCGGCCGCCCGACCTGCGCGAACTGCTGGTCGGCCAGTCCCAGCAGCCGGTCCGTAGACCGGTCGAGCGCCTGCGCCGAGGGCCCGCGCCCCCGGCCGCGCTCCCACAGCACGCCCAGCGCCAGGCCCAGGGCCAGCCCGACGAACAACAACACCAGCTCCGCGGAGTTCACGAACAACCATCGTGGGAGTTCGCCGCGGTCCGGACAACTAGACTTGCCGTTCATGGGGCTACAGATCGGAATCGTCGGCCTGCCGAACGTCGGCAAATCGACGCTCTTCAACGCGCTGACGAAGAACGACGTGCTCGCCGCGAACTACCCGTTCGCGACCATCGAGCCCAACGTCGGGGTGGTCGGCGTGCCCGACCCCCGGCTCGCCGTGCTGGCCGGGTTGTTCAAGTCGGAGCGCGAGCTGCCCGCCACCGTCTCCTTCGTGGACATCGCCGGGATCGTCAAGGGCGCCTCCGAGGGCGAGGGCCTGGGCAACAAGTTCCTCGCCAACATCCGCGAGGCGGACGCGATCTGCCAGGTCATCAGGGCCTTCACCGACCAGGACGTGCACCATGTGGACGGCAAGGTCGATCCGCGCCGCGACCTGGAGACCATCAACACCGAGCTGATCCTGGCCGACCTCCAGACCATCGAGAAGGTGCTGCCGCGGCTCCAGAAGGAGGCGCGGATGGCCAAGGACAAGCAGCCGGTGGTCGCCGCGATCGAGCAGGCCAAGAAGCTGCTCGACGAGGGCACCACGGTCTTCGCCGCCGGGCTCGACCCCGCCCCGCTGCGCGAGCTGCACCTGTTGACCGCGAAGCCGTTCATCTACGTGTTCAACGTCGATGAGGAGGAGCTGACCAACGAGCAGCTCAAGGACGAGCTGCGCGCCCTGGTCGCCCCGGCCGAGGCGATCTTCCTCGACGCGAAGATCGAGTCGGAGCTGATCGAACTGCCCGACGACGAGGCGCTCGAACTGTTGCAGAGCATGGGCCAGGAGGAGTCCGGCATCAAGCAGCTGGCCCGGGTCGGCTTCGACACCCTCGGCCTCCAGACCTATCTGACCGCCGGCCCGAAGGAGGCGCGGGCCTGGACCATCCGCAAGGGCGCCACCGCGCCCGAGGCGGCCGGCGTCATCCACACCGACTTCCAGCGCGGCTTCATCAAGGCCGAGGTGATCTCCTTCGACGACCTGGTCGCCGCCGGCTCGGTCGCCGAGGCGCGTGCCCGCGGCAAGGCCCGCATCGAGGGCAAGGACTACGTGATGGCCGACGGCGACGTGGTCGAGTTCCGGTTCAACGTGTGATCAGTTCGAGCGCACGACCGAGGTGATCAGCACGGTCCAGATGGCCAGCAGCACCCCGGAGATGATCGTCGCGGCCAGCGCCTGACCGCGTCCGACGCCTGTGTTGCGCGCCTTGGACAGCCCGACGAAGCCGAAGGGCAGGGCGATCGGCAGCAGGCAGGGTACGACGATGCCGACCAGCGAGAGGACCAGCGCGGTGACGGCCATTCCGTTCTCGGCCGGGGGCGGCAGATAACCGTAGGGCAGCGCGGGGCTGGCTTGCCCGTACGGGTACTGAGGTTGCGGCTGCGGCGGTGCGTAAGGGCGCGGGGGCGTGCCCGTATACGGCGGATTGAGGTAGGAAGCGCTCGGATACTGCGCGGTCGGCCGCGGCGGCGTGTTCGACACGTTCTGCGCCGGGGGTGCGAACGCCGGCGGTGTGTTCACCCGAGGCTGCTGCTGTTGCTGAGGCGGCGTCTGCTGTGCGGGGGTGGAATACGGACGCGGCGCGTCGTAAGGCATCTGATGGTGCATAGAGGCGGCGGGTACGCCTCCTCCGGCGGAGTCCTTGTTCAACGCGTCGGTGGCCTGAGCCAGGATGTCGGACACGACGGCGTTGGGCAGCCAGCCCGGTGCCGGCCGCTCGCCCGGATGCGTCTCCAGCGTGCGTGCTATGTCGGCGGCGGACGGCCTGCCGTCCGGGTCGGCGAGGAAGCAGCGGCTTATCAGCGCGGTGAGCATGGTCGGCAGCGCGGAGTCGAGCACCGGGCCGACGGCCAGTGCGCGCGCGTACTGCTCCTGCGCCCCGCCGCGTCCGTAGGGGCCGGCGGCGGTGGCCGCGTAGTGCAGGATCGCCGCGAGCGAGAACATGTCGGAGGCCGGCCCGAAGGTGCCGTGGGTCAGCTGCTCCGGCGCCATGTATGGCGGCGATCCGCTGACCATGCCGGTCCTGGTCAGGCCCGCCTCGCTGACGCCACGCGCGATGCCGAAGTCGATGACCTTCGGTCCGGTCGCGGTCAGCAGCACGTTGCTCGGCTTCAGGTCCCGGTGCACCAGGCCCACGGCGTGGATCGCCGCGACCGCGCGGGCGACGCAGACCCCGAGGATCCGCACCGACTCCTCGGGCAGCGGGCCGAAGCGCCGCACCGCGTCCTCGACCGAGATCCCCGGCACGTACGCGGTGGCCAGCCAGGGCGTCGGGCCGTCCGGATCGGCGTCCACCACCTCGGCTATGTACTCGTCGCGCACCCGCCGCGCGGCCGCGACCTCGTGCGAGAACCTGGTCCGGAACTCCGCGTCGGCGAGCAGTTCGCCGTGGATCGTCTTGACCGCGACCGCGCGGCCGGTGGACTCGGCACGGCCGAGGTAGACCCGGCCCATGCCGCCCCGGCCGAGCCGCGCGACCAGTCGGAACGGTCCTATGCGGGCGGGATCGCCCGGCGCGAGCGGTTCCATGACCCCTCCCCCAGCTTGAGAAGGGTATTGAATCGCGCGGCGTCGGCGCGGTGCAACAACGGCCGGGTTACGCGCTCCCGTCCATGACCGCTCGCGGGCCGTCAGAGCGTGGTGAGGATCTCCTCGACCATCGCGCTCGTGGTCCCCGGGTGCAGGAAGGCGAACCGCGCGACCGTCTCGCCGTCCCAGCTGGTCGGCGTGACGAAGGCGACCTGTCCGGCCAGCAGCCGGCGTGACCAGGCCTCGTAGTCGGTGTGCGTCCAGCCCTTGCGCCGGAACAGGACCGCCGACAGCTCCGGTTCGCGGATCAGCTCCAGCTCCGGGTGGTTGCGGATCAGCCCGGCCGCCTCGCGTGTGGTCGTCAGGGCGGCTTCGATGGCGTCCCGATACGCGTCGGTGCCGTGCACGGCCAGCGAGAACCACAGCGGCAGTCCGCGTGCGCGGCGCGTGAGGTGGTACGCGTAGTCGGTCGGGTTCCACTCGTCAGGCATGTCCGTGTGCAGGACGTCGAGGTACGACGCGTCCTGCGTGTGCACGGCCTTGGCCAGATGCGGCTGCCGGTAGAGCACGGCCGCGCAGTCGAACGGCGCGAACAGCCACTTGTGCGGGTCTATGACGAACGAGTCCGCGTGCTCGATCCCGTCGTACTTGGCGCGCACGCTCGGCGCGAAGAGACCGGCGCCGCCGTACGCACCGTCCACGTGGTACCAGAGGTCGTACTCGCGAGCGACCGTGGCGAGCCCGGCCAAGTCATCGACGATGCCGGCGTTCGTCGTGCCTGCGGTCGCGACGACGCCGATAACCGGTGCGTCGTCGGTGTCACGCGCTAGCGCCGCGCGCAGGTCGGCGCCCGTGAACCGGTGGTTCGTCGTGGGCACGACGAACGGTTCGACGCCGATGATGTGTAGGGCGTTCTTGATGGAGGAGTGCGTTTGATCGCTTACTGCGATCCGGGTGCGGTCATACGCACCGAGGCCGAGCCTGTGGCGGCTGGTGTCGCGCGCAACGACGAGTGCGGACAGGTTTCCGGCCGATCCGCCGGTCACGAAGCAGCCACCCGCGCTCTCCGGCATGCCGGCGAAGTCGGCGATCAGCCGGAGCACCTGATTCTCGGCGGCGACCGCGCCGGCCGCCTCCAGCCAGGAGATGCCTTGCAGCGAGGCGCACGAGACCACCATGTCGAACAGCAGCGCGGCCTTCGTCGGCGCGGCCGGGATGAACGACAGGAAGCGCGGGCTGTCGCACGAGATCACGGCCGGGGCCAGCTGCTCGGCGTAGACCGACAGCACCTGCGCTGGGTCGTGGCCGTGCGCGGTGAGCAGGCCGGACAGCGCCGAGTCGAGCTTCGCGCGCTCTCCGGGGTGGTCCAGCGGCACCGGGTCGAGTTGCAGCCGCTCGCGCATGTAGTCGAAGACCAAGTCGGCGAGCCGCGCGTCATACGCGTGCATTCTCTGCGGTGAAAGGTCTTGCATGGTCACGAGTATGCGATTCGCCGTCGATGCCGTCGAGCCGCTCTTGCGCAATATTCCGCCGCTCACTACCCCGGTCGATGCAACAAATCGCCGCAGATTGTCGCTTGATAGCACTATTTATTGCGGCGGTGCGAAACGAACGGCAGGCCTCGTCACGCCCTGAAACACCCACGTCGCATGCCGCGGCGATGTGGTTTCCGTCACCCTTCCGGCGGCATGGGACGATGGCGCGCATGCAGGAGCAGGGTGTGCGTGTCGTCGTCGCGGCTGTCATCGAGCGCGACGGGCTGATCCTTGCCGCGCGGCGTACCGAGCCGCCGGCGTTGGCCGGACGGTGGGAGTTCCCCGGCGGCAAGGCCGAGCCGGGCGAGAGCGACCGCGAGGCGCTGGAGCGCGAGTGCCGGGAGGAGATCGGCGTGCGCATCGCAGTGGGGGAGCGGATCGGGCCGGAGTACTCGATCGCGAGCGGTGCGATGGTCGTACGTACCTACCTCGCGGTGCTCGAAGAAGGCGAACCGCAGGCCCTGGAGAGCCATGACGCACTCGCCTGGGTCCGGCCGGGCACGCCGGAGGCGCGCGACCTGCACTGGTTGGACGGCGACCTGCTGATCCTGGACGTGCTCGACGCACGCGGTACCGCCGAGACCGACGGTGCAGCTCAGCCGACCCAGGGTGTCATCCGAGTGGCCTAACTCGCGCGCGCCCGAATATAAAGATCATACTTTTCGGGAAGGAGTTCGACGAGCAGCCAGCTCTCGAACCCCAGGACCGCGAATGCCCGCAGCCTATGACTCGTCCGCCGGCGCAGTGCCGGACGGGATGACGGCCGGCGCGGGGGCTGCGTCCGGCGCCGGGACGGGATCGCTCCTCGACCTGATCCGGATCGCCACCTTCGTACTCGACACCGAGGGCCGGATCGCCGTCTGGTCCTCGGCCGCCGCGGACCTGACCGGCCGTCCGATCGAGCAGGTGGTCGGCTCCAGCGTCGCCGAACTGTTCCCGGCCGAGGCGCGGCCGCGGGCCGAGGAGTCGTTCCGCCGGGTCCGCGCCACCGGCGGCTGGGTCGGCTTCCTGCCCGTGCTGCGCGGCGACGGCGGGTTGATCGACGTCGGCTTCCGCGCGGTCGCCCTGCCGTTCCCGGACGGCCGCAACCTGACCCAGGTCGTCGCCACCGACGCCGCCGACCTGCGCCGGGTCGAGTTCGAGCGCACGCTGTTCGAGGCGCTGTTCGACCAGGTGTCCGTCGGCATCGCCATCTACGACACCGAGCGCCGCTACATCGGCGTCAACCACACGCTGGCCGCATACAACGGCATACCCGCGCGGGAGCACATCGGACACCGCGTGGAGGACCTGCTCCCCGACATCGGCCGGTCCGTCCCGCTGCTCCAGCAGCACGTGCTGGACACCGGAGAGCCGGTCGTGGACGCGCTCGTCAGGGCCGCGACCCCGGCGGCCGGGCTGGGAGAGCGCCGCTACTGGTCGATGTCCTACGCGCGGCTCGAGGCCCACGACGGCGAGGTGCTCGGGCTGACCGCCGTGATCGTCGATGTCACGGAGCGCCAGAACGCGCTCGAACGCAACCGGCTCGCCCGCAACCGCGCCGCGATCCTGAACGCGGCGAACAGCCGCATCGGCACCTCGCTCGACATCATGCAGATCGCGGCCGAGCTGGCCGACGTCGCGGTGCCCATGTTCTGCGACGAGGCGACCGTGTACCTGCTCGACTCGGCGGTCGGAGCGTCGGCCGAGCCGATCCGGCTGCACGTCATAGCGACGACCGCGCCAAGCGAACGCATCGGCGACAGCCTCCCGCCGATCCAACCGGGTACCGCACTGCACGATTGCGTTACCGGAGGCCGCGCCCGGCAGATCGACCTGAGCGACCCGGAGGGCATCGGCCGGGCCGATCGCAGCATCGTGGCGCCCTTGGCCGCGCGCGGCTCCCTGATCGGGGCTGTTCGCTTTGAGCGAACGGTCGAGCGCGACGAGTTCGCGCTGATCGACCTTGAGACCGCCGACGAACTCGTCGCCCGCGCGGCGGTGAGCATGGACAACGCCAGGCTGTACGTCCGCGAGCGCGACACGGCGCTGATGTTGCAGCGCTCGCTGCTGCCCGAACGGCTTCCCGAGGTTGAGGGCGCGCAGGTCGCGTTCCGTTACCGCCCCGGCTCGGCCGGTGCGCAGGTGGGCGGTGACTGGTGCGACGTGCTCGCGCTGCCCAGCCGCCGCGTCGCGTTCGTCGTCGGCGACGTGATGGGCAGCGGATTGCAGGCCGCCGGGATCATGGGCCAGTTCCGCACCGCCGCGCGCACCCTGGCGCAGCTCGACCTCAGTCCGGCGCTCGTCCTGCGGGAGCTGGACGAACTGGCCAGGTCCATGAGCGAGCTGCACATCGCCACCTGCGTCTACGCGGTCTACGACCCGGTGGCCGGCCACTGTGTCATGGCCTCGGCCGGGCACCCGCCGCCGCTGCTGATCACACCGGGCGCCGGCGTGGAGCCGGTACGGCTCTCGCCGGGCGCGCCGCTCGGCGTCGGCGGCCAGCGGTTCGAGGAGCGCGAGTTCGCCGTCGAGCCGGGCGCGGCGCTGGCCCTCTACACCGACGGCCTGGTCGAGGACCGCGACCAGGACATCGAGACCGGGATCGGCGAACTGCTCGACACGCTCTCGAAGGCCGCGGCCTCGGCGCCGCAGTCCGTGCGGTCCGGCCGGGGGCCGGAAGACGGCCGCTGGATGGAGGCCGCCTGCGACGCCGCGTTCGAATCCCTGCTCGGCCCGCACCGGGTCGATGACGCGACGCTGCTGATCGCCGCGCTCGACCACTTCCCCGAGGACCGGGTCGCCTCGTGGGTGCTGACCAGCCAGCCGACCGTGGCTGCGCAGGCCCGTGAGCTGGTACGCCGCCGCCTCGCGACCTGGCGCCCCGACGCGGCCGACGTCGTCGAACTGCTCGTCAGCGAACTGGTCACCAACGCGCTGCGTTACGGTCGCGGCCCGATCGGGCTGCGTCTGCTGCGCGGCACGGTCACGGTCGTGTGCGAGGTCTCCGACGAACTCGACGCCGCGCCGCGCCTACGCACCGTGCGTCAGGGCGACGAGGGCGGCCGTGGCCTGTACCTGGTCGATCAGCTCTCGGCGAACTGGGGTACCAGGACCACCGCGCACGGCAAGATCGTCTGGTTCGAGGTCTGACCGCCGCTCTAGCCGGCCTCTCCCAGGCCGACACCCGGCGCCACCACCGCCACCGGCTTGCGCAGCGGGGTGCCGGAACCGTCGCGCCGCTGGTCGAGCGGCGGCAGGTCCACCGGATTGCCCGCCTCGTCGGCCGCGCGGGCCGGAGTCGCACCGGCCCAGGCGAAGATCAGCTGATCCTCACCGCGCAGGAACCGCTGGCAGCGCACTCCGCCGGTAGCGCGGCCCTTGGACGGGTAAAGCCGATACGGCGTCATCTTCGCGTTGCCCGCGTTCGTTCCGGGCAGCGCGGCGCTGGATCCGGCGACCGTGACCACCACGGCGTCGCGCTCCGGATCGACCGCCGTGAACGCGAGCACCGTGGCGCCCTCGGACAGCTTGATCCCAGCCATGCCGCCGGCCGGCCGGCCCTGCGGACGGACCTGGTCGGCGGAGAACTTCAGCAGCTGCGCGTCCGTGGTCAGGAAGACCAGGTCCTCCCGGCCGGTGCGCAGTTCGGCCGCGCCGACGACCCGGTCGCCCTCCTTCAGCGAGATCATCTCGAACTCGTCCTTGTTCACCGGGAAGTCCGGCACCACCCGCTTCACCACGCCCGCCACCGTGCCGAGCGCGATGCCCGGCGACTGCGGGTCGAGCGTGGAGAGGCACAGCACCTTCTCGTCCGCGGCCAGGTCAACGAACTCGGACGCCGCGGCGCCGCCGGCCAGGTTCGGCGGCCCGGAGGTCTCCGGCAGCGCGGGCAGATCGATCACCGACACCCGCACCAGCCGGCCCGCCGAAGTCATCAGGCCCACGTCGCCGCGCAGCGTCCCGGCCACCGTCGAGACGATCGCGTCATGCTTGGCCCGCGGCCCGGCCGCCTGCGTGCCATCCTCGGAAACGTCCGACGCTCTGTTGGCGCCGCCGGCGACCCGGGCCAGCAGGCCGGTGGAGGAGAGCAGCACCCGGCACGGCGCGTCCTCGACCTCCAGCGGCACCGCGGCGGTCACCGGCGCCTCGCCCGCCTCCAGCAGCACGGTGCGCCGCGCCGTGCCGAACTCCTTGGCCACCGCCGCCAGCTCGTCCGAGACGGTCTTGCGCAGCAGCGCGTCCGACTCCAGGATCGCGGTCAGCTCGGCGATCTCCCGGGCCAGCTTCTCCTTCTCCGACTCCAGCTCAAGCCGGTCGAACCGGGTCAGCCGGCGCAGCGGGGTGTCCAGGATGTAGTTCGCCTGAACCTCAGTCAGCTCGAACTGCGCCATCAGCCGCTCGCGCGCGTTCGCCGCGTTCTCCGACGTGCGGATCGTCTGGATCACCGCGTCGATGTTGAGCAGCGCGATCAGCAGGCCGTCCACCAGGTGCATCCGGTCGGCCCGCTTGGTGCGGCGGAACTCGCTGCGCCGGCGCACCACCTCGAAGCGGTGGTCGAGGTAGACCTCGAGCATCTCCTTCAGGCCGAGGGTGAGCGGCTGCCCGTCCACCAGCGCCACGTTGTTGATGCCGAAGGACTCCTCCAGCGGGGTCAGCTTGTAGAGCTGCTCCAGGATCGCCTCGGGGTTGAAGCCGTTCTTCACCTCGATGACCAGCCGCAGCCCGTGCGCGCGGTCGGTCAGGTCCTTCAGGTCCGAGATGCCGAGCACCTTCTTGCTCTGCACCAGCTCCTTGACCTTGGCGATCACCCGCTCCGGGCCGACGTTGAACGGCAGCTCGGTCACCACCAGGCCCTTGCGCCGGTTGGGCAGCGTCTCGACGTGCGTGGTGGCCCGCATCCGGAAAACCCCGCGCCCGTTCTCGTACGCGTCGCGCACCCCGTCGAGCCCGACGATGCGGCCGCCGGTCGGCAGGTCCGGGCCGGGCACGATCCGCATCAGGTCCGCGAGCGTCGCGTCCGGCCGCTTGATCAGGTGCCGGGCGGCGGCCACCACCTCGCCGAGGTTGTGCGGCGGCATGTTCGTGGCCATGCCGACCGCGATGCCCGTCGCCCCGTTGACCAGCAGGTTCGGGAACGCGGCCGGAAGCACCTCCGGCTCGGTCTCCTGCCCGTCGTAGTTCGGGCCGAAGTCAACGGTGTCCTCGTCGATGTCCGAGGTCATCAACATCGCCGCGGGCGTGAGCCGCGCCTCGGTGTAACGCATCGCGGCCGGCGGATCGTCGTTGCCCAGCGAGCCGAAGTTACCGTGCCCGTCCACCAGCGGCAGCCGCATCGAGAACGGCTGCGCCATCCGCACCAGCGTGTCGTAGATAGGCCCGTCGCCGTGCGGGTGCAGACGCCCCATCACCTCGCCGACCACGCGCGCCGACTTCACGAAGCCGCGGTCCGGCCGCAGCCCCATCTCGCCCATCTGGTACAGCACCCGGCGGTGCACCGGCTTGAGCCCGTCCCTGGCGTCGGGCAGCGCGCGCGAGTAGATGACCGAGTAGGAGTACTCCAGGTAGGAGTTGGACATCTCCTCGGTCACGTCGATCTCGACGATCCGTTCCTCGAACGGCTCGTCAGTCTCCTGTGGTGCGCTGCGGCGGGCCATGCTGCGCTGCTCCTGTGCTGGACGGTGGTGAAATCGGCCGGGAACCCGGTGGCAGCCTATTGTGCCCGCTTCCGCCGACAGGAGCGCCGGGTGAGCCGACGCCGCCGGATTGGCCGCAACCCGATGTGCGCGCACGGGCGTAACCAGTGCGAGGATTGGGGGTATGCCCCAGAGAACCGACTCCGGCGCCCTCGATCCCGCCCTGCGCGCCTCGATCGAGCGCAGCGGCTACTATCCGGCGCTGGTCGCCGAGGCGGTCGAGACCGCGCTCGGCGGCGAGCCGGTGATCAGCCACCTGGTCCACCAGGAGACCACCTTCGACGCCGAAGAGGTGCGCCGCCACGTCACCGTCCTCGCGCTGACCGCGCGGCGCCTCGTCGTCGGCCACACCGACGAACACGGCACCGAGCCGGAGCTCGACGGCGTTGACTCGCAGGTGGGTTCGTACGCGTCCACCTCGACCGAAACCGTGCGCCTCGACAGGGTGTCCACGGTGGTCGTCACGCGGGTCGTCGATGATCCCGCGAAGCATGTGCGCGGCACCCTGCCGCGCGAGGTGGTGCTTACCGTCGGCTGGGGTGCGGTAGGCCGGGTGGACCTGGAACCCGCCAACTGCGGTGATCCGCACTGCGAGGCCGATCACGGGTATACCGGCACGGTCACGGGAGATGACCTCTCGCTGAGGGTGTCCACCGGAGCGGACGGACCGGAGGCGGTACGCACGACGCTTGAGTTCGCTCAGGCACTCGCGGCGGCCACCGTCGAACTCGGCGTTCCGGGACGCGGGTAGCGGCGGCGTGGACGCGGGGGCGGAGGGCGACGCCGGGTTCGACTACCCGGCCTACGGCGCGGGGGCGCTGTGTGATGTGCTCCCCGCGATCGGTACCGCCCTCGGTGTGCAGGGTTTAGGCGCGAGCGACGACGGTGAACCGTCGTCCGCGGCCCTGCTGGGCCGGAACCTGCGTCCGGTGCGCCGCGCCTGCCTGTTCCTGATCGACGGCATGGGCAGCGAGCTGATCCTCAAGAACGCCGACGCCGCGCCGTACCTCGCCGCGTTGCTGCGCGGCGACGCGCAGAGCATCGGCCCCCAGGGCTCCGGCTACGTCCTGACCGCCGGCTTCCCGTCCACCACCTCGACCTCGCTCTCGTCCGTCGGCACCGGCCTGCCGCCGGGCGCGCACGGCATGCTCGGTTACAAGCTCGCCGTCCCGGGCACCGGGAAGCTGATGAACTTCCTGAAGTGGGACCAGGACGTCGATCCGCTGCTCTGGCAGCCGCGCGAGACCATGTTCGAGCGCCTCGAGCGGGCCGGGATCGCGGTCACCCACGTCTCCTCGCCGCGCTTCGCCGACTCGGGGCTGACCCGGTCGGTGTTCCGTGGCGCGCGCTTCGCCGGCGCCGAGCCGGCGGACGAGCGGGCCGAGCGTGCGCTCGAGGCGCTGGAAGAGCACGATCGTTCGCTGGTCTACCTGTATTACTCCGATCTTGATTTCGTAGGACATTTCGGCGGCGTCGGCTCGCAGCCGTGGCGCGACCAACTCGGTTACGTGGACGCGCTCGTGCAGTGGCTCGCCGAGCGCCTGCCGCGGGACTGCTCGCTCTACGTCGTCGCCGACCACGGCATGGTCGATGTGCCGACCGAGCGTCGGATCGACGCCGACACGGATTGGGAGTTGCGCGCCGGAGTTGCGCTGCTCGGCGGCGAGGCACGGGCCCGGCACGTCTACGCGCACCCGGGCGCCGGGCGTGACGTGCTGGCGATCTGGTCCGAACGCCTCGACGGCGTGGCGGCGGTGCGGTCCCGCGACGAGGCGATCGCCGAGGGCTGGTTCGGGCCGAGCGTTGACACGCGGATGTCCGAGCGCATCGGCGACGTCGTGGTGGCGATGCGTGGAGACTGGGCGGTGATCGCCTCCGAACGGGAGGCGGTCGAGTCCCGGCTGGTCGGCATGCACGGGTCGATGACGGCCGCCGAACAGTTCGTCCCGCTGCTCGAGGTACGAGGATGACGTCTCATGGCTGCTGACTCCGATCGCGCGTCGTTGATCTCGGTTGATCAGCTCGCGCAACTGCTCGGCGTCCGCTCGGGCTCCGGCGCGGCGGTAACCGTGCTGGACGTTCGCTGGTCGCTCACGGGTCCGTCCGGGCGTGACGCATACGCTGCGGGACACATCCCGTCGGCGCGTTACGTCGATCTCGATCACCAGCTCGCTGCGCCGCACGAGCCGAACAGCCCGGGAGGCCGTCACCCGCTGCCCAGCGCCGACGCCTTCCAGGCGGCGATGCAATCGCTCGGTGTCTCGGATGACCGGCCGGTGATCGTCTACGACGGCGCCGACGCCACTGCGGCCGCTCGCGCGTGGTGGCTGCTGCGGTACTTCAGCCACTCCAACGTGAGGGTGCTCGACGGCGGGTACGCCGCGTGGGCTGCGGCAGGCCTACCGACCGTCTCAGGCAGCGATCCGGGCACGTCAGCAGCAGGCGCGGCCTCAGGGACCGGGAACTTCATCGCGGTACCGGGCGCGATGCCGGTCCTGGACGCGGATTCCGCGGCGAAACTCGCCACGGAGGGCGTGTTGCTCGACGCGCGTGCCGCGGCCCGCTTCCGCGGCGACATCGAGCCGGTCGATCCCGTCGCCGGGCACATCCCCGGCGCGGTGAGCGCGCCGACCATCGACAACGTCGGCCCCGACGACCGCTTCCTGCCCAGCGACGTCCTGCGCACCCGCTTCGCCTCGCTCGGCGCGAACGGGGTCGATGGCCGGGAGATCGGCGTGTACTGCGGTTCCGGCGTCACGGCGGCGCACGAGGTGCTCGCGCTCGAGCTGGCCGGCATCAGGGCGTCGCTCTACGCGGGCTCCTGGTCGGACTGGATCACCAGCCCGACCAGGCCGGTAGCCACCGGCGAGTGAGGTCGGCGCCTCACTCGCCCCCGTCTTCGCCCTTGCCGTCGTCCTTCTCGCCGAGGACGTCGCCGAGGCCGGACAGGTCGATCTCGTCGCGGTGCACGAAGCCGTCCGGGTCGTCCAGGTCCTCCGCTGTCGGCAGCAGGTCGGGGTGCGCCCACAGGTCGTCGCGTCCGTCGATGCCGCGTGCGTCGCCAAGGGAGGCCCACAGCCGCGCCGCGTCACGCAGCCGCCGCGGCCGCATTTCCAGGCCGACCAGCGCCGAGAACGTCTGCTCGGCGGGGCCGCCGGAGGCACGCCTGCGCCGCAGCGTCTCCCGCAGCGCGCTCGCGGACGGCAGGTTGGGTGCGGCGGCGGCGTGCACCACGGCGTCCACCCAGCCCTCGGTCAGCGCCAGGATGGTCTCCAGCCTGGCCAGTGCCGCGCGCTGCTGCGGCGTGTCCGGGGCGGTGAACACGATGCCCTCTTCGAACACGCCCTGTAGGTTCGCCAGTCCCTCCGGCGACTGCGCGTTACGCATCAGTTCCTCGATGCGTCCCTCATCCACGGTGATCCCGCGCGCATACGCCTCGACCGCTCCGAGCACGTGCGCCTTAAGCCACGGCACGTGCGCGAACAGGCGGTGATAGGCGGCCTCACGCATCGCCAGGTACATCCGCACGTCCGACGCGGGCAGTTCGAGTCCTGCGCTGAACGCCGCCACGTTGGCCGGCAGCAGCACCGCCTTGCCGTCGGGGCCGAGCGGCAGCCCGATGTCCGAGGAGCCGAGCACCTCGGTCGCCAGCTGTGCCAGCGCGGTGCCGACCTGGTGGCCGAACAGCGAGCCGCCCATCTGCCGCACCAGTCCGGTGATCGGCGTCGCCGCCCCGGCCGCCTCCGGCAGCAGCCCGACCATCGCACCGGTCATCCGGTCCGCCACCGGCTCGACCAGCTGCTTCCACACCGGCAGTGTCTTCTCGATCCACTCCGCGCGGCTCCACGCCTGCGCCCCGGTGGTGCCGGCCGGCAGCGCGGTCACCTCGTCGAGCCAGAGCTCGGCCAGCCGTACCGCGTCCTCGATCGGGGCGAGGTCGCCCGAGGTCGGCGAGGGGTCGGGCTGCGCGGCGGTCACCGTGCGCGCAACGTCGCGGGCCATCGCCCAGTTCACCGGCCCGTCGCCGGCGTTGATCAGCGACTGGATGCGGCCCATCATCATCATGAACATCTGCGGGTCGAGCCCCGGCATCTGCTGGCCGAGCCCCGCGGCGAAGCTGGCCAGCGACTCGCCCATGTCGCCGCCGCGCCCGCCAAGGCCGAGCG
>JBKOWZ010000213.1:0-9324 GCA_046724665.1 Actinomycetota bacterium
GGCTGCAAGTTTCACAATCAGTCCGACTCATCTTGGTCGGCCAGGGTAGGCTGCCTGCTCGAGTCATCGGGTCAATCGGCACAGGACACCGGGGCATTCGATAGCAATCGAACGAGTTCAAACAGGCGATCCGACCTCTCCGGACATCTTGACACATCTTGTCGCCGAGAGTTTTCTACTTCCCACGGCTTCGCCGTGGCCGGGTGCCGGTCCGGTCATCAGTCACCAGGCAGGTGGCAACACACTGTGCAGCTCCAGGTCGGCAGGCTGGTCACAGCTCGCCGGCCGCTGCCCATGTCGGCCGCCTTCTCCACCATAAAGTCATACACATTCGGCACGTCCTCGCGGCCGCTGCGGCGACCGCCGAAGCTGCCGATCCCTCGAGGAAGGGCTGACGATGACGTCGTACCCACCCCCCCGGGCCCGCCGCGGCCTACCGGCAAGAGCGGCACTCGCCGCGGCGCTGGCGCTGGCCGGTGTGGCCGCCGCGCCGGCTCTCTCGCAAGCGGCCACGATGACGACCCTTTATGTCTCCCCGACCGGCAGCGGAACCGCGTGCACCTCTGCCGCTCCCTGCTCGCTGACGCAGGCGAAATCCTCGGTCGAGGCGATCGCCGGGAACATGAGCGGCGACATCGTGGTGCAGCTTGCCGGGGGTACCTACCGCCTGTCCGCGCCGCTGGTGCTCGGCAACGCGGACTCGGGCACCAACGGGCACAATGTGATCTGGCAGGCCGCGTCCGGCGCGACGCCGGTGCTCTCCGGCGGCCAGCAGGTGACCGGCTGGACCGTGCGCGACTCGGCCAACAACATCTACGTCGCGTCGGTGCCCGCCAACGCCGACTCCCGGCAGCTGTACGTCGACGGGGCGCTGGCCCCGCGCGCCGCGATCCCGATCAACCGCAGCGACGTGTCGTTCACGACCAACGGCATGACGATTGTGAACTCCGCGCTGAACTACCTCGCGACGCTGCCCCAGCAGAACCGGATCGAGCTGGAGAGCCAGAACTCGTTCACCGACCGGTACGCGCCGGTGCAGTCCATCAGCGGCAACACGATCACGATGCAGCAGCCGGCCTGGAACAACAACAACTGGGGCTACGACACGCTGGCCAAGCCCTTCGCCGGCGGCCAGCTGTCGCTTGAGAACTCGTACTCGTTCCTCAAGAACGCCGGGCAGTGGTACCTCGACCCGCAGGCCGGGCAGCTGTACTACAAGGCGCCCTCCGGATGGAACCCGGCGAGCCACGACGTCGAACTGCCCCAGCTGACCTCGCTGGTGCAGATCTCCGGCAGCAGCGTCGGCAGCCCGGCGCACAACATCGCGTTCCAGGGCATCGCCTTCGAGCACACCACCTGGCTGACGCCGGGCAGCAACATCGGTTACGCCGACGAGCAGTCCGGCACCTTCCTCGGCCAGGCCTACCAGCAGCCCAGCGACTACCTCAGCTCCTGCCAGTCCGGCTGCCTGCTGTTCGAGGCCACCCGCAACAGCTGGCGGCAGGCGCCCGCCGCGGTGCAGGTCTCCGCGGCCAACGCCATCAGCTTCACCGGCAACACGTTCACCCACCTCGGCCAGGTGGCCCTGGGCATCGGCAACGACAACAACGCCGTCGCCTCCGGCATCGGTCTCGGCGCGTCCAACGTCACCGTCGATCACAACACCTTCACCGATGACTCCGGCGGTGGGATCGTGATCGGCGGCGTGCAGCCCAACGCGCACCACCCCTCCGACCCGGCGATGACCGTCCAGAACATCACCGTGACGAACAACCTGATCAGCGGGGTCGCCGAGGACTACAAGGACATGGCCGGCATCCTGTCGACCTACGTCACCCACGCCGACATCGAGCACAACGAGGTGGCCAACCTCGCCTACGACGGCATCGACGTCGGCTGGGGCTGGGGCATGAACGACGCGGGCGGCAGCCAGGACTACGTCAACCGCGGCACGTACAACTACCAGCCGATCTACTCCACGCCGACCACGCTGAAGAACACCGTGGTGTCGTACAACAAGGTGCACGACATCAAGAAGGTCTTCCACGACGGCGGCAGCATCTACAACCTGTCGGCCAACCCCGGCAGCGTGATCAGCAACAACTACATGTACAACAACCAGCGCTCCGTCGGGCTCTACCTCGACGAGGGCTCCCGCTACATGACGCTGTCGGCCAACGTGGTGCAGGACAGCGGCGTGTGGGCGTTCACCAACGCCAACAGCACCAACAACACGAGCGACAACACCTTCTCCGGCAACTGGTACAACGGCGGCGCCACGCAGGTGGCCACCGGCTCCCCGCACAACAACGTCCTGACCAACAACGTCCAGATCAGCGGCTACAACTGGCCGTCGGGCGCCCAGCAGGTCATCTCCCAGTCGGGTGTCGGCGGCGGCAGCAACACCGGCGGCACGACCGGTCCGCTGCACGCTGTCGGCGCGGGTAAGTGCCTTGACGACCCGAACTCGACGACGACGCAGGGTACGCAGATGCAGATCTACACCTGCAACGGCGCCGCGAACCAGACCTGGACGAAGACCTCCTCCAGTCAGATCACCGTGACCGTCTCCGGCCAGACCTTCTGCCTGGACGCCAACAACCACGGCACGACGAACGGCACGAAGGTGATCATCTGGTCCTGCAACGGCCAGGCGAATCAGCAGTGGACCTTCAACTCGAACGGCACCATCACCGGCGTGCAGTCAGGGCTCTGCCTCGACGTGACCGGAGCATCGACCGCGAACGGTGCCCTCGTCGAGCTGTGGTCCTGCAACGGCGGCAGCAACCAGCAATGGACCCTCGGATAACCGCGTAGCCGCGAACCCGACGAGTACCAGAGTTCATCGGACGTCCGGTGGCCGGACCCACCAATCGGCCACCGGACGTCTCTCCCCTGCGAAAGGAACCCCTCGTGGTAAGACTCAGCCGGCTCTCCAGGCGCACGCGCGCCTCGGCAGCCGCGCTCGCGGGCGCCGCGCTGGTCGCGGGCGGCGTCGTCGCCACGGCCGCCGCACCGGCCCAGGCCGCCACCTCGATCACGATCAACGGCGCGTCCGCCGGACGCACCTTCGACGGCGTCGGCGCGATCAGCGGCGGCGGCGGAAACAGCAGGCTGCTGATCGACTACCCCGAGCCCCAGCGCAGCCAGATCCTGGACTACCTGTTCAAGCCGAACTACGGCGCGTCGGTGCAGATGCTCAAGATCGAGATCGGCGGCGACACCAACTCGACCTCCGGCGCCGAGCCGAGCATCGAGCACACCCGCGGCACGGTGAACTGCAAGGTCGGCTACGAGTTCTGGCTCGCCGAGCAGGCCAAGGCGCGCAACCCGAACATCAAGCTGTACGGGCTGGCCTGGGGCGCGCCGGGGTGGATCGGCAACGGCAACTTCTGGTCCACCGACATGGTCAACTACCTGACCGCGTGGCTCGGCTGCGCGAAGCAGGACGGCCTGACCATCGACTACCTCGGCGGCTGGAACGAACGCGGCTACAACGTCTCCTGGTACGAGCAGCTGCGCAGCGCGCTGAACTCCAGCGGCAACTCCTCCGTGCAGGTCGTCGGCGCCGACTCGGACTGGGCGATCGCCAACGACGTCAACTCCAACCCGACGTTCGCCGCCTCGGTCAACATCCTCGGCGCGCACTACCCGTGCGGCTACCGCTCGGCGCAGACCAACTGCGGCGTGTCGTCGGCGGCCCTCTCGTCCGGCAAGCAGCTCTGGGCCAGCGAGAACGGCTCGGACGACTACAACTCCGGCGCGCAGGCGATGGCGCGCGGCATCAACCGCGGCTACATCGACGGGAAGATGACCGCGTACCTCAACTGGCCGATCGTCGCCGCGATCACGCCGAACATCCCGTACCCGACGATGGGTCTGGTGCTCTCGCCGCAGCCGTGGTCCGGGTACTACTCGGTCGGCAAGAACGCGTGGGTGGAGGCGCAGACCACGCAGTTCACCGCGCCCGGCTGGCACTACCTCGACTCCTCCAGCGGCTACATCGGCGGCAACCGCGCCAACGGCAGCTACGTCTCGCTCAAGTCGACGAACAACAGCGACTACTCGACCGTGATCGAGACCGTGGACGCGACCAGCGCGCAGACGCTGAACTTCAGCGTCACCGGCGGGCTGTCCACCGGCCAGGTGCACGTGTGGGCGACCAACCTCAACTCCGGCAGCTCGGCCGACTACTTCGTGCACACCACCGACATCACTCCGTCCGGCGGCAACTACAGCCTGACCGTGCAGCCCGGCTACGTCTACACGGTGACGACCACCACCGGACAGGGCAAGGGCACCGCGGCCGGCCTCAGCCAGGGTTCGATGCCTCTGCCGTACAGCGACTCGTTCGACAGCTACACCGTCAGCAGCGAGGCCAAGTACCTGATGGACTGGCAGGGCGCCTTCGAGGTCGTGAACTGCGGCGGCGGGCACACCGGCGAGTGCGTGCGGCAGATGAGCGCGCAGGCGCCGATCACCTGGGACACGCTGACCGACCCGCACACCCTGATCGGTGACACCAGGTGGAGCAACTACACCATCACCTCTGACGTCCTGCTGGAGAAGAGCGGATACGTCGAGCTGATGGGCCGCGTGGGCACGCAGTCGTACGGCGGAGCGGGCGGCGTGAACGCCTACCACCTGCGCGTGAGCGACAACGGTTCGTGGTCGATCATCAGCTCGAACACGGGCAACACCAACTCGACGCTGGCCAGCGGCACGACCACGGCGCTGGGCACGAACAGTTGGCACACCCTCTCGCTCGGCTTCTCCGGCAGCACCATCACCGCCGGAATCGACGGCAGGACGCTCGGCACGGCGAACAACTCCACCTACGGCTCCGGCCAGGCCGGATACGCCACCAGCCAGGGGGAGACCGCGCAGTTCGACAACCTGTCCATCACCGGCACCACCGTCACCCCGCCGCCCGGTTCCGGCCCGCTGCACGCGGTCGGCGCGGGCAAGTGCCTTGACGACCCGAACAACTCCACCACCGCCGGCACGCAGCAGGACATCTACACCTGCAACGGCGGCGCGAACCAGACGTGGACGTACACCGCGTCCGGACAGCTGTCCGTCACCGTCGGCGGCCAGACCTTCTGCCTGGACGCCAACGGCCAGGGCACGACCAACGGCACCAAGGTGATCATCTGGTCGTGCACCGGCGGCAGCAACCAGCAGTGGAACATCAACTCGAACGGCACGATCACCGGTGTGCAGTCGAACCTCTGCCTGGATGTGACCGGGGCTTCGACCGCCAACGGTGCCCTTGTCGAGCTGTGGTCGTGCAACGGCGGCAGCAACCAGCAATGGACCCTCGGCTGAGCGGTCCCTCCTCCTGAAGCCGGCCGGGTCCGGACTCCTGCATCACGGGCACCGGGAGTCCGGACCCGAGCCACCCCCGCATCCTCAGCCTTCTGATCAACGCAGATCAGCCCACTGAGAGGCTTTCCCATGTCCTCGTCCCCGTCTCCGTCCCCGTTCCAGATCAGCCGCCGCCGACTGCTGGCGACGGCCGGCGCCGCGACGGCCTTCGGGCTGCTGCGCTTCGCGCCCGAGGCCGCCGCCAACGCCGGTCCGCAGAGCTACACCGCCAGCTGGTCCTCGGTGGATCAGCACCCGGCGGCTCCCACCTGGTTCCAGGACGCGAAGTTCGGCATCTACTACCACTGGGGCGCGTTCAGCGTCCCGGCCTTCGGCAACGAGTGGTACCCGCGCAACATGTACAACTCGGGTTCCGCCGAGAACCAGCACCACATCGCCACGTACGGCGACCCGTCGGTGTGGGGCTACCAGAACTTCATCAACGGCGCCTACAACAAGGCGGGCCAGTGGACGCAGTTCGCGCCCAAGCTCGTCTCGCAGGGCGGCAACTGGGACCCGAACGCCTGGGCGGCGCTGTTCAAGGCGGCCGGCGCCCGGTTCGCCGGGCCGGTGGCCGAGCACCACGACGGCTTCTCGATGTGGAACAGCGCGTCCAACCCGTGGAACTCGGTGGCCAAGGGCCCGAAGCTCGACCTGCTCGCGCAGCACGCGCAGGCGATCCGCGGCCAGGGCCTGAAGTTCATGGCCTCCCTGCACCACGCCTACCACTACCTGGGCTACTACCAGTACGTGCCCAACCAGTCCGACCCGAACCTGCGCATCCTGTTCGGCCAGCAGGGCACCACCACCGAGACCCAGCTCTGGTACAACAAGCTGCGCGAGGTGATCAACGGCTACCAGCCTGATCTGATCTGGCAGGACTTCGACCTCAACAACGTCACCGAGTCCTACCGGCTCCAGTTCCTCGCCGACTACTACAACGCCGCCGTCTCCTGGAACAAGGACGTGGTGGCCACCTACAAGGACGGGTTCGACAACAAGGGCGAGATCTTCGACTACGAGCGCGGCGGCGCGGGCGGCATCGTCACCCCCTACTGGCTGACCGACGACTGCGTCTCGCCGTCCACCTGGTGCTATGTGAACGGCATCAGCCTGTACGACGTCAAGACGATGCTGCACTCGCTGATCGACCACGTCAGCAAGGGCGGCAACCTGCTGCTGAACATCGCCCCGATGGCGGACGGCACCATCCCGTCCGCCCAGCAGTCCCTGCTGCTCGGGATGGGCGACTGGCTCGGCCGCTTCGGCGAGGCGATCTACGCCACCCGCATCTGGTCGAGCTACGGCGAGGGCCCCACCGCGATGGGCGGCGGCTCGTTCGCCGGCCCGAAGGCCGGTGTCGCGCAGGACGTCCGCTTCACCCGCAGCCAGGACAACACGGTGCTCTACGCCACGACGCTCGGCTGGCAGGGCGGCACCACCAACATCACCACCCTGGGCTCCAACCAGATCAGCCTGTCGAACCTGGCCTCGGTCCAGCTGATCAACAACGCGGCCGGCCAGTACACCAACCTGACCAACTACTACCAGGACGGCGGCGGCCTGCACATCACCATGCCGTCGTCCACCCCGCCGTTCAACGCGGTCGCGTACGTCTTCAAGCTCACCTTCAACGGGCCGATCCCGACCCTCGGCGCGGCCCCGATCCCGACCGGCTGGGCGAAGGTCGCCAACGTCACCACCGGCCTGGTGCTCGACGGCGGCGGGAACGTGGCCTCCGGCTCGAACGTGAAGCAGTGGAACTACGACGGCAGCACCAACCTCCAGTGGCAGTTCGTGGCGCTCGGCGGCGGCTGGTACCGCATCGTCAACAGGACCAACGGCATGGTCATCGACAGCTGGGGCAACACCGCCAACGGCGCCCCGGCGCGGCAGGCGGCGTGGAACGGCGGCAACAACCAGCAGTGGAAGCTCGACCCCGCGGGCAACGGCCGCTACCACATCGTCAACCGCGGCACCAACACCGCGCTGGACGGCGCGGGTAACACCACGGTCGGCTCCAACACCGTCATGTGGACGGAGAACGGCAACACCAACAACGAGTACACGATCACCGGGGTCTGATTCCCGCTGACGCAGGCCTGTGGTCCGCCGCGCCGGGTGCGGGGCGGACCACAGCGGTTATGTCACGGCTCAACGAAGAGCGAGGACAAGGGATGAAATACGGTTTCGCAGCCTCCGGGCTGCCACGTGCGCGCCGCGGTGCGGCGCTCGCCCGAGTCGCCGCCGCGTTCGCGGTGGTGGCCGCGGCGTTGGTCGGCGCGGTGGAGACGACGGGAACGGCGCAGGCCGCGACGTCCGAACCCTGCGACATCTACGCGGCCGGCGGCACGCCGTGCGTCGCGGCGCACAGCACGGTACGCGCGCTCTACGCGGCGTACAGCGGACCGCTGTACCAGGTGCGGCGGTCCTCGGACAACACGACCAAGGACATCGGCGTGCTGACGGCCGGCGGCGCCGTGAACGCGGCGACGCAGGACTCGTTCTGTGCCGGCACGTCGTGTGTCATAACGGTGATCTACGACCAGTCCGGCCACGGCAACAGCCTGGCCTACGAGGGCCCGGGCGGGGCAGGCGGGCAGGACACCCCGTCGAGCGCGACCAGCGAGTCGCTCACGATCGGCGGCAACAAGGCGTACTCGGTGTACATCAAGCAGGGCAACGCCTACTGGCACGACGGCTCCAAGTCCGGGATGCCGGTCGGCGCTCAGCCTCAGGGCGCGTACATGGTCACCTCGGGGACGCACGTCAACAGCGGCTGCTGCTTCGACTACGGCAACAGCGAGGTCGATCGCAAGGCCGACGGCGCCGGCGCGATGGACGCGATCTACTTCGGCACCAGCTGCTGGTTCGGCGGCTGCTCGGGCACCGGGCCGTGGGTGCAGGCGGACCTCGAGTACGGGCTCTACTCCGGCGGCAGCCAGTCCTGGAACCCCGGCCAGCGGGCGTTCAACAGCCGCTACGTGACCGCGATGCTGAAGAACAACGGCACGACGCAGATGGCACTCAAGGGCGCCGACGCGACGACCGGCACCCTGACCACGCTGTGGAACGGCAATCTGCCCCCGGGCTACAACCCGATGAAGCAGCAGGGCGCGATCGATCTGGGCAGCGGCGGCGACTGCTGCGCCACCAACACGAACCTGAGCGTCGGCACCTTTTACGAGGGCGCCATCGTCGCCGGCTATCCGTCGGACGCGACGGACAACGCGGTGCAGGCGAACATCGTCGCGGCCGGTTACAGCAGCGGCACCAACACCGGTGGCACGACTGGTCCGCTGCACGCGGTGGGTGCGGGTAAGTGCCTTGACGATCCGAACTCGACGACGACGCAGGGTACGCAGCAGCAGATCTACACCTGCAACGGTGCGGCGAATCAGACGTGGACGAAGACCTCGTCGGGTGCGCTGACGGTGTCGGTGGGTGGTCAGACGCTGTGCCTGGACGCCAGTGGCCGGGGTACCACCAACGGCACCAAGGTGATCATCTGGTCCTGCACCGGCGGCACCAACCAGCAGTGGAACATCAATTCGAACGGCACCATCACCGGTGTGCAGTCGAACCTCTGCCTGGATGTGACCGGGGCTTCGACCGCGAACGGTGCCCTTGTCGAGCTGTGGTCGTGCAACGGCGGCAGCAACCAGCAATGGACCCTCGGATAGGCATGCGCTCGCAGCTAGCGTGACTCCACAGAGAAGCTGAGCATGTAAGTGGGGAGGAGCCCCAGCCGTTCAACGGCTGGGGCTCCTCCCCGAGATGTGTCGGTCAGGCGGAATCGGCTAGTGCTGGAGCGTGAGCAGGCCTGGGCGCCAGGGGAGTTGGTCGTAGGCGCCGCCGGCGCTGGGGTTCTTGCCTTGGTAGAGGAGTTGGAGGTTGCAGGGGTCGACGGTCATGGTCTGGTCGGGGTTGTTGCGGACCAGGTCGCCGTGGCTGATG
>JBKOWZ010000163.1:0-30536 GCA_046724665.1 Actinomycetota bacterium
CCGCAGGTCCCCGCCCGCTCGGATGTACTCACGGACGCTCTGGAACCGGGGAAGGGGCTTCAGAACGCGGGTGAGCGGGTGGAGGCCTGCGGCCGCGGCGTGTCAGGTCCGGTCAGGGCAGCTCGCTCACCCCCCGGAACAGGTCGTCCTGGTCCAGGTCGGCGAAGGCCGGCTCCTTGGCGGAGAGGTAGCGCTCCCAGGCCTCGGCGTCCCAGAGTTCGAAGTGCGTGTCCGAGCCGACCACGGCGACCTGGGAGGTCAGCCCGGCGTACTCGCGCAGCGCGGGCGGCAGGGTGATCCGGCCCTGCTTGTCAAAGCTCTGCTCGCTGGCGCCCGCGTAGAGCACTCGCAGGTAGTCGCGGACCGCGCGCGGCGAGGCCAGCGGGCCCACGGACGGGGCGCGGCGGATACGGTCGGCCGCCTCGGCGAACGCCGACGCCGGCCACACCGCCAGGCAGCGCTCCTGCCCCTTCGTGATCACCAGCCGCTCCGTTCCGTCGATCCGGGCCGCCTCCTCGCGGAACCGGGCCGGCAGGATCAGCCGGCCCTTGTCGTCCAGGCGCGGGACGAAGGTGCCGAGGAACATTCGGCGCCTCCCACCGGGCCGGGACGGACCGCCGCGCAGCGGACGAGACGGTCAGCGGACGGTTCCGTACGGGACCCGGCGGTGCGCATTCACGACTCCCGCGCACCGTTCCACGCGGCTTGACGTCACGACCCCTAGGTCAAGACGTCGTGATTCAAGTCGCTGTGTTCAAGCCACCGCGTCCCACGCAGCCTCCACTTCCCTCCACTCTACTCCACAAACCGCCCACTACGCCGGGCGAGTGCTCCACTTCACCTCCGTTCGCGCTCCCCGGCGGGCAGGGCCCGGGGCACGGATTGGATCAGCGTTCGGTTCAGCGCTGAGCACTTGCTTAAGCACACGCTGAAAGGCGCTTCCAAGGTCTTGCACACAGACGGTGGCCATCGGGCAAGATGACCCCAACGGCCCCCGACGGAGATGTGGCCGTGAACCGAGGGGAGGGCCCGGTGCCCGGCAGCATGCAGGCGCACGAAGGCGGCATACCGCAGCACACGGCGCCCGAGCGCACCATGCCCACACGGGATGGGTTCGATCGGCTCTCCGAGGTGACCGACCGCATCCGCGAGCGGGTCGAGTCGGTGATCGAAGGCAAGGGCGAGGTGGTGCGCCTGGCGCTGACCGTGCTGCTGGCCGAGGGGCATCTGCTGATCGAGGACGTGCCCGGCGTCGGAAAGACTATGCTCGCCAAGGCGCTGGCGCGGTCCATCGACTGCACCGTGCGGCGCATCCAGTTCACCCCCGACCTGCTGCCCTCCGACGTGACCGGGGTGACGGTCTTCGATCCGCAGCAGCGGGAGTTCGAGTTCAAGCCCGGGGCGGTCTTCGCGCACATCGTACTCGGCGACGAGATCAACCGCGCCTCGCCGAAGACGCAGTCGGCGCTGCTGGAGTGCATGGGCGAGCGGCAGGTGACGGTAGACGGCGTGCGTTACCCGCTGGAGACGCCGTTCATGGTCATCGCCACGCAGAACCCGGTCGAGATGGAGGGCACCTATCCGCTGCCTGAAGCGCAGCGCGACCGCTTCATGGCCCGCATCGCTATGGGTTACCCGGCCCCTGCCGCGGAACTGCGGATGCTCGACGGACACAGCACGACCAACCCGCTCGACGAGTTGCTGCCGGTCGCCGATACGCATGATCTGGTCAAGCTGATCGAGACGGTACGCACCGTGCACGTCTCCGACGACATCAAGCGGTACGTCATCGATCTCGTCACGGCGACGCGTTCGGCGGGTGACGTCCGGCTCGGTGCCTCGCCGCGCGCCGCGCTGCACCTGGTGCGGGCCGCGCGGGCTAAGGCCGCGCTCGAGGACCGCGAGTTCGTGCTGCCCGACGACATCAAGGCGCTCGCCGTTCCGGTCCTCGCGCACCGGCTGATCCCGACCGCCGAGGCGCGGGTCGCCCGGCGCAGCCCCGAGCAGATCGTCGCCGACCTGCTCGAGCAGATCCCGATCGACGGCCAGGCTCCGCGGCGCACGCGATGAGCCCGCGCGGCGCGCACTGCGGAGGTGACCGGCGATGGCGATGATGAACGGTCGGCCGCAGTCGGTGCTGCGCTCCTCCCTGAAGACCTTCTCCTCCGGGCTGACGACGCGTGGGCGCGCCTTCCTTTCCGCGGGCCTCGCCTCGGCGGCATGCGCGATCCTGCTCGGCTACGGCCCGCTGCTGCGGGTCGCGATCCTGCTGATCGCGCTGCCCGTCGCGGCCGCCGGGATCACCTCGGCGTCCCGGTACCGCATCGCGTGCCGCCGCAGCCTCGAACCGGCCCGGGTGTCCGTGGGCTCTCCGGCTCGCGTGCATCTGCGGCTGGAGAACGCCGCGCGGCTGCCGAGCGCGCCGCTGCTCGTCGAGGATCAGGTACCGTACACGCTCGGTTCGCGGCCGCGGTTCATTCTGCGCCGGATCGAGCCGGGAGGCAGCCGACGGGTCGCCTACCGCGTCCGCTCGGACAGCCGGGGGCGTTACCCGCTCGGTCCGCTGACCCTACGCAGCGCCGACCCGCTCGGCCTGTTCGAGCTGACCCGCTCGTTCACCGCACAGCACACGCTGACCGTCGCGCCGAAGGTCGAGCAGCTGCCCGCGATCACGCTCGGCACGGTGTGGGCCGGTCACGGGGACGGCCGCGCCGCGCACGCCGCGGCGGCGGGTGAGGACGACGTCGGTGTGCGCGAGTACCGCCACGGCGACGAACTGCGCCGGATTCACTGGCGGGCCACCGCGCACCGCGGCGAGATGATGGTGCGCCGCGAGGAACAGACTTGGCACAGCCGGTGCACGATCCTGCTGGACAATCGCGCCGGTGCGCATCGCGGCACCGGTCCCACCGCCTCGTTGGAGTGGGCCGTGTCCGCCGCCGCGAGCAGCGCGATCCACCTGCTGCACAACGGGTACACGGTGCATCTGAGCACGGGCAACGGATCCGGCCCGATCCTCACCGACAGCGAGGACGCCGTGCTGGACACGCTCGCCGTGCTCAAGCCGGTGCACGCGGTCGGGCTCACGCTGGGTCAGAGCAGCACGGACGACACCGGCGACAGTCTGATCATCGCATTTCTCGGCACCCTCACCGGCACCGACGCGTCCGACCTGGCCCGAGCCAAGCCGGCCATGGCGAGCGCCGTCGCGTTCGTGTTGGACACGCTGACCTGGGCCGGCGGCGCGCCGGTCGTGCTGCCGCCGGGTTTCGCGGACAACCAGCGGCACGCGGCCGCGATGCTCGAGGCGGGCGGCTGGCAGGTCGTCGTCGTGCGTGCCGGCGACCGCTTCCCGGAGCTGTGGCAGATCGCGTCGCGGCACGCGGCCGCGCGAGTCGGCACTGCCTCGATCGACGCTGGGCCGATCAACACTGTCCCGATCGACACCGTGCCCGCGGCGACCGGCATCGGCACCGGCAGCATCGGGGAGGCCGCGCGATGACCGAAGCGCCGAACGCCCCGCTGCGCCTGACCGTCGCGGCCGGACTGGCGACCGCCGCGGCCGTCTTCGGCCTGGAGCGGCTGGTACGCAGCGGGCCGTGGATCTCCGTCTGCCTCGCGCTGATCCTCGTCATCGGCGCCGCCGGGCACCTGGCCCGCACCGCGCGGCTGCCCCGGCTCGTGGTGATCTTCGCCCAACTGGTCGCCGCGCTGCTGGCGGTGACCCTGCTGCGCGCCTCGGACAGCGCGATCGCCCTGTTCATCCCCGGCCCGGGGGCGCTGCGCGAGCTCGGCGACCAGATCGCCGCCGGGAACGCCGACATCATGCACGAGTCGCCGCCCGCCGCCGCGAGCCCGGGGATCACCACGATCCTCGCCATCTCCTGCGCCGCCTTCGCGATCCTGATCGACGCGCTCGCGGTCACCTACCGGCGCGCGGTGTTGGCGGGGGTGCCGCTGCTCGCGGTCTACCTGATCCCGGCGACCCGCCTTCCCGGCGGGATGAGCTGGCTGGCGTTCACCGTCTCCGCGATCGGATACCTGTCGCTGGTCAGCGCGGAGGGCCACGACCGGCTCAGCCGCTGGGGCCGCGCCCTCGGCGGCCCGGCGCGCGTGCCCGGCGAGCTCTCCGGCCCGGCCAACAACCCGCACAGCTCGCTGTCCCGCCGGATCACCACCACCGCGGTCGCCGCCGCGCTGGTGCTGCCCTGGTTCATCCCGACGCTGCCCGCAGTGATCAAGACCACCGGCGGCAACGGCACCGGCGGCGGCACCATCAGCATCAAGCAGAGCATCGACCTGCGCAGCTCGCTGACATCCACGACCGCGACGCCGTTGCTGCGTTACACCACCAACTCGAGCACCGTACGGGCCGACTACCTACAGATGTCGGTGCTCGACAAGTTCGACGGCAACAGCTGGACCACCGCCTCGGTACCGTCGAACCCGCTCGACGCGAACGCACACGTCGCCATTCCCGGCCTGACGGCTTCAGGCATCAAGCAGAACCAGGTCACCACCGAGATCTCGGTCATCGCGGACTTCGCCTTCAGCGCCGTCCCGGCGCCGTACGCGCCGTCGCACATCAGCGGGATCATCCAGCCGCTCTACGACCCGAGCACGCTCGAGATCGTGCCCGGCGACTCCACAGCCCGCTCACGCAACGGCCAGAAGTACGTGGTGACCAGCACCGACGTGATTCCCACCGCCGACCAGGTGAACGCGTCGTCCGGACCGTACGACCCCTCGCTCGTCCGCTACCTCAGGCTGCCCGAGAACTTCCCGGCCGCCGTGAAGGCCACGGCCGACCGGATCACCGCGGGCTTGGCGACGCCGTACACGAAGGCGCTGGCGCTTCAGAACTACTTCCTGACGAAGTTCAGCTACAGCCTCCAGGTCCCGGCCGGTGACGGGAACTCCGCGATCGAGGCCTTCCTCAAGGACCGCAAGGGGTTCTGCCAGCAGTTCGCCGGGGCGATGGCGGCGATGGCCCGCGCGCTCGGCATCCCGGCGGTCGTCGCGGTGGGCTTCACCCCGGGCACGGCGCAGTCGAACGGGACCTACACCGTCACCTCGCACGACGCGCACGCCTGGCCGATGCTCTACTTCAACGGCCTTGGCTGGATCAGGTTCGAGCCGACGCCGACCATCCAGTCCTCGGGCCGCGGCAGCCAGCCCTCGTGGACGCTGGCCGACCAGAACCAGCTGCGCCCCACCGGCACGGCGTCCGGCAACACGCTGAACCCGACCGGGAACCCGAGCGCCCAGTCCAGCCAGTGCGCCGCGCAGATCCGCCGCATCTCCGGCGGCTGCGAGGGCCAGGACCCCGGCGACCTGCTGCCCGCGCCGAGGCCGTTCGGGTCCTGGGGCCCGTTCGGCGTGGTCCCCCGCTGGTTCCAGAGCTGGTTCCTGACCGGCAGCGCCGCGCAGATCGGCGGCAAGCTCACGGTGCTGGTCCTGCTCATCCTGGCGGCGGTTCCCGCGCTCGGCCGGCTCGGCCGCCGACGCAAGCGGCGCGTCCTGGTCAAGCAGGCGGAACGCTACCTCGCGCGAGCGGCGCGCGGCGAGGTCCCGGAAACGCCGCCGCCGACCGGCGGACGCTGGCGGCAGGGACAGAACCGCTCCCCGGCGTCGCCGATGGCGACGATCGCTCTCGCGGCGTGGACCGAGCTGCGCGAATGCGCGGACGACCTCGGCTACACCTGGGTCGAAAGCGACACGCCGCGCCAAGCCGCCTCGCGCCTGACCACCGCCGCGCGCATGGACGCCGAGGCCACCGAGGCGATCGGCCGGGTGACGACGCTGACCGAGCAGGCCCGATACTCCGCGAACCTGCACTACGACCAGCCGACGCTACGGGCCCTGCCCCGGGACCTGCGCACCCTGCGGTCAGCGCTGGCCGAGCACGCCACGCGTGCGAACCGGATCAAGGCGGCCATCCTGCCCTCGTCCTCGCTGGCCAGGCTGCGGGACAGCCGCGAACGGATGTCCGCATCGATCTACCGCACCGGCCGCCGCCCGGAGCAGCGCGAGGACTAGGCCGTCAGGACGTACTGGGCTCTTCCCTAGGGTTGGGGACCTAGTGCCTCGGCTCTAGAAACTAGAACCCATCCCTCTCGCGGCGGTTCTGCCACCGCAGTTCCATCCGCTGGATGAAAGTGCCAGACCTGCGCTTGCGCTGCGGCCGCAGCCGGAACGCCGGCACGATCTGCCCCGGCGCCGGGACCTTGCGCCAGATGGCCCAAGCCAGCCATGCGCACACGAGCACGACGACCCCGCCGGCCACGTCGATCGCGGCCCGCCTGACCACGATGCCGTACCCGATCAGCGCACCGCCCGCGAGCGCTCCGACGGCAGCCAGGACCACCTTGCGGCGCATTCTCCGGCGCAGCTTGTCGCCTTGGAGCGCGGACGCGAACTTCGGGTCCTCGGCGTGCAGCGCCCGCTCCATCTGCTCGAGCAGCCGTTGCTCATGCTCGGACAGCGGCACGGGGTCCTCCTCGCTGGTTCTGGCGGGGCGAGGGCGGTGATTGACGACCAACACCTCTTGAAGTCAAGGATAGGCAGGGCCCCCCGTGTGTGGAACGCCGCTGCCCAATTTTCCCCCCGCACCAGCAGCTTCTGCGACTGCCGGGTCACCTGTGCCACATGACGTTTCGTCAACCGTCCCGGCCCGCCAGCAGATGCAGCTGCGTGGCCATCGCCCGGAACTCCGGCAGCGCCGACGCGGCCGCTTCCAGGGCCAGCAGGTCGCCGACGCCGGCGCCCTGCCCGGCGCCGCCCGCGGGGTCGGCGGCGGACGCCGGCACGAGGTCGGCGAAGATCCGCACGCCGTGCACCGAACGTACGTTCAGCCCGGCCTGCTCGACCAGCTGCCGCAGCGCCTGCTCGCCGAACCGGCGCGGGACCGGATCGTGGGCGCCGAATCGGCCGTCCGAGTCGCGCAGCGCGGTCAGCGCCTCGGCCACGTGGCCGCCGAGCGCGCGGGCGAGCACGACCGCGGTGCGGTTCGCCGTGAGCAGGCTGGCGATTCCGCCGGGTCGCAGCAGGTCGTACACGGCGCGGCAGCCCTGCGCCGGGTCGTCCGCGAACTCCAGCACGCCGTGGCAGAGCACCGCGTCCGCCGATTCGCGGTCGAGCACGCCGATCACCGTGGCCAGGTCCCCCTGCGCTGCGCGCACCGAGCCGGACACCCCCGCCTCGGCGGCGCGGCGTTCGAGGGCGGCCAGCGCGTCAGGGCTCGGATCGATGACCGTTACGCGGTGCCCGAGCCGCGCGAGCGCCACCGCGAACCCGCCGGTGCCGCCCCCGACATCCACGACGTCTAAGGGCACCGCGATTCCCGCGTCGAGCTCGCCGGGGGCGGGCTCGCGCTTGATCGTCTCTAAGGCTGAGCGCAGTACGTCCCACACGACGGCGGTACGCACCGAGCTCCTCGGGTTCGTGCGGTCGGTAACCACGGCTCAAGCCTAGTGCTAGCCCAGGGCGTTCCCGATGCGTTATCGATCAGCATGGCTGTGTGAGGCGCTAGGCCTCGAGCAGTGCAAGAGCTTCACGCGCCACCTGCGCCGCGTCGATCGGTTCAAGGTCGGGGTCGTCGGCACGGAAGGTACCGATCCGCCCCGGTTCAGTGCCGGGCCCCTCGAACCGAACGGTCACCCGGCCGACTCCGGCCCCCTGCACCCAGCCGCGACCGCGCTCCGCGTGCTGTACGTCCTGCCCGGCCAGCCATCGACGCGCCGCGCCCTCCTCCACGGGCGTCGGCCCGAACAGCGTGACGGCGGGTATCGTCGAGCTCCCGGCCTCCGCTCCCTCCACCTCCACCACCTCGGCGTCGGCCTCGACCGTTACCCCTTCATCCAACTCAGAGATCAGATCCCCCTGTGCATAGTCGGCAAGCCCTGACATTCCGACGCCCAGCAGCCGAATGCCCGTGGAAGTGACCGTGGCGGCCGGTACCGCGTCGTCCAGGAGTCTGACCGCCGTCTCGACGACGATCCGGCCGTCATCCGTCGGCGCGCCGAGGGTTTCCGAGCGGGTGACGGTCGTGAAGTCATGGCCGCGCGCCTTGACGGTCACAGTGCGGCCGGTGTGCCCGGACGCACGCAACCTGCGGACCACGCGCTCCGCCAACTGGGTGACGGCGGCGCGCATCGCGGCGCGGTCGGCCAGGTCATGCGGGTACGTGTCCTCGGCGCTGATCGACTTTGTCGGACGCTCGGGCTCGACGGCACGCGCGTCCACGCCCCGGGCCAACCGAAACAGCATCCCGCCCCAGGACACGCCGAGCAGGCCGACCAGATCCGCCTCGGTGAGCACCCGCAGTTGCGCGACGGTGCCGATCCCGATCCGGCGCAGCCGGTCCGCGGTGGCCGGCCCGACGCCCCAGAGCGCGCGCACCGGCAGCGGGTCGAGCCAGTCCAGCTCGCCGCCGACGGGGACGACTACACAGCCGTCCGGCTTCTCAGCGTCGGAGGCGATCTTCGCGATCAGCTTCGACGTCCCGGCGCCGACCGACGCCGTCAGCCCGGTCCGCTCTGTGATGCGTGCGCGCAGGCTCTCGGCCACCTCCCGCACCTGCACCGCGTCCTGAGGCGCGCCGTCTGGCATCGCGGCGAGATCCACGAACGCCTCGTCGAGGCTGACCGGCTCGACCAGCGGCGAGAGCTCCCGCAGCACCTCCATCACCACCATGCTCACGGCGTGGTACGCGGGAAAGCGCGCGTACAGATACGCGGCGTTCGGGCACAGCCTGCGGGCCAGCGCGGTCGGCATCGCCGAACGCACGCCGAAAGCCCGCGCCTCGTAACTAGCCGTGGCCACCACGCCGCGCAGCCCCACGCCGCCGACGATGACCGGCTTTCCGCGCAGGCTCGGCTTGTGCCGCTGCTCGACCGCCGCGTAGAACGCGTCCATGTCCACGTGCAGGACCGACGGCGCGTGCCGCATCGGCAGCGGCGGTGGACGTTGCATGCAACCATGGTCGCGCCCGCTGCTGACAACGGCTATGTATCCAGGCGGGATGTTGCGACTCGGACACGGAAACGCTGAGGGCCGCGACGGTTACCCGCCGCGGCCCTACTATCCACGTGTCCGCACAGCCGGAGGCTCAATCCGACGTCGTCGCCAGGGCCGTCCTTCGGCTCACACCCGGTGGCGGGCGTTCCCCGCTCAGGGTTGGGAACGCACGCACCCGGGCGCACCGGTCCCGGCGGCTCCACGCCTAGGCGGAGCACTGATAACGATAGGGTCACAGGGCCATAACCGCCAAGTCCTCCGCGGAAACTGTGTCCTGATCCGTTGCTCCGACATCGGAGGTCTTCACGCGCCCGCAGGTCAGCGGCTCAAACCTGTGCGGCGATGAGGCTTAGACCACACTGAACAGGCCGGGACCGACCACGTCGGCCCCGACCGTTTCGTCCGTCCGGTCCTGCGCGGGTTCAGTCCTGCACGGTCCATCCGGGCATCGGGAAACCGGTCAGCAGTTCCCTGACTTCCGCGGCGATCCGCCCAAGTTCCCCGGCCGCCTCCGGCTCGGCCAGCGCGTCCAGCGAACCGGCCCGCGCGGCGACCGCGACCGCGCCGTCGATCCAGGCCGCGACCTGCGGCATCTCCTTGGCGCCCAGGCCCCGGGTGGTGATCGCGGGCGAGCCGAGCCGCAGGCCTGAGGGGTCGAACGGACGGCGCGGGTCGAACGGGACGGTGTTGAAGTTCAGCTCGATCCCGGCGGCGTCCAGCGCCTTGGCGGCGACCTTGCCGGTCACGCCCTTGTTGGTCAGGTCCACCAGCAGCAGGTGGTTGTCCGTGCCGCCGGAGACCAGGTCGAAGCCGCGCTCCGCCAGCGCCTCGCCGAGCGCCTGCGCGTTGGCCACCACGTTGGCCGCGTAGTCCTTGAACGAGGGCTGCGCCGCTTCCCGCAGGGCCACCGCGATGGCCGCGGTGGTGTGGTTGTGCGGTCCGCCCTGGAGCCCGGGGAAGACCGCCTTGTCGATCGCCTTGGCGTGCTCGGCGGTGGACAGCAGCATCGCGCCGCGCGGGCCACGCAGGGTCTTGTGCGTCGTGGTGGAGATCACGTCGGCGTGGCCGACCGGCGAGGGGTGCGCCCCGCCCGCGACCAGGCCGGCGATGTGCGCCATGTCCGCCAGCAGGATCGCGCCGACCTCGCGGGCGATCTCGGCGAACGCGGCGAACTCGATGGTGCGCGGGATGGCGGTGCCGCCGCAGATGATCATCTTGGGCCGCTCGCGCAGCGCGATCTCGCGCACGTCGTCCATGTCTACCCGGCCGGTCTCGCGGCGCACGCCGTAGTGCACCGGACGGAACCACTTGCCGGTGATCGAGACCGGCGAGCCGTGGGTCAGGTGGCCGCCCATCGGCAGGTCCATGGACAGGATGGTGTCGCCGGGAGTCAGGAAGGCCAGGTAGACCGCGAGGTTCGCGGGTGAGCCCGAGTAGGGCTGCACATTGGCGTGCTCGGCGCCGAACAGCGCCTTCGCCCGCTCCGCGGCGATGGTCTCGATCGGGTCGATGACCTGCTGGCCCTCGTAGTAGCGCTTTCCGGCATAGCCCTCGGAGTACTTGTTGGTCAGCACCGTTCCGGTGGCCTCGAGGACCGCGGTGGAGACGTAGTTCTCGGAGGGGATCAGCCGGATCTTCTCGAACTGGCGGCGCGCCTCGGCCTGGACCAGTCCGGCGATCTCCGGATCGGACGCGGCGAGATGTGGGGTGGTGGGCTCGTGCATGATGTGCCTGCCTCCATCGTTCGCTGATATTCAGGGCGCGGTGGCGGCGAACACCCAGGCGCACGGTGCCCACTCGTTACGGCGGGCCGTTCCCCGGTGGTTAGGTCCACCTAGTCGGCCATCGCACTGCGCTCATCCAATGCACTGCGCCGAAGCGCCAGTCGCGGCCCGCCACCTCGGATACTACCGAGCCGCGGGGACGATCGTCGCCACACATTCGACGTGGTGCGTCATCGGGAACAGGTCGAACGCCCGCAGATCGGCCAGCGCGTAGCCGTGCTCGGCGAAGTAGGCGACGTCCCTGGCGAACGCCGCCGGGTCGCAGGCGACGTAGGCGACGACGCGGGGCCGCGCGGCCGCGATCCCCGCGACCACGGCGCGTCCGGCGCCGGAGCGCGGCGGGTCGAGCACGACGATCTCGGCCTCGTACCCCTCCGGGGCCTGGGCCAGCGCCCGGTCCACCCGCTCCTGGACCAGCACGACCTGGTCCAGGCCCGCCAGGTTGGCGGCGGCGTCGGCCAGCGCGAGCGGGTCGGACTCGACCGCCACCACCTCGCCGTCCCCGCCGACCGCCTCGGCCAGGCCCGCGGCGAACAGGCCGACGCCGCAGTAGAGATCCATCGCGGTCTCTCCGGGCTGTGGTTTCACGACTTGCATGACGGCCTCGGTCAGCGTGTCGGCCGCGGCGGGGTGTACCTGCCAGAACCCTGAGCCGCTGACCTTCCACGTGCGCCCCGCCGCGACTTCACGCACGTGCCCGCGACCGTGGATGCGCTGCGTGCCACCCTTGCCGTCGCCACGCAGCACAGACACCGGGACGTCGAGTTCGACGAACGGGACACGCTGACCCGGCTGCGGTGTGACGACGACCGCGCGGTCGGACGACCCGGTCGCCGCGATGACTTCCACGCCTGCCATGTCCGGCCAGCGATGCGCCTCAACGCCGACCTGCTCGACCTCGGGCGTGGCGATGACGCAATGGTCCACCGGGATGATCTCATGCGAGCGGTGCTTACGCAGCCCTGCGCGCCCTTCATCGTCCACGGCGAACTGAACGCGACTACGCCAGCCCAGGCCGTCGGGCGCGCCGGGCACCTCCTCGACCACAACTTCACGGTCGATCTTCGCCAGCCGGCTCAACTGCTCGGCGACCACGGCCGCCTTGAGCCGCCGCTGTGCCTCCGGCGTGACGTGCTGCCAATCGCAGCCGCCGCAACGGCCCGGCCCGGAGTACGGGCACGGTGCCTTAACGCGGTCGGGCGAGGATTCCAGGACCTCGACTGCGTCGGCACGCAGGAAGCGGTCGTTCTCCGCACCCTCTGTAACTTCCACGACGACACGCTCATCCGGCAGCGCATGACGCACGAAGATCGCACGACCCTCGTGCCGCGCGACGCAGAATCCGCCGTGCGCTACCGCACCGACTTGCACCTCATAGCGCTCCCCCACCAGGCTGCGTCCGGTGTCCTGCGCGGCAGGACGCTCATCGCCGGAGCGGCTGGCGGACGGGTTCGTACGGGAGGAGCGGGAGGCTTGGCGAGCTGGCACGGGTGATCCGATCTACCACGGGGTGTGACCGCTGCGAAGCGGCTCATCCACCAGGGTAGAACCTGCGGTGCGGCCGCTGGACCGCCGCCGAACCCCACCCTGGGACCGGCGGCGGGCGGATGATAGACACGAACCGGCAGGAAGCCCGCGCGGACCGCCGCACGACGGCCGAAGCCGGCGTAGGCAGATGTAGACCGTAGAACCTCCGCAGAGCCGAATGACCTAGGAGACCGGGCAGTTGCATATCGTGATCATGGGCTGCGGACGCGTGGGCTCCACGCTGGCGCTGAGCATGGCTGACCTCGGCCACTCGGCCGCGGTGGTCGATCAGGACCCGAACGCCTTCCGCCGGCTCGGCACCGGGTTCACCGGCCGGCGGGTGACCGGCACCGGCTTCGACCGCGACACCCTGATCGAGGCGGGCATCGAGGAGGCCGGGGCCTTCGCGGCGGTCTCCAGCGGGGACAACTCCAACATCCTGGCGGCGCGGGTGGCCCGGGAGACCTTCGGGGTGGAGAACGTGGTCGCCCGCATCTACGACCCGCGCCGGGCGGAGATCTACCAGCGCCTCGGCATCCCCACGGTGGCGACGGTGCGCTGGACCGCCGACCAGATGCTGCGCCGGCTGCTGCCCAGCGGGGCCGACGAGCACTGGCGCGACCCCTCCGGCGCGGTCGTGCTCGCCGAGGTGCACCTGAGCCCGAACTGGGTCGGCCACCGGGTCTCCCGGCTCGAGGAGGCCGCCGGGGTGCGTATCGCGGCGCTGACGCGGTTGGGGCACGGGGTGCTGCCCGGAGGCGACACGGTGCTCCAGGAAGGCGACCTCGCGCACGTGGCGCTGCTCGCCGCCGAGCTGCCCAAGGTCGAGGAGATCTTCGCGAAGGGACCGGAACACTGATGCGCGTCGCCATCGCCGGAGCGGGCAACGTCGGCCGCTCGATCGCCGTCGAGCTGATCGAGAACGGCCACGAGGTGCTGCTGATCGACAAGGAGCCGCACCAGATCGCGGTGGACGAGCTGCCGCGCGCCGAGTGGCTGCTCGCCGACGCCTGCGAGATCGCCTCGCTGGACGAGGCCGGCCTCCAGCGCTGCAACGTGGCCATCGCCGCCACCGGGGACGACAAGGTGAACCTGGTGGTCTCGCTGCTGGCCAAGACCGAGTACGGGGTGCCGCGCGTGGTGGCCCGGGTCAACCACCCGAAGAACGAGTGGCTGTTCAACGACGCCTGGGGCGTGGACGTCGCCGTCTCCACCCCGCGGCTGATGTCGGCGCTGGTCGAGGAGGCTGTCTCGGTCGGCGACCTGGTGCGGCTGCTGCGCTTCAGCCAGGGCGACGCGAACCTGGTGGAGCTCACCCTGCCGGCGAACGCCCGGCTGGTGGGCACCGGCATCGGCGAAGTGATCTGGCCGGAGGACACCGCGCTGGTCGCGGTGCTGCGCGGCGGCCGGGTGCTGGTGCCCAGCCCGGAGAATCCGCTCGAGGCCGGCGACGAGCTGCTGTTCGTCGCGGCGCCGGACCGCGAGCAGCAGCTGGAGGAGCTGCTCTCGGACGAGGCCGCCGGCTAGCGGGCCTACTGACTAGCTCGAAGGGGCCACTCGGCCCGTCAGCTCGAAGGCGTCGCCGCCCCCGCGGGCAGCGGCGCCTTTCTGATGATCCGCCAGCAGACGAACGCGACCGAGAGGTAGAGCGGGTAGCCGAGCACCACCTTCGCCGCGCCGAGGGCGGTGAGCTGGTCGGAGAGGTACAGCGGCACCTCGATCGCCACCCGCAGTGCGAACATGGCGGCGAGCAGCCAGGTGGAGACGGTGAATGCCTTAAGCCGCTCGGGCTGCCCGCGCCAGGCGGTCATCTCGCCGGTGATCGGGCCGATGACCACGCCGACGATCGGCCAGCGCAGGAGCGCGCTGGTGCTGAACAGCAGCGCCTCGCCGAGGTTGAGCAGCACGCCCGGTAGGTAGAAGTTCTTAGCCTGCCCGGTGAACTTCGCAAAGGCCACGCTTACCGCCACGCCGAGCAGTCCGCCGAGCGCGTGCTGGAGCTTGTCGTTTTGCAGGATCCGCACGACGGTGAGCACGACGGCGACCGCGACGGCCGACCACAGCGAGGCGTTCAGGCTGGTGGTCGCGGTATAGACACCGATGAACACGATGGTCGGCAGACCGGTCTCGGCCAGGCCGCGCTTTCCGCCGAAGGCGGCGAGGATCGACTCCTGATACGCCGCGGCGCGCTGCGCGCCCGCCGCGTCCTCGGCCGCTTCGGTGCCGGCTTCAGCCCCGACGGCGTACCGCGGCTCTGGCACTACGGCGGCGTCGTGCGTCCCACCGCCGACCGGGGGCGCCGCACCGGGTTCGGGGGTGGTGAAAACGGGCGGAGCCGCCTCGGGTGGAGGGAAAGCTGGCATGCCGTGCATCGTAGCCCGACCTCGGGCGGCGGCGGAGAATCCGAGCGACTTCGAAGCGTCCGGACTCCCCGCCGCGCTGGTCAGCGGCGGATGACAGGTGATCGCGGCGGCAAGGCGTCAGGGGCCGGGCGTCAGCGGACCTCGGTGATCTCCGGGCCGCGCTCGAACGGGTTCAGCCCGCCGCTGTACGGCGAGGCCTGGATCTCCTCGCCCGGCTCGACGTCGGCCGGCTGCGCGTTCTTGGGCATGGCCAGCGGGATCGGGTCGCGCGGGGCCATCGCCTCGGTACCGCGCACCACCACGATCTGCCGGAACACCCGGTCCACCGCCGCGGCGGCCTCCGGCTGCACGGCGCCGAGCCCGTAGACCACGCCGCGCAGGAACCAGCGCGGGCCGTCCGCTCCGACGAAACGCATGACCTGGATGCCCTGGTTGCCGTCGGGCAGCCGCACCGGCACGCGGGCGCGCAGCTCGGCGCCGAGCTGCCCGGAGCCGCGGTCCACGATGCCGCCCTGCTTGGTGATCTCCACCGCGATCTCGTCGCACACGTCCGACCAGATGCCCTCGGTGCGCGGCGCGGCGAAGGCGTTGACCTGGATCGCGCTCTGGCCGAGCTCGATCTGGATGGCGACCAGCTGCCCCTGGTCGGTCATCTCGGCCCGGATGTTGCCGGTGGCCGGGATGAGCAGGCCGCCGAAGTCGATCCGGCCGTCGTGGGGGTCGTCGAGCTCCGCGGCGTCCCACGGACCGTCCTCGCGGCCGGAGGAGCCCGCCGCCTCGCCGCGGGCTCGCCGGGGGCCGTCCTGCGCGTCCTCGTAGGCGTCGTCGGCCGACTCGTCGAAGCCGTCCTCCGGCCCCGTGTCCGCGTCGCGCCCTCGCCGTCGGAACATCGTCCTCGTCTCCCCATCCTGATAACCACTGATCGCGGCTGCCCGCGTCCGACTCTGGGTCGCGGAGCCGCGACTACCGGCCGGTGGAGCCGAACCCGCCCGCGCCGCGCGCCGTCTCCGGCAGCTCGGCCACTTCGTGGAAGCGGGCGCGCTCGACCCGCTGCACCACGAGTTGGGCGATCCGGTCCCCCCGGTGGAACACCACGGGGGCGTTCCGGTCCAGATTGACCACGATCACTTTGACCTCGCCACGGTACCCCGCGTCCACCGTTCCAGGGGAGTTGACCAAGGCCACCCCGTAGCGTACGGCCAGTCCCGAGCGAGGGTGTACGAAGGCGGCATACCCGTCCGGCAGCGCGAGCGCCACTCCGGTGGGCAGCAGAACCCGCTCGCCGGGCTGTACAACCGCGTCCACAGCTGTGCACAGGTCGGCGCCCGCATCACCCGGATGGGCGTAGCTCGGCAGCGGAAGCCCGGGGTCGAGCCGGGCGACCAGCACCTCGACCGTGCCCGACTGCCCGGCCGGTTCCGCACGGCTCGTCGGCTCCGGCTCGGTGAGCTCGGCCGGCTCCAGCCGTTCCATCACGGGTTCACCTCGAAAGCACGCAGCATCCTGTGACCGTCCGGGTTCTCCAGCACCGCCTCGACCTCCTCGGCCCTGCCGTGCTCGGTGAAGTGCCCGAGGCGCACCTCGACGAACAGCGCGGCGGCCCGCCCGACCAGCGGCCCGTCCGGACCGTCGAGGCGGCCCTCGGCGCGATGGTAGAGCTTGCGGCCGTGGACGCCCACGCACCGGGCGGAGAAGTGCACGGTCCGGCCGACCGGAACCGGCTTGAGGAAGTCGGTCTCCAGCCTGCCGGTGACCGCGGGGACGCGCATCAGCCAGTGCAGCGAGCCCATCACCTCGTCGAAGGCGAGCGTGAGCAGGCCGCCGTGGACGAGCCCCGGAGCGCCCTGGTGCGCGGGCCCGACCTCGAAGGCGGCGGTGACCTCGACGCCCTCGGCGGCGAACACCCGCAGGTGCAGGCCGTTGGGCTGCTGCTCTCCGCAGGCGAAGCACATCGGGTAGTGCTGTCCGAGCTCGGCGCCCGGCGGCGGTGCCTCGGGATGGCGCTGCGGGAGCCGGGCGTTGCGCGGGGGCGTCATCGGGGCGGCGCCGTACGCCTCGGCGACGTCCGGCGCCACCCCGGCCGGCTGGCTCACGTCGGGTGTGCTCACGCTGGAGACATTACCGGCGAGTCAAGTTCGGCCCGCATCGGGCGGGGGCGGCCCTCGAAGCACTCACGACGTATGTGACGCTATGCACATGGACAGCACGCCCAGCACACCCGTGGACGGCGCCGCCGACGCCGTGCACGCCAACACCGCCGGTTACCGCGAACAGCTGCGCGCTCCCCTGTCGTACTGGCTGATCGCGTTCCTGTTCGGGCTGAGCCTCGCGATCATCCTGCTGGTGCTGGGTCCGTGGTGGTCGCTGTTCGGCCTGTTCTTGGGGACGGCGCTGGCCGGCTGGGCGGTACGGGCCTACGGCCGTCCCATGATCGAGGTGTCCGCGGACGGGACGCTCAAGGCCGGTCCCGCCACGCTGCCCGCCTCCGCTCTCGGCACGGCCCTCGCCCTGAATGCCGAGCGGGCCCGAGCCCTGCGCACCTACGAGGCAGATCCGCGGGCGTTCATGCTGCTGCGCAGCTACATCCCGACCGCGGTGCGCGTCGAGATCGCCGACCCTGCGGATCCGACTCCCTACCTCTACCTCTCCAGCCGCCGGCCCAAGCAGCTGGCGGCGGTGGTCAACGCGCTCCCGCGCTGACCACCGCCGCGTGCGTCCGGCGCCCACCCACAGGCGCTCGACGGCGCTTTCAGCCCGAAGGCCGCCGGTACCCGCGGCGGCCTTCCCCGCTTAGGCACAATCCCGGCAGATACTCTGTCCGTTGCGCTCGTACGCCAACTGCGACTGGTGGTGCACCAGGAAGCACTTGGAGCAGGTGAACTCGTCGGCCTGGCGCGGCAGCACCCGGACGCTGAGCTCCTCGTTGGACAGGTCGGCGCCCGGCAGCTCCAGCGACTCGGCGTCGCTCTCGTCCAGGTCCACCACGGCCGCGGTCTTGTCTACCCGGCGTGCCTTCAGTTCCTCCAACGAGTCCTCGTTGAGCTCGTCGTCGGTCTTCCGTGGCGTGTCGTAATCGGTGGCCATTTCTCCCTCTCCCCCTTCAGGCGGTTCTCTGGTTCTGGGCACGTAACGTTTCGGGAGCCGGACTTGTGCCCGATCCGAGGCGCAGATTTTGCCGCACTTCAAGGGGTGTTATGCAACCGACACCCTCTCGTCTCCGCCGAAAGAGTGAGCTGGCAGGATGGTCCGACCCCTGAAGTCCGTCGGCTTCCCGTCATGGAAGGCTTGCCCCCATGCCGATCTACGCGTTGGGCGACCATGTTCCCACCCTGCACCCCGAGGCCTACATCCACCCGGAGGCAGTGGTGATCGGCCAGGTCAGCGTGGGTGCGGGCAGTTCCGTTTGGCCCGGCGCGGTCCTGCGCGGTGACTATGGAAGCATCACGGTCGGGGAGCGCACTTCGGTTCAGGACGGCGCAGTGGTGCATGCGACGGAAGAACTCGCGACCGTGATCGGTTCGGAATGTGTAATCGGTCACATTGCCCATCTGGAGGGCTGTGTCGTCGAGGATCGGTGTCTGATCGGTTCCGGTTCGGTGCTTTTGCACCGAGTAACCGTGCGTAGCGGCGCGCTCGTCGGCGCGGGAGCGGTGGTCTCTCCCGGCACCGAGGTACCGAGCGGTGCGATGGCGCTCGGCGTCCCGGCCAAGATCCGACCGGACGCGGTACGTCCGGGTGCGTTCGACGACGCGGTGGCACGGTACGTAGCGAACGGTGCGCTGTACGCGAAGGAACTGCGCCGGATCGGCTGATCCCGGAGCCGGACTCAAGCCGTCAGGTGCGGCGCCGGAATCCAGACGCGCACGATCAGCCCGCCTTCCGGCCTCGGCTGAACGGCGATACGTCCGCGGTGCGCGGAGACGATCGCACGCACGATGGACAGCCCGAGACCCGCGCCGCGGTCCGCCGGATCCGGCGCTCCGCTCCCTGGTGCCGACAACCGCCGGAACGGCTCGAACAGCCCCTCGGCGGCGGCATCCGGCACTACCGGACCGGTGTTGGCCACTACGAGCAGAGCGTGGCTGCCCTGGTCGTACGTAACGACGTCTACCCAACCGCCCGGTGTGTTGTACCGCATGCCGTTCTGGATCAGGTTCGTCGCGACGCGCTCAAGCAGAGCGCTGTCGCCGAACGCGGGCGCTCGGCCGAAGTCCGTACGCAGAACGACACCGCGTTCCGCCGCCTCGGCCTCGTGTTGGGCTGCGGCGCGTGCGGCGACGGCCGCGAGATCGACCGGTCCAGGGTTGACGAGTGCGTTGTCCGCGCGTGCCAGTGCCAGCAGGCCCTCGATCATCCGCTCCGAGCGCTCGTTCGTCGTCAGCAAGGCCCTGGCGAGCTGCTCGGTCTGCGGGGACAGCTCGGGGTCCGCGAGCGCCACCTCGAGCAGGGTGCGGTTGATCGCGATCGGGGTGCGCAGCTCGTGCGAGGCGTTGCCGGTGAAGCGCCGCTGGCTCTGGAAGGCGAGGTCGAGGCGGTCCAGCATCTCGTCGAAGGTGTCGGCGAGCTCTCGCAGTTCGTCGCTCGGTCCGTCGAGGGAGATCCGAGTCCGCGCGGCTGCGTCCGGCCGGTGTGCGATACGCCGTGCCGCGGCCGTAACGCGGCTCAGCGGCCGTAGGACGCGCCCGGCGACGAGGTAACCCACACCGAACGCCGCAAGGCTGGTGAGCGCCAGTCCGAGTAGCGAGGAGATCAGGATGCCGCGCATCGTGTCTGAGCGCTGCATCCGCGTACACAGGGCGCTCTGCACCGGGGTCAGCCTGACGCCCTGAGCCCGATCCGCCGGAGTGACGGTGCACCAGGCCGGCAGATTGGCCTTCGGATGGTTGAGTCGCCACAGGACCAACAGGTAGATGATCGCGATCAGCAGCATGCCGGCGCCGACGAACATCGAGCCGTAGGTCAGCGTGAGCTTGGCCCGCACGGTCAAGCCGCGCCTCGCGGCTCGCCGGCCAGGCGGCGGAGCGGCCTCGGTTGCGGCCGTGTAGTGGCCTGACGCAGTCAGCGGGACCACGGTGCGGGCAAGCGGATCAGTACTCATCTACCTCGTCACCGCTGTCTCAAGCGATTCGGTAACCGGCGCCGGGCACGGTAAGCACGATCGGTGGATCGCCGAGCCGCTTGCGCAAGGTCATGACGGTAACGCGCACGACGTTGGTGAACGGATCGGCGTTCTCGTCCCAAGCCTTCTCAAGCAGCCGTTCCGCGGTGACCGCGGTGCCATCCGCGCGCAGCAGCACCTCCAACACGGCGAACTCCTTCGGCGAGAGCGCGATCGGCTGCCCGTCCCGGGTCACTTCACGCCGCCCCGGATCAAGCCGCAGCCCCGCGCGCTCCAGGACCGGCGGCACGGGCGCGACCGAGCGGCGGCCCAGCGCCCGCACCCTGGCGACCAGTTCCGCGAAGGCGAACGGCTTGCCCAGGTAGTCGTCGGCGCCGAGGGAGAGCCCGGCCACCCGGTCGGCCACGTCGGAGGCGGCGGTGAGCATCAGAATCCGGGTCGCCGCGCCCGACTCGACGATCAGCCGGCACACCTCGTCGCCCGACACCGCCGGCAGGTCGCGGTCGAGTACGACCACGTCGTAGTCGTTGACACCGGCCCGCTCCGAAGCCGCGGCGCCGTCGTAGACCACGTCCACCGCCATCGCCTCGCGGCGCAGACCGGTCGCGATGGCGTCGGCCAGCAACCGCTCGTCCTCGACGACCAGCACCCGCATGATCCGCATACCTCCGCTTCGCTCACGGCCGGTCCAGGCTCCACGAACCCGACCGGTTCACCTTCGGTACACCTTTGCGAAACCAGCGTCTCGCCGTCCCAGGCCTGCGGTTTCGGGCTCGAAGAAAGCAGAATCCCGCACTGCGTGTAAAGGGAGGGTCAAAACCTTCCGACACGCCGTGGCGGCGCCGAGGGAGTTGGTTTGGCTTCGACGGCGCCCGGGAAGGCGTGACCCATGCGGCTCAACCCGTCGAGACGGCGGCGTGGGCACAAAGCGTGAGTGCGGCACCACCCGAACGACGTTCCAGCAGCACCGACCCCGCAGAGTCACCCTCGTCCAGCCGACCGACCAGCCCCACCCTCCACGGCTGCGGGCAGCGCATCGCCGGCCCCTCACCGGTAGCGCCCGCCCCCTCCCCGCGCAAGGAGCCAACCATGGGAGAGTTCTCCATTCGTCTGCGGCAGCGCATCGTCGATACGCAGTCCGCTCTGCGTCGCGCGATGTCCGCCAAGGACCCCTATGCGGTCCAAGTGGAGCAGGGCGAATTGGACTCCCTGCTTCGTATCGCGGCCGAGCACGGCGTGGACGTAAGCACGCCGACTGCGGCTTGACCCCCGCAATCCCCTAGTCGCTCTCCACCGAGCGTCCCGCGCCTAGTCGCGCCGGGACGCTCGGCCGTTTTCAGCCACCCCGCGCCAGCTGTCCGCTTTCAGTAGCCCGAGGCATCCGCACCAAGTTCGACCAATGCATCATGCAGTGCGGTAAAGGTCCCCGGAGGCGCGGCCAGCACCATCGCCTCACTCGCCGACTGGCCATGGAAGCCTTCGACGATCGCGCCCGCCTCGGTGGCGATCAGCGTGCCTGCCGCGCGGTCCCAGTCGTGCGTACCGCGCTCGTAGTACCCGTCAACCCTGCCTACCGCCACGGCGCACAGGTCCAGGGCCGCTGAACCGGCGCGGCGGATATCGCGCACTCGCGGTAGCAGCTCGCCGACGATCACGCCTTGGCGTTGCCGCCGCTCTGCGCGGTAACCGAAGCCCGTCGCCACGAGCGCACCGGCCAGGTCGGTCGATGGCCTCACGCGCAGTCTCGTGCCGTTGCACCACGATCCGGCGCCGCGTACTGCCGTGTACACCTCGCCGAGACGCGGAGCATCGACGACACCGGCTACCGTGACGCCATCCACCTCAACGCCCACGGACACCGACCAGTGCGGTAGGTCGTAGAGGTAGTTCACGGTCCCGTCGATCGGGTCGATGACCCAACGCACGGTGCTGCGTCCCGAGTCCGCGCCGCCCTCCTCGCCCAGGAAGGCGTCATCGGGTCGCTGTTCGAGGATCACCTTCCGGATCAGCTGTTCCGCGGCGGTGTCCATCTCGGTGACCACGTCGGTCGGGCTGGACTTGGTCTCCGCGACGCCGAGGTCCGCCGGCCGCCGCTCAATCAGCAGCCGTGCCGCTTCACCGGCGGCTGTCCGCGCCAGTTCGAGCAGCCGCCACGGATCCACATCCACGCCCACGCTCACACCCGTCCCTCCCGCATCGTGCCCGTCATTCCTGCCACGTTCAGTCCATCCCGCACAGCGCGGGGCGGTGGCCGCGCGGGTTAGGGCAGCATCCGGCGCGGCAGACGTCCGGCATCGTGCCGAGGGCGCTGAGCGCCTTCTGGGCCCGCTGCTCGCCCCGCTCCCGCGCCGCGCGCTCGAGCACGAGGTCGCGGATCGCCGCGACGAACACCGGATCGACGCCAGCCGTGGCCGCGCGGGCGAACGGCAGCCCGAGCTTCGCCGCCGTCCCGGCCGCCTCGGTGTCGAGGTCGTAGACGACCTCCATGTGGTCCGACACGAAGCCGATCGGCACCGCGACCGCGGCCGCCAGCCCCTGTGCCGAGCGCTCGCGCAGGTGGTCGCCGATATCGCGCTCCAGCCACGGCTGGCTGGGAGGTCCGCTGCGGCTGCAATACGTGAGCGAACGCGGCCGACCGACGACCCCGGTCACGCGTTCCACGCCCTGCGCGACCAGCTCGGCGACTGCCTCGTGCTGCGTCACATATGGGCTCGAATCCGCCATCACCAACGGCAGCGAGTGGGTGACGAAGACGAGTTCGGCCTCGTCGCGCACTGACTCGTCCAGCCGACCGAGTGCTTCGACCGTTGATCGGATCATCGGATCGATGAAGCCCGGATGGTCGAAGTAGGCGCGGATACGGTCAAGCCGCAGCCCGGCGACCGCCTCACCGCCCGCCTCCATCGCGGCCGTGAGGTTCTCGCGGTACTGCCGACAGCCCGAGTACGACGAATACGCCGAGGTGACGAAAACCAGGGCCCTGCGTACGCCGTCCTCAGCCATCCGGACGACCGTGTCGGTCACATACGGTTCCCAGTTCCGGTTGCCCCAGTAAATCGGGAGGCTGAGACCGTGCTCGGCGAAGTCGTATTCGAGCGCCGCGATCAGCTCCCGGCACTGACCGTTGATCGGGCTCACCCCGCCGAAGCGGAAGTAGTGCGCGCCGACCTCGACGAGGCGCTCCTTGGGGATCCCGCGGCCGCGTGTGACGTTCTCCAGGAAGGGGACCACGTCGTCGGGCCCCTCGGGACCACCGAAGGACAGCAGCAGCAGGGCTTCGTAGGGGCTGACCGAAGGCATGCGGCCATCCTCGCACGCGCGGATCGCGCGCCCGCGGGCGGCATTATGACCAGCGGTGTGAAAGTGCGACGCAATTGCCCGTAAGACAGCACCGGAATTCCACAATCGCCCCTTGACGCCGGGCCGCGTGTCGCGTTGGCTACCCCCCGCAAGGCAACCGCGCCGACCTGATGAGATGGGCTATCGAGGCTGTGAGCACTGAGGCGACCTCCGCGCCGACCCGCGCCTGGACGAACTGGGCGGGCAACCAGAAAGCCCAAGTGCGGCGCATCGCCACCCCGGCGAGCACACGGGAGGTCGCGCAGACCGTGCGCGAGGCGGCCGCCGCGGGTCTCAAGGTCAAACCCGCTGGCAGCGGCCACTCCTTCACCGCGGCCGCGGTCACCGACGGCGTGCTCATCCGGCTCGACCACCTTTCCAGGACCCGTTCCGCGGACAAGGCGTCGGGCCTTGTCACCGTCGAGGCCGGGATGGGGCTGCGGCGGTTCAACGAGCTGCTGGCCGAGCAGGGCCTCGCGCTGACCAACCTGGGCGACATCCAGGAGCAGACGGTCGCCGGGGCGATCGCCACCGGCACCCACGGCACCGGCCGCTCGAGCGCGTCCATCGCCGCGCAGGTCGCCGGGCTGGAGATCGTGCTGGCCGACGGTTCGATCGTGGCCTGCTCCGCCACCGAGCGCCCGGAACTGTTCGAGGCGGCCCGGATCGGCGTCGGCGCGATCGGAGTGATCACCGCGGTGACCTTCCGCACCGAGCGGGCGTTCCTGCTGTCCGCGCACGAGGAGCCGACCAGCCTCGACGTAGCGCTCGACTCCTTCGACGACCTGTGGCAGGAGAACGAGCACTTCGAGTTCTGGTGGTTCCCGCACACCAAGGGCGCGCTGCTCAAGCGCAACAACCGCTCCACCGGGCCAGCGGCGCCGTTACCGCGCGGGAGGGAGTGGTTCGAGGACGAGTTCCTCGCCAACACGTTCTTCTCCGGCCTGCTGAAGGCGGGGCGCAGTGCGCCACGCGCCATTCCGACGATCAACCGGTTCGCCGCGAAGGCCCTGTCGGCGCGCAGCTACACCGACCGCTCCGACAAGGTGTTCACGTCGCCGCGGCGTTTCAAGTTCCTGGAGATGGAGTACGCACTGCCGCGTGAGGCAGCGGTCTCGGCGTTACGCGAGGTGCGCCAGATGATCGAGCGTGCCAGGCTGCGGATCAGCCTGCCGATCGAGGTACGCACCGCCCCCTCAGACGCGCTGTGGCTTTCGACGGCGCACGGCCGTGACACGGCGTACGTCGCGTTCCACATGCACGAGGGCGTCAACCCCACCGAGTACTTCGAGAACGCCGAGGCCATCATGGTCGCCTACGACGGCCGCCCACACTGGGGAAAGCTGCACACGCGCGACCGTGAATACATCGCCTCCGCTTATCCGCGCTTCGAGGATTTCCTCACGGTGCGGGATAAGGCAGACCCCGAGCGCGTTTTCGGCAACGAATACACTCGCCGGATCTTCGGAGCCTGAGCGCCTAAAGCGCTCCTTGCCCTAATCCGCCCTCAGCCGCGCACAAGCTCCAACGCGGCCTCGAATAGCCGCTCGCCAGCCTGATCAAGCCAGTGCACATGCGGATCCCGCCGGAACCACGACTCCTGCCGCCGGGCGAACCGCTTGGTCTCCTTCACGGTCTGCTCTCGCGCGTCCTGCTCCGAGATCTCTCCGGCCAGGAACGCGAGTACCTGCTTGTAGCCGAGCGCACGGCTGGCCGTCTCGCCCTCACGCAGCCCGACCTGCTCTAGGGCACGCACCTCGTCGATCAGGCCGCGTTCCCACATCACGTCCACTCGCCGCGTGATGCGCTCGTCGAGCAGCGTCCGGTCCGCGGTAAGGCCGAGGCGCAGCGTGTGCGGGTAATACGGCCGATGTCCCGGTAGCGTCGCTGTGAACCGCCCACCGGTCAGCTCGATGACTTCAAGCGCGCGCACGATGCGTCGGCCGTTCGACGGCAGGATCACCGCGGCGGCAGCAGGGTCGGCGACCGCCAGCCGCGCGTGCATGGCACCCGGCCCGACCTCGGCGAGCTGCGCCTCCAACTCGGCGCGCAACTCGGGGTCGGTGCCCGGAAACTCGAAGTCGTCAAGCGTCGCGTGCACATACAGGCCCGAGCCGCCGACCAGGATCGCCGGGCGTCCTTCAGCCACCAGGCGATCGACGACGGCGCGTGCCAGGCGCTGGTATTCGGCCACCGCCGCGCGCTGCGTGACCGGCCAGATGTCCAGCAGGTGGTGTGGCACGCCCTGCCGCTCGGCCTCGGTGAGCTTGGCGGTACCGATGTCCATGCCGCGATACAGCTGCATCGAGTCGGCGTTGATCACCTCGCCGCCGATCGTGCGGGCGAGGGCGACGGCCAGGTCCGATTTTCCGACCGCAGTGGGGCCGACCACCGCGATCACTGCCGGAAGCCCGTCGGCCGACGCCGCCCCGGACCGCTGTGGCGCGCCGATCGGCCGCTGACCAAGCCCTGCCACCGTGCCTGTCACCACCCCATTCTCCCAGCAATCCCACAGCGGACAGACCCGCTCCTCTGCCGACGCGCTTCATTCCGTTATGTCGCATATTCTCTAATTCGACCCCGGGACGGCAGGACGCGCCGTCCCCAGACCGGAGGGCCACGCGATGGGCATCTTCGATATTTTCAAGCGCCACAAGGACGACGACGCAGGTGGCAGCACTGCGCTGAAGGAGCGAGTGACAGGCATGATGTCCGGTCACAGCGACAAGGTGAACCAGGGCCTCGACAAGGCCGGTCAGATGGCCGACCAGCAGACCGGCAACAGGTACACCGATCAGATCAACACCGGTGTCAGCAAGGCCAAGGACATGTTCGCCGGGACGACCGAGCAGGGCTCCGGCGAAGCCGGCGCCGAGACACCGCATCCCGACCAGGGCGCGCAGGGTGGCGACTCTGCCCCGCCGCCGCAGCCGCCTCAGAGCTGACCCAGCTCAGCAGCGTCTGCGGGCACACTGTCTGCGGGCACATTGAGGCTGCGACGAGCAGCCCAGTACGTCAGCCGCAGACCGGCGCGGCGATGCTTGTCGCAGCCAGCGGCGCGGGTACGCCGATGCTCGGCATCCCGAGCGAAACGGTCGGTCTGGCAGCGCTCCCCGCCGCGTTACGCGCTTCCCAGGCATCGCCGGAGCGCAGTCGCCGCAGTGTGCGTACCGCGCTGCCACTGCCGTCGTCGGCGACCAGGTGATGCGGCGCGGCGTAGGTGATCTCGGCCGTCACAAGATCCCCAGGACGCGGCCGCTCACCCCGCGCCGCATCCTCCGCACGCTGCCCGGCATTTCCGCCCGCCCCGGCCTCTCGCGCGTCCCCGACCGCGAAGTGCACCAGGCGGTTGTCACGCGCCCGCCCGGACATCCGGTGCGTCGCCTCGTCCTTGCGCCCCTCGCCCTCGGCCACCAGCAGTTCGACCTCGGTGCCGACCAGCTTGCGGTTCTCCGCCCAGGAGATTTCCTCCTGAAGCGCGACCAGCCGCTGGTAACGCTCCTGCACGACCTGCTTGGGCACCTGGTCGTCCATCTCGGCGGCAGGAGTGCCGGGGCGCTTCGAGTACTGGAAGGTGAACGCGGAGGCGAACCGCGACTCGCGCACCACATGCAGCGTCTGCTCGAAGTCCGCCTCGGTCTCACCGGGAAATCCGACGATCACATCGGTGGTGATGGCCGCGTGCGGTATCGCCTTACGCACCCGCTCGATGATCCCCAGGTACCGTTCCTGCCGGTAGGAGCGGCGCATGGCGCGTAGCACGGTGTCCGAACCCGATTGCAGCGGCATGTGCAGCGAAGGCATCACGTTGTGCGTCTCAGCCATCGCGGCGATCACGTCGTCGGTGAAGTCGCGCGGATGCGGTGACGTGAACCGAACCCGTTCGAGCCCTTCGACCTCGCCGCATGCCCGCAGCAGCTTGGAGAACGCCTCGCGGTCGCCGAACTCCGCGCCGTACGAGTTGACGTTCTGCCCGAGCAGCGTGATCTCCACGACGCCCTCGGCCACCAGCGCCTCGATCTCGGCCAGGATGTCGCCGGGCCGCCGGTCCTTCTCGGTACCGCGCAGCGCCGGGACAATACAGAACGTGCACGTGTTGTTGCAGCCCACGGACACCGACACCCACGCCGCGTACGCGGACTCACGGCGCGTAGGCAGCGTCGAGGGGAAGACCTCGAGCGACTCGGCGATCTCGACCTGCGCCTCCTCCCGCACCCGCGCGCGTTCGAGCAGGACCGGTAGGGCAGCGAGGTTGTGCGTACCGAACACGACGTCAACGTAAGGCGCGCGGCGGACGACCTCTCCGCGATCCTTCTGCGCGAGGCAGCCGCCGACCGCGATCTGCATGCCCGGCCGCTGTGCCTTGACGGAGGCGAGGTGGCCGAGGTTGCCGTACAGGCGGTTGTCGGCGTTCTCCCGGACGGCGCAGGTGTTGAAGACGACCACGTCAGCGGTGTCGCCTTGCCCGGCACGCTCGTAGCCGGCGCTCTCCAGCAGTCCGGAGAGCCGTTCGGAGTCGTGCACGTTCATCTGGCAGCCGTACGTGACGATCTCGTACGTTCTGGCTGAGGACATCTGGAGGCAACCACCCAATCCGCCGCGCGCCGCAGACCGAGGCGCCGGTCCGCGGTCGAGGTCCCGGTCCCGCAAGCTCGGCTCCGGGACGACCTCTCCGCATTTTGCCACGCCGCGCGCCGACCGGGCTCCGGGCGCACTTGAGCTTCCCGCAGGGCAAGGTCCTACCGTGGCCCCATGAACTCGGAGGCCACAGACGGCCACCTACCCGCGGATGCCGTACCCACGGTCAGCCTATCCACGGCCAGCTCGCCCGCAGACGGCCCATCCACAGGCAGCTTCCTTTCACCCGACCTCCTCACGGTCGGCCTGATGAGCCGCCGCAGCGGCCTCACCGCCAAGGCTCTACGGCACTACGACCGGATCGGCCTCCTGCACCCGTGCGCCGTAGATGCGGCCACCGGCTATCGGCGCTATCACCCCGACCAGGTCGCCGAGGCCCAGTTGGTTCAGCTGCTGCGCTCCCTCGACCTGCCGATCGAGCAAGTACGGATCGGTATCGCCGCCTGGAAGCACGGTGACGCGGCGACGATTGAGCACCTGCTGACCACCCACCGCCGCCGCATCGACGCGCGAGTCACCCGCCTACGCGGCGCATTGCACCGCATCGACCACCTGCTCAAGGAAGGACTACCCGGAGCCATGCCCGAGACCGAACAGACCGCCGAGCCCGGAACGTCTCCCACCGCCCCTGCCATGCCGGCCGTGCAAGCCACTGCGAAGAGCGCGCCGGGGACAGGAACCGTAACCAATGAGCGCCTGCTGGCGGCCCAACTGTTCAACGAGACATGGCGGTTGATGGAGCAGGAGGACCGCACCGCGATGGACGATGATCGGATGATCCACACGGCACACGCCTCGCGCTACCACTGGGGCCAGGCACCAACGGCCACCCCAGCGAACTTCGCTCGCGGCGAGTGGCAGATCTCCCGGGTCTACGCAGTGCTCCAGCGCGCCGAGCCCGCGCTGCACCACGCACGCCGAGTGCTGGAGATCTGCGAGGAAAACAAGATCGGCGACTGGGACCTCGGCTTCGCGTACGAGGCGATCGCCCGTGCGTACGCAGTCGCCGGGGACGCGGCGCAGGCCCGTGCGTACACGGACCAGGCTCTCGCGGCCGCCGAAGAGATCGCGGAGGAAGAGGACCGCGACCTCCTGCTCGCGGACCTCGAGACGATCCCTGGCCAGCCCCGCTACTGGTAACCCCGCCCACGACGACCACGACGACGAGGGACCGCGAGCACCAGGCACTAGGACAGCGAGGAGTTACCCGACCGTTATCCCGCCGTACCGCCTCGCCGTGACGGACGAGCCCGGCAGGCGCTACCTTTCCACACCGGAACGCATTCGGGGTGACACCAGCGCAAGGGGCTGACGGTACGTGCGACGACGGGGACTGCTCGGGCTTTTCATCGTGATGGGCATCACCGCAGGCACGGCCGGTTGCGTCACCATCTCACCCATCGCGGCGACCGGCGACTTCCCTGTCGCGGCGGGCGTCAAGCTGGACAACTCGCCGACCTTCCAGCGGATAGCCTCCCGCGACCAGGGCAAGGGCCGCATCGTCATCGGCGTGAAGGACGATCAGCCCGGCCTCGGCTACTACGACGAGGACAGCAGGAAGTACACCGGCTTCGACGTCGAGATCGCCGAAATGATCGCCGCCGGACTCGGCTTCAGCCGCGCGCAGACCCAGTTCGTCCCGGTCGAGTCGGCCAACCGGGAGAGCGCCCTGGAAAACGGCTCGGTCGATCTCGTCGTCGCCTCGTACTCGTACTCGCCGACCCGCGCGCAGGCAGTCACCTTTGCCGGACCGTATTTCGAGACCAACGAAGGGCTGCTGGTACGCACCGACGAGGCCAGAATCAGCAACATGAACTCGCTGACCTCCAGTGATGCGGTCTGCTCGGTCTCAGGCTCGACCTCATACAATCAGATCAGCAAGTTGACGAGTGCAGTACCGGCACCGCGCAACACATACTCGGAGTGCGTCAGCGCGCTGAAGCAGCACACGGTGAACGGCGTCTACACCGACCTCGCGGTCCTGGCAGGCTACGCCGCCCAGGATCCCGAGAACCTGCGGCTGATAGAGGTCCCGGAGGCCGGCGCCCCACAGCTCTACGGCATAGGCCTACCGTTCGGCGACGAACTGCTGCGCAAGAAGGTGGACAGCATCCTGACCACAGCCGAGAAGGACGGCACCTGGCAGGCGATCTTCAACGCGACCCTGGCGCCCTCCGGCATCAAGGCCATCACGCCGCCCGACGGCATCTGGACCACCACATCCTGACCCCGCCGCGTCCGGCCCCAAGCGTCGATTTCACACGACCCACAGCTTCACACGACACACAGCGTCACGTCGCTGCACGACCCCATCGACGCCACGACGTTACGGCGCTACGCAACCTTCTCAGCACCACTCCCTAGGCACCTTTGCCCCGGCCACTTCCCGCTTCCCCTACGCGCCCTGCCCGCCCACTCCGCTGCGCAGCCTTGTGAGCGCCACGCCGCCGCACGGCCCTGTCACGACTCCGCCGCCACTGCCTCGCACCATCACCGCCTCGCACCCCCACACCCAACAACGCCGCGCCGCCGCAGCTCTGGACCGCCACAACTCCACGCCACCACTGCCCCGCACCCCCACGCCGCCGCAGCCCCCGCCCCAATCCCCAGGCTCCTCGCCAGCCAGTCCCAACCTCACTCTCCCTCCCCAGGCCCCCCACACCCCAAAGTCCCGAGGCCACCAACACATCCAGCGCGTCCACCTCTTCCATCACTACCCCCACCCCCACCTCCACCACCACCCCCCCC
>JBKOWZ010000145.1:0-9121 GCA_046724665.1 Actinomycetota bacterium
ATGTGGGGGCGGATGCAGCACTAGGGGGTGACGCGCGAGCGGACGGGGATGGGGATGGGGATGGGGATGGGGATGGGGATGAGGGCGGGCGTGGGACGAACGAGGATCCGTCGGATCATGTAGATGTGGTGCCGGTGATTCGGCCGCGAGCGGAGTTCGCACCCGAATCGGTCGATGGCGGACCGTCAGATGTGATCATCGGGTCTGCGCTTGAGGCGATGATGCAATTTCCGCCGATGCCTGCGGAGGCGCGCGAGACCGAGGCGGACACGGGTGCGGGCACGGGGTCGGAAGTCGAGGCCTGTGCTTGTGACGGGGCGCCGTTGACGTCCGGGGCGATGGCGGCGTCAGAGGCGGCGCTGATGGACGTAACATCGGCTGCGGAAGCGATGGCGTCAGTGGGGGCAGGAGGGGTGGGGACGCGGACAGGGACGGGGGCGGGGGCGGGGACGGCGGAAGTCTCTGCGGAGGCTTCGGTAGAGGCGGAGACGGGGGCGATGGCGGGAGCGCAAGCTACGGCGAAGGCGAGGCAGAGGGCGGCTGCTGAGCGGACGGTTGCGTGGACGGCGTCGTCGATCGCGTGGGCACTGGTGCCGTTTGTCAGCCTCGGGCTGCTGACCCCGGTGGCGATCGGATACGCCACGTACCGGCTACGGTCGCGCAGCCTAGCCATCGCTACCGCGTGCTACTCACTCGCAGTGGTTGCATCGTTCGCGGTGTCGGCCGTTGTACCGGTGCGTACCGGGTCGCACAGCGTCGTCGGAGACCTGCTGACGACGTGCCTGGCTGCGTCATGGCTCGGAGGGACTGCGCACGCATTCCTGATTCGGCGGCGAGTGTTCGAGTAGGCGGAAAGGCGAGGGCAGTTGGCTCGGCTCGGTGCGGCGTCTAGGGCGTAGTGCATAGTGCGTAGGCCGATGGAGCTAGGGGCGGAGCTGTCTGTCGGGCGTAGGACGTGCGGGCAGGGCGGAGAGGGCTGCTGGCGGCTGGTCAATTGGGGCGCGTCGATCGGAGGGGCGCGGTCAGGTGACTGGGAACTCGGGCTGGATCGCCCGGAAGCGCGCCTCGACGCTCGCGTAGACCGTCTGCTGCTGCGGTTCGAGGTCGAGCGTCGGCGGTTCCGGCGCAGCGGCGGCGGCCATCCGGCCGCTGAACGCGACGCCTGCGGCATGCATGTGCGGCGCGGCGGGCGACGTGGTTAGGCCCGTGTCGGCGAGCTCGATCAGGCCAGTGACGCGGCTGCCGATCGCTTCGGCGTAGTCGCGGGCACGGGCGACCGCCTCGGCCACCGCTCGGTTGCGCGCCTCGCGGTAGACCGGCGACGCGCGGCGCAGGCGCCAGTACGGGCCCTCGACGATAGCGGTTTCGAGGTCCGCTACCCGCGCGATCAGTTCGCCGAGGATGGCGATGTCGGCGACGGTCACGCGGACCCGCACCGCGCCGGAGTACGAGCGGATCTTCTCGTCCTTGCCGCGGCGCAACTCGGGGGCGACCGACACGCCGGTGGACTCGACCCGGTCCACCGAGTCGCCGTACGAGCGCACCAGGTCGAGGACTTCGTCGTTGCGCTTCACCAGGCGTTCGAACGCCTCGCGGCGGTCGCGGGCGTGCGCGGTGATGATGACCGTCAGGTCGGCTACCTCGGGATCCACCAGCATCGTGGCCTCGCCCCGGACGCTGATGACGGCCGGCGCTGAGGAACCAGGGGGCTGAGTGACGACGTCGGGCCGTCCCAGCTCCGACGGCTCGTAGGACGCTCGCTGCATCGCGACTGACTCCGTTCAGCATGATCAACGGCCCGAGGGCGCGCGTCCTCGGCCACACGTTCGACGCTACCCGTCAGCCATAGTCCGTCATACCCGGCGCAACCAGGCTGCGGCCAATCGTTTCTTAACCGAGATGGTGTAGGTCGATCGGCGGGGTGAGAGTGCTAAGGCAATCGATGCGTAGGTCGGAGGTCGGACGGCTTTCGCAGCCGAGGCTGCGATCGCGGGTGCGGGGGTGGGGCGGGGATGGGTGCGACTGCGGGGGCGGCGGATGAATTGCGGCGCGGGAAGCGGAATTGGTCGCTTCGCAGAGTCGGAATGGGCATGGACCCGCCGATGTTGGCAGACTGGTAGGCATTGGTGCCATGCGACGGGTGACTGTACGGGTACCTCGGGTAAGCAACACTGGAGCTGTCGGGTCGCACGGACGCGGTAACCATGTACGCGGTAACCATGTACACAGCGCAACGACGGAGACGGTGTCGCGGAGACGGGGCGCCGAGCCCCGTCAGACGACAGATGGGACGGGACCGACCGTGAGCGAGCCACTCTATGAGCTGGATCAGGCGGGCCTGGCGGCGCTGACCGAGGCGCGCGCGGGCTCCGGCGGCGGCGGTGATCTCGTCCTGCTGTACCACTACGAGGGCTTCATGGACGCCGGGCACGCCGCTGAGCAGGCCATGGAACACGTTCTGAGCGAGCGGTTCCGGATGCCCGCGGGCGACGGGGCTCAGGACGACGACGCGGACGGCAACGTGGTGGTGGTCCGGTTCGACGCGGACCGGCTGGTGGACTACCGGGCGCAGCGCCCGACCATGACTTTCGACACCGATCACTGGTCCGAGTACCAGGAGCCGCGGCTCGACGTGCAGCTGGCCCGCGATGCCATCGGCACGCCGTTCCTGGTGATGTACGGCCCCGAGCCGGACACCGAGTGGGAGCGGTTCACCGCCGGGGTGATCGAGATGGTGGACAAGCTCGGCGTGACGCTCTCGGTGAACTTCAACGGCATCCCGTTCGCGGTGCCGCACACCCGCCCGACCACGCTGATCCCGCACGGCAATCGGCAGGACCTGCTGGCCGGGTACACGAAGTGGTTCGACCGGGCGCAGGTGCCGGGCTCGGCGATGGCGCTGGTCGAGTACCGGCTGAGCGAGCGCGGGCACGCGGTGCTCGGGCTGACGGCGCAGGTGCCGCACTACATCTCACGCTCGCCGTATCCGGCGGCGGCGGTGCGGATCCTGGAGGCGGTCACCGCGGCGACCGGCCTGGTGCTGCCGGTGCAGGAGCTGCACACGCAGGCGCAGCGGGTCGAGGCCGAGATCGAGGCGCAGGTCACCCAGGGTGACGACGACCTGCGCTCGATGATCCACAGCCTGGAGGTGCAGTACGACACGGTCGCCGGGAACACGCCGCGCACCAACCTGCTGGCCGACCAGGCGGCGCAGATCCCCACCGCGGAGGAGCTGGCCCGGCAGTTCGAGCAGTTCCTGGCGGAGCAGGACCGCGATTCAGGGCACTGAGGGGCGCTGGCAGGGCGCTGAGAAGAGTGCGGCGGGGATTGATCGGGCATTTGCGGCGAAAGGCGGGGAAACCCGGAAAGGTCTGGTCAACGGCGCTTTGTTCACCTAATGTTCGTCGCATGGCCGATCAGGACTGGCACGCGTGGCACGACCGTTACGACGAGCCGGACTCGCTGCTGTCCCGGCGGCTCGCGGTGGTGCAGGACCGGATCACCCGGTTCCTTGACCACGCGCCGCCCGGCGAGATCAAGGCGCTGTCGATCTGCGCCGGCCAGGGCCGCGACCTGCTCGGCGCGCTGGAGCGGCACCCGCGCCGCGGCGACGTGAACGCGCTGCTGGTCGAGCTCGACCCGCGCAACACCTCCATCGCGCGCGCCCGCGCCAAGGAACTCGGGCTGCGCCGGATCCAGGTCGTCACCGGGGACGCCGCGCAGACCGACAACTACCTCTCGCACGCCCCCGCCGACCTGGTGCTGGCCTGCGGCGTGTTCGGCAACATCACGGCCACGGACATCCAGCGCACCATCGCGCACTGCGAGGCGCTGTGCCGGCCCGGCGGCGCGGCGATCTGGACGCGCCACCGCCGCGAGCCCGACCTGGTGCCGCAGATCTGCGACTGGTTCGCGACGAGCGGCTTCACCCTCGAGTTCGTCACTGAGCCTGGCGACTTCGGGGTGGGCGTGCACCGGCGCACGGGCCCGCAGCGGCGCCTGGTGCCGGGCGCGACGATGTTCACATTCCTGCGCGGGCTGACGCTGGCCGAGCGTGGGTGCGGGTGAGGCGGTAGTCATCCGAGGTCCTGAGGCGGCCCCGCGCGGAACGCGGCGACTCGGCTCAGGGCGCTGCGACGAAGACCTGGCGTTGCGAGCCGAGGCCGGTGATGCCGAGTTCGACGACGTCGCCGGGCTTGAGGTAGTCCTGCGGGCGGCCGGTGGCCAGGGCGACGCCGCCGGGGGTGCCGGTGTTGATCAGGTCGCCGGGTTCGAGAACCATGAACTGGCTGAGATAGCGTACGACCTCGCCGACGCCGAAGACCAGGTTCTTGGTGTTCGAGCTCTGTCTGCGCTGGCCGTTCACATCCAGCCACAGGTCCAGCGCGCCGGGGTCGGGGACCTCGTCGGCGGTGACCAGGTACGGACCGCACGGGTTGAAGGTCTCGCAGCTCTTGCCCTTGTCCCACTGTCCACCGCGCTCGAGCTGGAATTCGCGCTCTGAGACGTCGTTGCAGACCACGTAGCCCGCGACGGCGTCGAGTCCTTCCTGCGCGCTCTCGAGGTAGCGGCACGTCCGGCCGATCACGACGCCGAGTTCGACCTCGTAGTCGGTCTTCTTGGAGCCGCGCGGGATGAACACGTCGTCGTGCGGGCCGGACAGGGTGTTCGGCGCCTTCATGAAGACCACCGGCTCGGCCGGGATCGCGGCGCCGGTCTCGGCGGCGTGGTCAGCGTAGTTGAGGCCGATGCAGACGATCTTGCCGGGGCGCGGGATAGGCGCGCCGATGCGGACGTCCGGAGGCAACGGCAGCGGTCCCGTCGCGGCTGAGGACGCGGCTGTCGCGGGGTCGGCACGGCCGGGCAGCGCGGCGCGCAGGCGGTCGATTCCGCCGCCGGCCAGGAAGTCGGGGGTGAAGTCCGGCGTCAGGCCGCTGACATCGAGGATCAGGCCGCCGTCCAGCGCGACATGGGGCCGCTCACGGCCCGGCTCGCCGATGCGCATCAGTTTCATGGCTGGACTCTACGGCAGCGCAGGTCGTCGGTCGAACTGTCATCGGACCATTCTCGCGGCGTCTTGCAGAGTCTTGCAGTCGCGAATCGGGCCATATCGGAGCGGCTGAGGCCGGTCGTGGGGTTGACGCTGGACAACAGGAAACAGCTGGGCGTATACATCGGATGACTACTGATCGACGATCGGTCTCCGTGCGCGGGGATCGCCGAAGGGGTATCGCCGCATGGCCCGCGTCGCCCGCATCACCTCGCTCGACTGCCTCGACCTGCGCTTCCCGACCTCGGCGACGCTGGACGGCTCCGACGCGATGAATCCGGACCCTGACTACTCGGCCGCGTACGTGACGCTGCGCACCGACGCCGCGGACGGCGCCGAGGGGCACGGCTTCTGCTTCACCATAGGCCGCGGCAACGAGGTGGTCGCCGCGGCCATCGGGGCGCTGCGGCCGTTCGTGGTCGGCCGGCCGCTCGACGAGGTGCTCGACCACCTCGGCCGGTTCAGCGCCGAGCTGGTCGGCGACAGCCAGCTGCGCTGGCTCGGCCCGGAGAAGGGCGTGATGCACATGGCGATCGGCGCGGTGCTCAACGCCGCCTGGGACCTGGCCGCCAAGCGCGCGGGCAAGCCGGTGTGGAAGCTGCTGAGCGACCTGACGCCGAAACAGCTGGTCGATCTGGTCGATTTCCGCTACCTCACGGACGCGCTCACGCCGGACGAGGCGCTGGAGCTGCTGGCCGCGGCCGAGCCGGGGCGCGCGCGGCGCGAGGCCGTGCTGCTGCGCGAGGGGTACCCGGCGTACACGACCTCGCCGGGGTGGCTCGGCTACGACGACGCCAAGGTGACCCGGCTGGCCCGCCAGGCGGTCGCGGACGGTTTCACCCAGATCAAGCTCAAGGTCGGCGCGTCGGTACAGGACGACGTGCGGCGTTTCCGGGCCGCGCGCGAGGCGGTCGGGCCGGACGTGCGCATCGCGGCCGATGCGAATCAGCGCTGGAACGTGGACGAGGCGATCCGCTGGACGGGCGCGCTCGCCGAGTTCGACCCCTATTGGATCGAGGAGCCGACCAGCCCGGACGATGTGCTGGGCCACGCGGCGATCCGGCGCGGCGTCGCCCCGCTGAAGGTGGCCACCGGCGAGCATGTGCAGAACCGCGTGGTCTTCAAGCAGCTGCTGCAAGCCGGGGCGGTGGACGTGGTGCAGATCGACGCCACGCGCGTCGGCGGTGTCAACGAGAACGTCGCGATCCTGCTGCTCGCGGCGAAGTTCGGCGTGCCGGTGTGCCCGCACGCGGGCGGGGTAGGCCTGTGCGAGCTGGTACAACACCTGGCGATGTTCGACTTCGTGGCGGTCTGCGGCCGGATGGACGACCGGGTGATCGAGTACGTCGATCACCTGCACGAGCACTTCGTCGATCCGGTGCAGGTCGTGGGCGGCCGGTACCGGGCGCCCACGCGCCCCGGGTTCGGCGCGGAGATCCTGCCGGCCAGCCGGGTGACGTACGCGTACCCGGACGGTCCGGTGTGGCGGGGCCATGAGGAGGCGGTCTAGTTGGGCGAGGGCTATGCGGACTTCGAGGGGCTTGTCGCTGTCGTGACGGGCGGGGCGTCGGGGATCGGTGCGGCGACGGCGGCGCTGCTCGCGGCACGGGGGGCGCGGGTGGCGGTGCTCGATCGGGCGGTCGAGGTGGAGCCGGATGGACCGGGAGCGGGGGCGCGGAGCGAGGCGGCGGCGGGTTCGGGAGGTGGCGGGGCGGCGTCGTGGCTGGAGTTGCAGGCGGATGTGACGGACGACGAGGCGGTGCGCGCGGCGATCGGGGCGGCCGCGGAGGCGTTCGGCGGAATAGATGTGCTGGTCAACAACGCGGGGATCGGCGCGATCGGCACGGTCGAGGACAACGGGGACGACGAGTGGCGGCGGGTGCTCGACGTCAATGTGTTAGGGATGGTGCGCGTCACCCGCGCGGCGCTGCCGCATCTGCGGCGGTCGAAGCACGCCGCGATCATCAACACGTGCTCGATCGTGGCGACGGCAGGGCTGCCGCAGCGCGCGCTGTACTCGGCGTCCAAGGGCGCCGTGCTCTCGCTCACCCTCGCGATGGCGGCCGACCACGTGCGCGAGGGGATCAGGGTCAACTGCGTCAATCCGGGCACCGCCGACACGCCGTGGGTGGCGCGGCTGCTGGACCAGTCGCCCGACCCCGCCCACGAACGCGCCGCGCTCAACGCCCGCCAACCGCTCGGCCGGCTGGTCTCCCCCGACGAGGTCGCGCACGCCATCGCGTACCTGGCCAGCCCGCTCTCCGGTGCGACCACGGGCACCTCGCTCGCGGTGGACGGCGGCGTGGCCGGGCTGCGGGTGCGCCAGCCGGGTGAGGCGACGCGGTAGGGCGCACCTACCTACCTACATGCCGTCTAGCGCTGAGGAGTAGAAATGCGCCAACCCGTCCGCGTCCGCGACCGGCGGCGGTTGGGACGCAGCGGCGTCACCGTGACCGCGCTCTCGCTGGGCGCCGCGCCGCTGGGCAACCTGTTCACGCCGGTGACCGAGCAGGAGGCGGCGGCGACGATCGAGGCGTCGTTCGACGTCGGCATCGGCTACATCGACACCGCGCCGCACTACGGCGTCGGCCTTTCGGAGGAGCGGCTCGGTCGCGCCCTGGCCGGCCGCGACCACGCGAGCTACACGCTCTCGACGAAGGTCGGGCGGCTGCTGCGGCCGCAGCGCCCCGGCGAGGCGGCGCAGCCAGACGGCTTCGTGGACACGCCGCCGCGCGTGCGGGAGTGGGACTTCACCGCGGACGGCGTGCGCGCCTCGATCGAGGCCTCGCTGGCCCGGCTCGGCCTCGACCGGATCGACGTGGCGCTGCTGCACGACCCGGACGAGCACGAGCGGGAGGTCTACGAGGCCGCCTACCCGGCGCTCGAGCAGCTGCGCGCGCAGGGCGTGGTCGGGGCGATCGGCGCGGGGATGAACCAGTCCGCGATGCTCACGCGCTTCGTGCGCGACCTCGACTTCGACGTGGTGCTGTGCGCCGGGCGGTACACGCTGCTCGACCAGTCGGCCCTCGCCGACCTGCTGCCCGAGTGCGAGCGGCGCGGCACGTCGGTGGTGGTCGGCGGCGTGTACAACTCCGGTCTGCTCGCCGATCCGAAACCGGGCGCGCGCTTCGACTACGCCCCGGCGGCGGACGAGTTGCTGCGCGCCGCCGAGAAGCTGGGCGCGATCTGCGCGCGGCACGGCGTGCCGCTCAAGGCGGCGGCGGTGCAGTTCCCGCTGCGGCATGCGGTGGTCGCCAGCGTGCTGGTCGGCTGTCGCAGCGCGGCCGAGGTGCGCGACAACGCGGTCGCGTTCGAGTACCCGATCCCCGAGGACCTGTGGGCTGAGCTGGCCGAGTCCGGCCTGTTGGCCGCGGGTTCGGTGTAGCGCCCGCGCCGGCTACAGCACCGAGGCGAGCCATTGCTCGACGCTGGCGATGTGCACCGTCGCCCACGAGCGGGCCACGTCGGGGTCGCGGGCGGCCAGCGCGTCGAGGATCGCCCGGTGCTCGGCCAACGTGCGCGCGGCCGCGCCCTCCTGGGTCAGGCCGCGCCAGACGCGCGCCCTGGCCGTGGGCGCCGACAGCGTGTCCAGCAGCGAGTAGAGCACCGCGTTGCCGGAGGCGGCGGTGATCCGGCGGTGGAATTCCAGGTCGCTGGCCACCAGCTTGTCGATCTCCGGGTCGTCGCCGAGCCCGTCCACCAGGCCGCGCAGCGCCGCGATCTCGTCCTCGCCGATCCGGGTGGCGGCCATCGCCACCGCCGCCGGCTCCAGGATGCGGCGCACCGCGAGGAACTCGAGCACCGTGTTGTCCTGGTGGAAGTCCACGATGAAGCTGAGCGCCTCGAGCAGCAGCCGCGGCTCGAGGCTGGTCACGTAGGTGCCGTCGCCCTGGCGCACGTCCAGGATGTTGATCAGCGAGAGCGCCTTGACCGCCTCCCGCAGCGAGTTGCGGGACAGGCCGAGCTGGAGGGCCAGGTCCGGTTCCCGGGGCAGGCGGTCGCCCGGGTGGAGCTGGCCGATCATGATCATGTCCTTGATCCGCACGATCGCCTCGTCGGTCAGGGCCATCA
>JBKOWZ010000173.1:0-6175 GCA_046724665.1 Actinomycetota bacterium
GCCCTGCCCCGCGCCGGAGGCGCCCGCCGGGCCCGCCTTGCGTCCCGAACTCGCGGCCTCCTGCGCGGCGCGAATCGCCGCGTCCCGCGCCTCGGCCTCGAGCTCCTCGCGGATCGTGCGCGCCGACTCGCGCACCTCGTCCCGGATGCCCTCGGCCAGGTCGTGGACCGAGTCGCGGATCTCGGACTCCAGCGCCTCGAGCTCGCCGGCCTTCGCCGCCAGCTCGCCGCGCCCCGCGTCGGTGATGTGGTAGACCTTGCGGCCGCCGTCCGTCTCGTGCCGCACCAGGCCCTCGGACTCCAGCCGGGCCAGCCGCGGGTACACCGTGCCCGCGCTCGGCGCGTAGAGCCCCGCGAAGCGCTCGCGCAGCTGCTGGATGATCTCGTAGCCGTGCCGCGGACTCTCGTCCAGCAGCTTGAGCAGGTAGAGCCGGAGCCGGCCGTGGCCGAAGACCGGGGTCATCGCGCGTCCTCGCTGTTCTCGCCGTTCTCGTCGTTCTCGGGGGGTGCGCCGTTCCCGTCCGGGGTTGGCCCGTCGGCGTCAGCGTTCTGATCCTCGCGCATCTCGCCGCGCGGCGCGCGGTCCTGGGGCGCCCCCGGCGCCGGGTCGTCGATCACCAGGTCCCAGGGCTCCTCGTCGGCGCTGCGCCGCAGCAGGGTCACCGCGCCGGAGACCGTCTTGCCGACCAGCGTGGCCTGGCCGGCGCCGATCGTGCCGGTCAGCTTCTGCGAGCCGCGCACGCCGCTCGCCCGCACCTCGGGGAAGGCGCTGACGGCCCGTCCGTTCGCCGTGCCGAGGTCCACCCGCATGTCCGGGTCGTGCGGCAGCCGCACGGTCATCGCCCCGGAGACGCACTGCAACTTGACCGTGGCGGGCACCGGGTCCTCCAGGTCCACCGCGATCGCCCCGGAGACCGCGGTCAGGTCGATCGCGCCGCCGGCCCCCGCGATCACCGTGATCGCCCCGGAGACCGCCTTCACCGTCAGGTCGCCGGTCACCTGCTCCGCGGTGATCGCCCCGGAGACGGTGCTGACCCGCGCCGAGCCGTGCACGCCCGCCAGGGTGACCTCGCCGGACGCGCCCCTGACCGAGACGCCCTCGTGGAAGTTCGACACCACGACCGGCCCGGACAGCACCCGCACGTCCAGCACCGCGTCCGGCGGCAGCGCCAGCGAGAGGCTCACCTCGGCCCGCCTGCCGCCGAGCAGCCAGCCGAGCAGCTGCGGCGGCCTGGCGGCCTCGCCGTGCCGCACCAGCAGGTCGCCGCGGTCCGAGCGCTCGACATACAGCGGCGGCCCGGAGATGCTGGAGACCTCGAGGGTGGCCGGCCCGTCGGTGCCGATGAGGTTGACCCGCCCGGCCATCGCCACAAGGCGCAGCGAGCGTACGCCGTCGCCGAGCGCGATCCGGTCGGACTGTTCCAACATCCAGCTCTCTGGCATCTGCGCGGCCCTCCCGCATCGAGTCGGTGCAACGCGATACATCGCGTGTCCGTGAATCCACGATATATCGCGTTGCCGCGAAGTCAAGCCGACTGGCGCGGTGGCAGGTCAGCCGAGGTCCTCCAACTCGTCGTCCGCGGCGTCGAGCCGGGCCAGCCAGGTGGCCAGCCGCTCGACCGGGGTCTCGAACTGCGGATTGAGATCGACGAACTCGCGCAGCCGCGCGGCGAGCCAGGCCAGCGTGACCTCCTGCTCGCCGCGCCGGTCCTCGAGCTCTTCGATGCCGCGATCGGTGAAGTACACCGGCGGTGCTCCGTTCTGACTTTCTCTTGCTCTCGGGAGGGCTCACGGGAGCGCGGCCCGGTCCTGATCGGAACGGGCCGCGCCGGGGTGTGGTTCAGAAAGTGGGCTTAGGCACTAGTGCCTGTTTTCAAAAGTCCCGTCGGGGTCGTGTCGCCTGTCACGCACGCTCGCCGCGTTGTCGGCACGCCCCATACCCCGGTATGGGGCCACACCCCCGCCTGGCGACCGCACACGCCAGACACCACGCCCTCACCGACGCTACCTTTGAAACAGGCACTAGTCGGCGAAGGCCTCTTCGACGACGCGGTGCTGCTCGACCTCGTGCCGCTTGGCCGAGCCGACCGCCGGCGAGGAGGAGGCCGGGCGCGAGACGCAGGTCAGCGGGCGGCCGCCGAGCTCGGCTGGCAGGTTCAGCGCCATGAACGGCCAGGCGCCCTGGTTGGCCGGCTCCTCCTGGACCCAGCGCAGCTCGGCCGTCGCCGGGTAGTCGGCGATCGCCTGGAGCAGCTCCGCGGCGGGCAGCGGGTACAGCCGCTCGGCCCGGACGATCGCCGTGTCGGCGATGCCCTGCTTGTCCCGGCGCGCCACCAGGTCCCAGTAGATCTTGCCGGAGCACACCAGGATCCGCCGCACGCTCGCCGGATTCACCGTCGTGTCGCCGATCACCGGGCGGAACAGGCCGTGCGTGAATTCCTCGACCGCCGAGGCCGCGGCCTTGAGCCGCAGCATCGACTTCGGCGTGAAGACCACCAGCGGCTTGTGCGCCGGGTTGTGCGCCTGCCAGCGCAGCAGGTGGAAGTACGACGAGGGCAGCGACGGCATGGCGACCGTCATGTTGTTCTGCGCGCACAGCTGGAGGTACCGCTCGATGCGCGCGGAGGAGTGGTCCGGGCCCTGGCCCTCGTAGCCGTGCGGCAGCAGCAGCACGACGCCCGAGTGCTGGCCCCACTTCTGCTCGCCGGAGGAGACGAACTCGTCCACCACGGTCTGCCCGCCGTTGCCGAAGTCGCCGAACTGCGCCTCCCACAGCACCAGCGCGTCCGGCCGGGCCACCGAGTAGCCGTACTCGAAGCCCATCGCGGCGAACTCGGAGAGCATCGAGTCGTAGACCGTGTACGTGGCCTGGCTCTCCGAGAGGTAGGACAGCGGCGTGTACTCCTCCGCGGTCTGCCGGTCCACGATCACGTGGTGCCGCTGGGTGAAGGTGCCGCGCCGGGAGTCCTGCCCGGTCAGCCGGACCGGAACGCCCTCCATCAGCAGCGAGCCGAACGCCAGGGTCTCGCCCATCGCCCAGTCGATCGTGCCGTCGGTCACCATCTGGGCGCGCCGCTGCAACTGCGGGACGACGCGCGGGTGCGCGTCGAAGCCCTCGGGCAGGTTGACGTGCACCTCGACGATGCGCTTGACCACCTCGTCGCTGATCGCGGTGTTCACCGGCGCCGGGAACGGCACGCCCTGCTCGCCGTGCCCGTTCAGCGCGGCCTTGGGCGGTTCGGGCAGCTGCTTCGGCGCGCTGTCCTTGGTCTCCGCGAAGACCTGCTCCAGCTTGGACTGGTAGTCCTTGAGCGCGGCCTCCGCCTCCTCAAGGGTGATGTCGCCGCGGCCGATCAGCGCCTCGGTGTACAGCTTGCGCACCGAGCGCTTGGCCTCGATCAGCTGGTACATCAGCGGCTGGGTCATCGAGGGGTCGTCGCCCTCGTTGTGCCCGCGCCGCCGGTAGCAGACCATGTCGATGACGACGTCCTTGTTGAACGCCTGGCGGAACTCGAAGGCCAGCGCCGCGACCCGCACGCAGGCCTCGGGGTCGTCGCCGTTCACATGGAAGATCGGCGCTTCCACCATGCGGGCGACATCCGTCGCATAAACCGACGAACGCGAGAAGACCGGCGAGGTGGTGAAGCCGACCTGGTTGTTGACCACCAGGTGGATCGTGCCGCCGGTGCGGAAGCCGCGCAGCTGCGACATGTTCAGCGTCTCGGCGACCACGCCCTGGCCGGCGAACGCGGCGTCGCCGTGCATCAGGATCGGCAGCACGGTGAAGGCGCTGCCGGCCTTGTTCACGATGTCCTGCTTGGCCCGCACATAGCCCTCGAGCACCGGGTCCACCGCCTCGAGGTGCGAGGGGTTCGCGACCAGCGAGACCTTGATCTGCCGCCCGGAGAGCGAGGTGAAGGTGCCCTCGGTGCCGAGGTGGTACTTCACGTCCCCGGAGCCGTGCATCGACTTCGGGTCGAGGTTGCCCTCGAACTCGTTGAAGACCTTGCCGTACGGCTTGCCCACGATGTTGGTCAGCACGTTGAGGCGGCCGCGGTGCGGCATGCCGATCGCCGCCTCGTCGAGCCCGGCCTCGGCGGCGGCCGAGATGACCTGGTCGAGCAGCGGGATCGCCGACTCGCCGCCCTCCAGCGAGAAGCGCTTCTGCCCGACGTACTTGACCTGGAGGAAGGTCTCGAAGGCCTCGGCGGCGTTGAGCCGGTTGAGGATGCGCAGCTGCTCCTCGCGGCTCGGCTTGTTGTTGCCGTTCTCCACCTTCGCCTGGATCCAGCGGCGCTGCTCCGGGTCCTGGATGTGCATGTACTCGATGCCGACGGTGCGGCAGTACGAGTCGCGCAGCACGCCGAGGATGTCGCGCAGCTTCATCAGCGGCTTCCCGCCGAAGCCGCCGGTGGCGAACTCGCGCTCCAGGTCCCACAGGGTCAGGCCGTGCGAGACCACGTCCAGGTCGGGGTGGCGGCGCTGCTTGTACTCGAGCGGGTCGGTGTCGGCCATCAGGTGGCCGCGGGTGCGGTACGAGTCGATCAGCTCGATGACGCGCGCGGTCTTGCTGATGTCGTTCTCGTGCGACGCCGGGATGTCCTGGATCCAGCGCACCGGCTCGTACGGGATGCGCAGCGACTCGAAGACCTTGTCGTAGAAGTCGTCCTCGCCGAGCAGCAGCTGGTGGATCGCCCGCAGGAACTCGCCGGACTGCGCGCCCTGGATGATGCGGTGGTCGTAGGTCGAGGTCAGCGTCATGACCTTGCTGACCGCGAGCCGGGACAGGGTCTCCTCGCTGGCGCCCTGGTACTCGGCCGGGTACTCCATCGCCCCGACGCCGAGGATGGTGCCCTGACCCTTCATCAGGCGCGGTACCGAGTGGACCGTGCCGATACCGCCGGGGTTGGTGAGGGAGATCGTGGTGCCGGCGAAGTCGTCCGCGGTCAGCTTGTTGGTGCGCGCCTTGCGCACGATGTCCTCGTAGGCCTGCCAGAACTCGCGGAAGTCCATCAGCTCGGCGGCCTTGATCGACGGCACCACCAGCGAGCGCGAGCCGTCCGGCTTGACCAGGTCGATCGCGAGGCCCAGGTTGATGTGCTCGGGCGTGACCACCGCGGGCTTGCCCTCGTGCTGCGTGTACGAGGCGTTCATGCCCGGGATGGCCTTGACCGCCTGGACCATCGCGAAGCCGATGAGGTGGGTGAAGGAGACCTTGCCGCCGCGGGCGCGCTTGAGGAAGTTGTTGATCACGATGCGGTTGTCGATCAGCAGCTTCGCCGGGACCGCGCGCACCGAGGTGGCGGTGGGCACCTCGAGCGAGGCGTCCATGTTGGTCACCACGCGGGCCGCCGGACCCCTGAGCACCGTGGTCTGCGAGCCGCCGCCGGACGGCGTCGAGGCCGCGGGCGGAGCGGTGATCGCCGCGTCGCGCGGCACGCCGCTGGCCGGGGAAACCGCGACCGGGGTCGGCTTGGCCGAGATGCCCAGGCCGGGACCGCCCGCGACCGGCGTCACCGTCGCCAGCGCCGCAGGCGCGGTGGCAGCAGCCGTATCCGCGCTGGTCACCGCAGCGCTCGTGCCCGTACCCGTACCTGTGCCCGCACCCTCAGCCCCGACGCCCGGCTTCGACGCGACCGCGCCACCTGCCGCACTCGTCCCGCCGCTCGGCTGGTTCGGCAGCGGCGCCGTCGCCGGGGCGCCACTGGCCGTCGCCGAGCCGTCGGAGGGCTGATAGTCGGCGAAGAAGTCCCACCACGCCTTGTCCACGGATGCCGGGTCGCGCAGGTACTGCTGATAGATCTCGTCTACGAGCCATTCGTTGGGCCCGAACTCGGCCGCGGTGTGCGCGGCCGGCTGGTTCGGGCCGCCCGGTGCCGGTTCGGTGGCCGACTGTGTTGACGCTGTCGTGGACTGTGGCGACACGGCGGGTTCCGCCCTCTTCCGCTTCGTAGATCCGTGTTCGGTGGCTGTGCCTGTGAACAGCCGGATGCCAGATGGGAGGGCCCGCATTCGTCGATCGCCCTGCGGGATCCCCCAGCGGGCAGCGGTAGTCCAGATTACGCCTGTTCCGGCGAAGATCACTGCCCAGGGTCTTGAACAGCGACGAGTATCACACTCTCTCCGGGAATACCACCCATGCTGATGGTAGTCCGATAGTCCGGAATGACTATGCT
>JBKOWZ010000137.1:0-20267 GCA_046724665.1 Actinomycetota bacterium
GCGGCGGACTTCCGATGACCAGGACGCTCACTCCCCGGGTGCCCGCGCCGCCGCGCGACGAACCGGCCAGGCCCCCGCTGACGATCGGCCCGCGCGCCGCGTTGGCCACCGCGGCGGCCGTCGCGCTGCTGGCCGCCGCGCTCGCCATGGCCCTCAAGCCGACCAGGCCGCCCGCCATCGGGCAGGTCGCCATCGCGCCGGTCGCCACTGCGCACTACAGCGTGCAGATGGCCGGCTACGCGTACGCACCCTCGTCGATCACCGTGAACGAGGGCGACACGATCACGTGGACCAACCAGGACACCGCTCCGCACACGGTCACCACGACCAGCGGCCCACAACGACTGAACTCGCCCTATCTGTCGAAGGGCCAGTCGTGGAGTTACACCTTCACGGCGCCCGGAACCTACCTGTACTACTGCACGGTGCATCCGGACATGCGCGCCGAGGTGATCGTCCGCGAGCCCGCGCCGACCCTGGCCAGCACGGCGCCAGCGACGCACAGAACGCGGGGTTCAGCGCCGACCGGTCAGGCTGCCGCGCCGTCGGCGCACATGCACACCGCCACCGCCGCTGCTCCGTCCGCGTCCACATCACGGTCCGCTGCCGCAGCACCCGCGGCATCACCGTCGGCCCCGGGACCGGCGCAGTCAGGCGTGCCGACGCAGGCCCAGCAGAGCGCCGTCAGCGGCATCAACGCCCTCAGTCCGGTCCTCCTGCTCGGCGGACTGACCGCGGCCATCGCGGTGTTCTGCCTTCTGCTGGTCGCCTCGCGTCCGACGGCCGAGCGCGAGGAGCCAGAGGCTGAGCCGTGACAGACCGTCGGCGAGCCGATCGGCGTGCCGCTCAGCCTGCGGGTGAAGGCGTAGTCCTCCACGCGGGCCAGGTGCTTGAGCAGGTTGCCGAGCGTCAGCACGGAGGCGCCGACCCGGACGCCCAGCCCCGCGGCGTCCAGGTCGTCCGCCTTCCAGCGGAAGGTGGTGCGCAGCCGTTCGAGCGCCCCGACCAGGTGCTCGACCTCGGTGCCTGCCGGCGGCGGTTCCCACGGGGTGTCCGTCTCGGCGTCGGTCATGGACGGCGCCGTAGACCCAGCCGCTGACAAGCGCCCGCCGGTCAGTTGTTGGAGCAGATGGTTCCATTCAGGAAGAACGCGCTCGGCGGGGTGACCTGACCGGTGTCGGTGCCGTTGAAGCCGACGCTGACCGTGCCGCCGTTGGCCGCGATGGCGCCGTTCCAACTGGCGTTGGTGACGGTGACGTTCTGGCCGGTCTGGCTGAACGTGCCGTTCCAGCCGGACTGCACCGCCTCACCCGGGGGGAAGGTGAACGTCAGGGTCCAGCCGTTGACCGCGGTGGCGGCCTTGTTGGTGATCGTGATGCCGGCGCCGAACCCGCCGGGCCAACTGCTGCTGACCGCGTAGTGCACCGCGCACGAGGCGTTGGCCGGCGGCGGGACGGTGAACGTGACCGGCGCGGAGGGCAGCGAGGGGTTGCCGTGACTGTCCACCGCGACCACGTTGTAGCTGTAGCTCGCCCCGATCGTCAGACCGCTGAGGTTGAGCGTCGTACCGGTCGGGCTGCTCACCAGCGTGCTGCTGCCGCCGCTGCCGAGCTGGTAGACCTGGTAGTTCGCCACCGGGTACGTGCCCGCCGCCGACGCGGTCCAGCTCAGCGTGGCGGTGCCGGAGTTGTTGCCCGAGGTGCTCGACGACAGGTTCGAGACCGTCGGCTGTCCGGGCGCGCCCGGCGCGGTCACGCCGGTGCCGCCGGTGCCGGGGATCTGCACCACGGTGAGCGAGTACGGCGCGACGGTCACCGAGGTCGCAGAGCTCTGCGTCGTGCTGCTGATCGACGTGCCGCCGTTGGCGTACGTGTAGACGGTCGGGCTGCCGGACGGGGTGAAGCCGTTCAGCGTGAGGTTCGCGGTGTACGCGTTCGTCGGGTCCTCATTCTCGATCAGCACACTGAGGCCGCCGCCGGCGCGGCGTACCGCGTGCACCTTGACCAGAGCGTTGCCCGAGCCGGCGTTCACCATCGCGTCGCCCGGCGAGCCGAGCTTGGACAGCAGTTGCAGCGCGTAGTACGGGGCGAACGGCGTATCGACCGGCGGCTCGGTCACGCCGCTGTTGTTGCCGCCGGAGGAGAACAGGCCGTAGTCGCCGTAGTCCTGCACGCCGTTCACCACGGTCGGCGTGTTGGTGCCGGGGCCGTTGTGCTGGTTCCACCAGTCCACGTTCACGACGCCGTTCTCCAGCCAGGTCATGTACATGTCCGCGGCGAACAGCGCGGCCGGCTGCGTGTCGGTGTCGATGGTCGAGTTCGTCTCGGTCACGATGATCGGCACGTTCGCCGCGTTCACCTTGGCGTACTGGGTGATCTGGGACTTGAGCGTGGATACGATCCCGGAGATGTCGGTCGGGTCGGTGAGCATCGACGCGGCGTTCGAGCCGCCCGGGTAGTAGTGCACGATGACGCAGTCGGTCTTCGAGCCCAGCGCGGTGAGCACCGTCTGGTTCCACGGCTGCGGGCTGGTGGTCGCGTTGGTGACGTTGTCCGGCCAGAACCCCGGCGTGGTGAGCACGGCGCACACGTGGATGCCGGAACTGACCGCCTTCATCGCGGACATGTAGCTCAGCACGCCGTTCGCGTACGTGCTCGGCCCGCAGTTGTAGGTCTGGTTCGGCTCGCTGCCGATGGTCACCGGGCCGCCCGAGGGCGAGGTGGTGCAGTGGCTGTCGGCCTCCCAGTTTGCGCCGTAGGTGCCGTTGCCGTAGGTCTCGTTGCCGACCTCCCAGTAGGTGATGCCGTAGTTGTTGGTCACGTTCGCGTTCTGCACCCACGACGCGGCCAGCGCGGCGGTGCCGGTGCCCCAGTTGACCGTGATGATCGGGCGTGCGCCGGAAGCCTGGACCGTGCCCATGAAGTTCGCGAAGCTCGTGTTGGGCGCGTCGTAGCCGCCCTGCGCGACGTTCGTCTGCCAGTTGTAGATGTCCGAATACGAACCGCCCGGGTACCGCAGCGCGTTGATACCGGCGGCTTTGATCAGCCCCGGCGCCGCGGCGTCGTTCATGTAGCCGTCGTACACGGCCGTGTTCAACCCGATCGCGCCCTGCGGGATCGCGCCCAGCCCCGCGGAGGCGTTCACCGTGACGCCCACCGCCGTCGCGGCCTGCGCGGGAGCGGCGACGGCGCCGGTCAGCGCCGCGCCGACCATCGTCGCGCTCAAGGCGAGGGCCGTGCCTCGCCGCCGGGACAGCCCAGCCTTTCCGATCAACACACCGGCCTCCTCGCCGAAGGGACGGTGCACGCCGCGCACACCGCGCCGCGTCGCACACGACGCCGCCGGTCTTCGGCATACGGGCGGACCCCGTGCCCTGTCCACAGGCCCCCGTCGCACCCCGTGCGCCGCGCCGGGTCGAACACGATCGAACCCTGTCGAACAGGCAGCTCCCGCCGCCGTGAGGCAATCCATGGACACCGGAGGCTCCCGGTGAAAGCCGTGAAACCACCGCGCCGGAAACCGGGTCGGCACCCTGCGCACAGTTGATTCGAACTCTGCGATAATTCCCAGGGAAGGCAATTACGCGATTGCCGCGCCGCGGCCGGGATCGTTAGGCTGATCAATCGTGACGGTTGGTAATTCAAACCCTGTGTCGGCAGCGGCCGGCCCCTCGTCCCCGCCCGCTGCCCCGTCCGGACCGGACGCCACGCGGGCGCGCCGAACCATCGCGATCGTGTTCACCGCGGTGTTCGTGACCAACCTCGACCTGTTCGTGGTCAACGTGGCGCTGCCGCACATCGGCACGGACTTCCACGGCGCCTCGCTCGACTCGCTCTCGTGGGTGCTCAACGCCTACGCGATCGTGTTCGCCGCCCTGCTGGTGGTCGCCGGGCGGCTGGCCGACCGCAACGGGCACCGCGGCGGGTTCCTGGTCGGCCTGGCGGTCTTCACCCTCGGCTCCGCGCTGTGCGCCGCCGCGACCGGCACCGGGTTCCTGGTGGCCGCACGGGTGCTCCAGGCGGTCGGCGCCGCCGTGCTGCTGCCGACCTCGCTGGCGCTGCTGCTGGTCAGCAGCCCGGTCCAGCGCCGCGCCCAGATGGTGCGCGCCTGGAGCGCGCTCGGCGGGGTGGCCGCCGCGCTCGGCCCGGTGTTCGGCGGCCTGCTGGTCCAGGCCAGCTGGCGCTGGGTGTTCCTGATCAACGTGCCAATCGGCATCGCCGCCTTCGCCGCCGGCCTGCGGACCCTGCCGCAGGTGCGCGACGCCGAGCGCGGCCGGCTGCCCGACGTGTTCGGCGCCGTCCTGCTGACCGTCTCCATCGCCGCGCTCTCGCTCGGCCTGGTGCAGGCGAACGACTGGGGCTGGGGCTCCGGGCGCACCGTCGGCGCCTTCGCCGTGGCGGTCGCCACCCTGGCCGCCTTTCTGATCAGCTCCGCCCGGCACCCCTCGCCGATCGTCGAGCTGCCGATGCTGCGCATCCGCGGCTTCAGCATGCCGACGCTCGCGCTGATGCTGTTCAGCGCCGCCTTCGCCGCCATGATCCTGTCCTCCACCCTGTGGACGCAGAACATCTGGGGCTACTCAGCGCTCAAGACCGGCCTGGCCATCGCCCCCGGGCCGCTCATGGTCCCGCCGATGGCCGCCGCCGCGGGGCCGCTCGGCCGGCGCATCGGCGCCGGGGCCGTGGCCGCGCTGGGCGGCCTGTCCTTCTCCCTCGGCATCCTGCTGTGGGCGCTGTGGGTGACCGTCGCCGCGAACTACGCCACCGGACTGCTGCCCGGCACCCTGCTGGTCGGCATCGGCGTCGGCCTCGTGCTGCCGACGCTGACCGCCGCCGGGGCCACCGCCCTGCCGCCGCAGCGCTTCGCCACCGGCTCCGGCATCCTGAACATGGCCCGGCAGCTCGGCGCCGTCCTCGGCGTGGCGATCCTGGTCAGCATCCTGGGCAAGCCGCACAGCGCGGACGAGGCCCACACCGCCTTCCGCCACGGTTGGTACGCCACGATCGTCATCGGCGTCATGGCCGCCGTCGCGGGCATGCTGGTCCGCCAGCCCGCCGCCCCGGCGCCCACGGCCGCCGCACGGTCAGGGCAGCCGGAAACGGCCACTACGGCTTCGTGAGCTGATTCACGTCACGGCTTGACCGGGTGCTCGCTCGGGAACGCGGGCGAGCACGCCGTAGGTACGCAGGATCAGGGCACGCACGTCGTCGTCGGGCAGCCACTCGTTCACCAGCACCAGGCCGGGCGGCTGGATGTCCAGGCCGCCCAGCCAGGAGGCGATCTGCTCGGGCTCGCGGTTGATGAACGGCGCCTTGATCGAGCGCTGATAGTCGTCGAGCATCTCAGCCTGCTCGCCGGGGTGCGTCAGGTCCGGGGCGGCGTGCGAGAGCGCGACGTAGCTGCCGGGCGCGGCCACCCGGGCGTATGCGGCCACGATCTGCTCAGGGTGCTCCTCGTCCGGGACGAAGTGCAGCACGGCGTTCATCAGCACCGCCACCGGCCGCGACAGGTCGAGCGTGCGCTCGGTCAGCGGGTGGCCGAGCACTGTGTCGGGCCGGCGCAGGTCCGCCAGGATCGCCGTCACGCCGGGCACACCGGTCAGCAGTCGGCGGGCGTGCGCGACGGCGATCTGGTCGATATCGACGTACACCACCCGGGCCGCCGGGTTGGTCGCCAGCGCCACCTCGTGCACGTTGCCGACCGTCGGCACGCCGGAGCCCAGATCGAGGAACTGGTCGATGCCCAGCGGCCCGGCCAGGTGCCGCACGACGCGGCGCAGGAACGCCCGGTTGGCCCGGATCGCGGCCACCAGCGTGGGCATCGCCTCGGCGGCCCGCCGCGCCACCTCGCGATCGGACTCGAAGTTCTGGCTGCCGCCCAGCCAGAAGTCGTAGATCCGCGCCGGGCTCGGCTTGTCCGGGTCCACCTCGGACAGGCCGAGGGCGAATTCGGCGGCGTCGATCGGGTCCATGGCAGACAGCGTAACCCTCCGGCCAGGGGACGCCGCGATCAATGAGATGAACGGGTTGACCGAGCCGGCTCGGCACGCACGGTGGTGGCGCCGAAGTAGCCCAGCAGGAGAAGGTAGCCCGCGAGCGCCAGGCCGACTTGGACGAATGCCAGGGGCGTGACCAGCGCGCAGAACAACGGCCCGCCGAGCAGCCGCCGGCCCAGCGCGCGTACGACAGCGGACGGCACGTCGGGGTACAGCAGCCGATGGTGCCGCGAGGCGTGCCACCAGGTGGCGTTGAACAGCACGCCGCCGACCACGAGCGTGGCGCCGTAGCAGACCGCGGCCGTGGCCTGGCCCCGCTCGTTGATCAGCGCATTGGCAAGCAGCACGGTCGGGTACGGCATGAAGGCCACGTCCATGAGCAGCAGCAGGTTGAGCCAGATCAGCGCGCGGTCGGCCCGGGCGATGTAGTGGAAGACCTCGTGGTGGTTGATCCAGACCACGCCGATCAGCACGAAGCTGAGCGCGTAGGCGGCGAAGGACGGCCACTGCTGGACCAGCGCGTCCCACAGCGGGCCGGGCGCTTCCGGTTGCCGGATGTCCAGGACCAGCAACGTGATCGCGATCGCGAACACCGCGTCGCTCAAGCCCTCCAGCCGGACGCTGCTCATCGAGACGGACCCGCCGTCGCTCTCATCCGCGGCCATGCACCCAGCATCACAGGGCTCGGCGACCGTACGGGAAATCCGCGCGCCAATCCCCCCGACCGGATGGTTCTGAAGCCCTCCGAACGCGCCACGCGGTGCGGCCCCACGCTCCCGGCAGCATCAGATCGGCGAACGGGACACCCTGAGCCCAGCGAGTCCATTGAGTCCATTAAGCCCAGTGAGCCCAGCGCGCAACCCGTCGAGCACGCCATCTGGCAGCCGGGCTCACCACCGCCCCGGTCAAGTGAAACCAGCCGACCGGTGTAGCGCTCCCCCGCCGCGGAAAGCCTCTATCTGAGAGCCCTGAGTAGCGAATGGTAGAGTGCTGCGTCCGCGCGGCTGCACGGGAAGAGGAGCTGATCCTGTTGTCGGGGCATCCCCTCACACAGCTGGTCGTGGTCATCGCCGCCGCCGCGGCGGTGAGCTCGCTCTTCGGACTGCTCAAGGCCCTGCGTACCCCGGTGGGCCTGCTCGCCTACGCCGGCCTGATACTCACTCTCTACGCGTACTACCAGATGAGTGACCGTTACTTCTCCGAAGGAATCTGGCAGCTCACCCTGGCGTGCCTGGTGGTCATGGGATTCACCCTTAAGCACGTGCCGTTCCTGCGCGTCGTGCTCACCATCGCGTTCTTCGAGTTCGCCTCGCGAATCAATACGACGACATACCCGCGCCCGACGGTACTGGCCCTCGGCGTCATCGCGGCCATGCTCGCCGTCGCGACCTTCTGGACCGGCAAGTCCCCCGCGGCCCCGACGCCGCCACCACCGCCCAGCGGCTTCAGCCCCACCTACCGCAAAGGCCCGCAACTGTTCGACCCCTACACCGGCCGCCGCCTGCAATCCCGCCGAACCGGCTGGTCACCGACTTCCGCGCTCTGGCGATGGGCCCGCGGCCGCTCACGCCGCTGATCCCTCGGTTCCACAAGGCCTCGCCCAGCACTACTCAGCGCGTTCGAAACACAGCAGTCGAAGTTACGAATATATTTCCCGCCTATCCCGCTTGGGACACAAACCCTTGCTTCACGGCAAGCCCCTCCCGGCGCGCGACTAGCGTCCCCGCCACCTCGCTTGCTCGCGAGGTCATTCGCCAAGGGGGGCGTTATGAGCAACAACCCGTCACCGAAACGTGTCACGGCCCGGCAGTCCGGACAGCCGTGGTACCGGCGTAAAACCACCGTTGCGGCGAGCGCACTGACAGCCGTGCTCGCGATCATCGTCGCCATCACGAACAGTCCTCAGCCCGCGACGACGAATCAGCTCAGCCCGACTACGAGCCTCAGTACCGCCAGCGCATCGCCAACAGCATCAGCAAGCATCGACTCAGTCCTCGTCGTACCTACGGCGGTCGCGTCGGCTATCGCAAGTGCGCCGCCGACGTCGGCGAAACCCGCAGCCGTCGCGCCGCCGCCCGCACCGGTGGCATCGACGCATGCCGTGCGGACGACCAAGGCGGCGGCGCCACCGGCGAGCACCAAGGCCGCGCCGCCGCCCGCACCGTCAACCTGCGGTGCGCCGAAGAACCCGTATGGCTACAACTTCTGCCATGTGGGCCACACCATCACGAGCCCGCATAGCGGCGTCTGCGACTACTTCAACTGCATCGCCAACTTCTGGAACGGCCGCGGCTACATGGTCGAGTGCGTCGATGCCACCTACAGCATGTCCGGCGGGATCAGCGGCGCGTGCTCGCACCATGGCGGCGTGCGGCAAACCGTGTACAGCGGGTAGCTCCGAACTCTGAGTTGTGTTTGCGGTGTGTCAGAAGGCTCCGGTGCCGTTGGGGGTGCCGAGGCCGGTCGGTCCGTCGAAGCCTGGTGCGGCGGTGCACAGGTACGACGGTGAGCACGTGCCGTCCGAGCCGGAGGTCACGTCGAACAGCGCGGACTGGTGGCTGTACGGGTACGAGCCGTAGTTGACCGTGCTGGTGTTGCCCGCCAGCGCGTATACGGCTGCGATGATCGGCGACGAGGCGCTGGTGCCGCCGACCTGGACCCAGCCGTCCGCGCCGGAGGCCGCGCCGAGCGAGAGCAGGAAGTCGCAGAACGAGCTCGTGCCGCAGCTGTTGTAGGTGTCGTATACCGCGACGCCGGTGGCGGGGTCGGCGACCGCTGCCACGTCGTTGTCGATGCGCTTGTTGCAGCCGGCCGGCAGGGTCAGCGCAGCCTGCCACGCCGGCTTGGCCTCGACCGACGAGCAGCCGGAGCCGGTGCCTTCGGTCACCGTGGTGGACCACACCGTCTCGGTCCAGCCGCGCGCGTTCGAGGCCGTACTCAGGCGGGTGCCGCCGACGGAGGTCACGTACGGCGAGACCGCCGGCCAGCTCGTGCCGTAGCCGCTGTCGCCGGCGCTGACCGTGATGGCGATGCCGGGGTGGTTGAAGGCGCTGTCGTAAGAGGTCTGGCTCGCCGACTCCGCGCCGCCCCAGCTGTTCGAGATCGCCACCACGCCCGGCGCGGCCGCGGCCGCGTTCTCGGCGGCGGCGAGGTCCGCGATGGTCGCGGAGTTGGCCTCGACCAGCAGGATGTGGCAGTTGGGGCAGATCGCGGAGACCATGTCGAGGTCGAGCGACTCCTCCTCGGCCCAGCCGTAGTCGCCGGACGGCAGCGGGCTGGTCGCGCCGTTCTGGTTCACCTTCTTGAAGCAGCCGCTCGCGACGGTGCACGCGGGCAGGCCGTAGGCACTGCGGTACACCGCGAGGTCGGCGGCCGCATTCGGGTTGTCGAAGGCATCGACGACAGCGACCGTCTGGGTGGCGCTGCCCGTGGCGGTGAGCTTGTACGCCGAACGCAGCTGCGAGGGGACGTAGCCGACGCTGGTCGGGCTGCCGGTCGTCGCGGGTGTGGCAGTGCTCGATGTAGTCGAAGTACTCGAAGTGTTCGCGGGGGTCGAACCGTGGGCGGCTCGCTTGGCGATGTAGCCCATGCAGCGCATGACCCCGGCCGGAGCGGCGGCGTTGCAGCCGAACGGGGTCGGTGCGGCCGGTGTCGTGGACGCGGCGGACGCCGGCTGCGCCGGTCCGACGACGGCCAGCGCGATGAGTGCGACGGCCGTACTCGCGGGGGTCAGGAGGTGTCGGAGAGTTCTTCCGGGAGATGGCAAAGCTCGCATGCGCTCTCCAAATAGAATCCGGACTCCGCACGAGGGTGGGGTGGGTGGCGGCTGACGCGGATGAGCAGCCTGAACGCGGAGCCCTGATATGCACACTGGACCCGTGAGCGCGCTGCGTCAATGCCGCATACTGATTCAGTGGCTGATATAGCGCATTTTATATCTGCTGCGCGGCGGCGAACTGTTCCTCGGCGGCCTGCTGCGCGGCGGCGAGCAGCTCGTAGGCGCCCGGCCCGATCGGCACGCGCAGCGGGGTGGGCGTCTCGGCCGCGACCAGGCGCAGGACGGCCTCGGCGAAGTCCTCGGGGCGGCCCAGATCAGCGTTCTGCTCCATGCCGCGGTAAAGGCCGATCATGTCCCTGACCGGCTGGTACGCGGGCAGCTGCGCGCGGGACTCTGCCATCACGGCGCCGTACCGGGTGGCGTACCCGCCCGGCTCCATGACCGTCACCCGGATGCCTTGCGCGGCGACCTCGGCGGCGAGGGCCTCGCTCATGCCCTCCAGCGTGTGCTTGCCGGTGATATAGGCGGCGAGCCCGGGCACGGCCATCCGTCCGGCCACCGAGGAGATGTTCACGATGTGGCCGGCGCCCTGCGCGCGCATCTGCGGCAGCGCGAGCCTGATCAGCCGCCACGGCCCGACCACCAGGACCTCGAGCTGGTCGCGCAGTTCGTCGTCGCAGACCTCTTCGACCGCGCCGAACAGGCCGCTGCCCGCGTTGTTGACCAGCACGTCGATCCCGCCGAGCCGCTCGACGGCCGCGTCCACCGCATCCCGGCACTGCTGCGCGTCGCGCACGTCGAGCGCCACCGGGCTGATCCGGTCGGGCCACGCCTCGACCAGTTCGCCGAGCGCGGCGGTCCGGCGCGCGGTGGCGACCACCTGATCGCCGGCCCGCGCCGCGGCCTCGGCCAACGCCCGGCCCAACCCGGAGGAACACCCGGTCACCAGCCAACGACGCGCCATCGCGCCTCCCCCTCTAGACATCAGTGCTCTCACAATCGCACAGGGTCCGCACCCGCGCGAGGGAGCGCCGGGAAAAAATCTTCGGCAGGATGTCGATTCCAGGGCGCGCCGATCGTGAACAGGGGTGAGAGGCTCGGTGAGGTACCGGCCCCGATCGAAGGAGACCGAGATGAAGCAGTACCTGCTCGCCGTGCACATGGTCGAGGGTGAGCCCATGCCGTCCGACGAGGAAATGCAGAAGATGTACCGGCAGGTCGATGCGTTCAACGACGAGGTGAAGGCGGCGGGCGCGTGGGTGTTCGCCGGCGGGCTGCACCCGGCGACCAGCGCCACCGTGGTGCGCTCCCAGGGCGGAAAGGTGGTCACCACCGACGGCCCGTTCGCCGAGACCAAGGAACAGCTCGGCGGCTTCTGGGTGATCAAGGCCGCCGACCTGGACGCGGCGCTGGACTGGGCGGCCCGGGGCTCCGAGGCCTGCGGCGCGCCGGTCGAGGTGCGTCCGTTCCAGGACGAGCCGGACGAGGCGTAGGGTCGGCCCCCATTGCCCGACGTCGGCACCGGCTCTGACACGCACGTCCTGGTGCCCCTGGAGCGCGCTTACCGGGAGAGCTCCGGGCGAGCCATCGCCACCCTGGTCCGTCTCTTCGGCGACATCGACCTCGCCGAGGAGGCGGTCCAGGAGGCGTTCGCCGCCGCGGCCGAGCGCTGGCCGGCCGCGGGCGTGCCGCCCAACCCGGGCGGCTGGATCGTGGTCACCGCGCGCAACAAGGCGCTGGACCGGCTGCGGCGCGAGTCCACGCGGTACGGCCGCGAGACGCAGGCGGCCGTGCTCAGCGCCGCCGATGAGCCGTTGGAGGTGGGAGCGTTGCAGGACGACCGGCTACGGCTGATCTTCACCTGCTGCCACCCGGCGCTGGCCCCGGAGTCCCGGCTCGCGCTGACCCTGCGGCTGATCGCCGGGCTGCAGACGGACGAGATCGCGCGCGCCTTCCTGGTGCCCGAGCCGACGATCGCGCAGCGGCTGGTGCGGGCGAAGCGCAAGATCCGCGACGCGGGCATTCCGTACCGGGTGCCGCGCGACGCCGAGCTGCCGGACCGGCTGCCGTTCGTGCTCGCCGTGGTGTACCTGGTGTTCAACGAAGGGTACACGGCGTCGGCCGGGCAGGAGCTGGTGCGCGAGCTGCTGTGCGCCGAGGCGCTGCGGCTGGCCCGCCTGCTCGCCCAGCTGATGCCGGACGAGCCGGAGGTCACCGGGCTGCTCGCGCTGCTGCTGCTGATCGAGGCGCGCCGGGCGGCGCGCACCGGGCCGGACGGACGGCTGGTCCTGCTGGCCGAGCAGGACCGCTCCCGTTGGGATCAGGCGCTGGTCGCCGAGGGGCAGCGGCTCGTGCGCGCCTGCCTGCGGCGCAACCAGCCGGGCCCGTACCAGATCCAGGCGGCGATCAACGCCGTGCACAGCGACGCGCCGACCGGCGAGCAGACCGACTGGCGCCAGATCCTCGCGCTCTACGACCAGCTGCTGGAGTTCGTGCCGACGCCGGTGGTCGCGCTCAACCGCGCGGTCGCCGTCGCCGAGACCGAGGGCCCGGCCGCCGCGCTCGACCTGGTCGAGCAGCTCGACCTCGGCGGCTACCACCTGTACCACTCCACCCGCGCGGACCTGCTGCGCAGGCTCGGCCGCGACGAGCAGGCCGCGGCCGCCTACGACGCGGCGCTCGCCCTGACGGTGAACGAGGCCGAGCGGGAGTTCTTGCAGCGCCGCCGCGATGATCTCGGCTGAGCGCAGCCGGCGGCGTTAGACGTCCAGGGCTGTCCAACCGCGTCCAGGTTCGACGGTGCGTGACGGCGTTGCGTGGCACCGTACGGCTGGCACCGTACGCGTTGCCCCGTTGTCCGCCGCGCAGGCGGCCCTGCCTTTGGAGTATCGCGATGAAGATCGGACCGCTCACATCGGCTCCGCGACCCGAATCGGCCTGGCGACGGCGATCCGCCGCGCTGCTCGCCGCCTCGGCGCTGGGTGCGGCCACACTGGTCGCCGCCGCGCCGGTCCCGGCGAGCGCCGCCGCGACAGCCACGGTCACCTACCAGATCAGCCCACACTGGGGTTACGGCTTCCAGGCCGAGCTGACCGTCACGCCCTCGGTCGCCGTGACCAACGGCTGGACGCTCGAGTTCGACGCCGGCGACCAGCAGACGCTCACCTTCGCGGCCTACGCCGGTGCGACGCAGGTCGGGCGGCACGTCACGCTGTCGAACCGGTCGTTCAACGGCACGCTCGCCGCCGGCCAGACACTGAACCTGGTCGTGCAGTTCAACAACCCGACCTACAGCAACGTGCCTCCGTCAGGCTTCGTGTTCAACGGCCAGGCCGCCGCGTACACGCCGTCGCCGTACATCGTGCTCAGCGACTTCAAGCCGACGGTGCCGGAGGGCGGTTCGAGCACTGTCACGGTGCAGCTGAGCCAGGCCCCTGCGTCGAACGTCGTGTTCGCGATTCGCGGCGGGACCGCGCCGGCCGTCACGGTGGCCCCGGCGCAGCTGACCTTCACGCCCGCCAACTGGAACACGCCGCAGACCGTGACGCTCAGTTCGCCACGTGACGGCGACACGACCAACCAGACCGCGACGTACCAGATCGAGCAGACCAACGGCTACCCGACGCTGTATCCGGGGATCCTGTTCCTCAGCACTCAGATCGACAACGGCTGACGCCCGGCGATCAGCAGCGCATCCCGTTGATGCTGAGATCCGTCGGCACGGCCGTGGACATGCCCCGAGCGCTCCAGCCGAACGTGAGCGTCCGTCCGCTCTCGATCACGGCGTCGAAGGACACGTTGGTCGCGGTGACCCTGCCGTCATCGGTCTCAGAGATCAGCGACGACCAGGTCTGAAGGATCGTCGTCGGGTCGGGGAAGGACCACCGCACCGTCCAGCCGTCGATGCGCGGACCGTTGTTGACGATGACCACGTCGGCGAAGAAGCCGCCCGACCAGGCGGTACGCACGATGTAGGTGCACGTCACCGCGTAATCCGTGGCGGTCGAGGCCGCGCCGGCACTGGCACTCGCCGGCGCGGCCTCGGCCGCCGTCACGGCGAGCAGTGCCGCCGCCGTGACGGCCGCGCGTACTCGTAGTCTCCTCATGCGCCACACCATGAACAGGGCGGCAGCCCGCGTCAAGCCGTGCGCGTTAGAACCCTGTAATCAAGGCGTCATACGTCGGCGAATCGCGGATGTCGCCTGAAAGCTTCACGGCTCGACGTACTGCGCGTCGCGATCGACGGTGAACCTGAGGTGTCAGTGAGCCCATCACACCGGCTGCCGCATCCTTGCGCGCGGCAGCCGGTGAGGATCGTCGGGCCGAGTCGAGGTCAGCCGGGTGGAAGCAGAAGTCCGAGGCCTGCGAAGGCAAGGACGAGGTACATCTCGGGCAGCTTCTTGAAGCGCAACAGGAGTCCCACCGCGATCGACGTCATCACGACGGCGCCGATGATCTGTTTGGCGCCGTGCAGGCCGGCCTGGGTCGGCAGCACGAGCACCATGCCGATCAGCGCCCCGGCGGTGGCCGCGGTCGCGCCCTTGACGAACGCGCGCACCTGCTTGTTGTCGCGGTAGCGGATGAACAGGCGGCCCGGGATGATGATGGCGAGGTAGATCGGGGTGAAGATGGCGACCGTCGCCACGATGGCGCCCATCGGCCCGGCGACCAGGTAACCGATGAACGTCGCGGTGATGACCACCGGTCCGGGGGTGATCAGGCCGATGGCGATCGCGTTGAGGAACTGCGCCGAGTTGAGCCAGTGGTAGTGGTCGATCACCCCGGAGCGCATCACCGGCACGACCGCCAGGCCGAAGCCGAAGGTCACCGCGCCGGTCTTGAAGAAGAAGAGCGCGAGCGAGGTCAGCTTGCTGGTAGTGGCCACGGCGCCGAGACCGAGCAGCGGGGCGGCGGACAGAGCCGGCAGCCGGCTCGGCGTGCTGCCGTTGCCGTTGGCGCGCTGTAGCTGCGTCTGCGCGCGCCGGCTGCGCAGCCGCCCCCACCAGCCGCGACCGGGCCGCGCGTCCACGGCGATCATCAGCAGGCCGGCGATGATGATCAGGTAGATCGGCTCGTTGCCGGTCCCGATCGTCACGGCGGCGACGACGGCGCTGATGGCCCAGGCGCGCCGATCCCTGCCGTCGGTGATCTTCAGCAGCTTGTAGGCGGTGATGCCCATGATGGCGAGCACCGCCGGGGAGACCCCCATGAACAGCTTTCTGACCACCAGCTGCGCGGAGAAGTGGGTGTAGAAGACGGCCATGACCGTGACCATCAGGAACGACGGGACGATGAAGGCCACGGCGATCGCGAACGCGCCGAACGTACCGCGGCGCAGGTAGCCGATCCACATCGCCACCTGCGCCGCCAGCGGCCCCGGCAGGGTCTGGCCGAGCGCGACGCCGTCGAGGAAGTCGTCCTCCGAGATCCAGCGGCGCTGATCGACCAGGTCGCGCTGCATGTAGCCGACCACCGCGATCGGGCCGCCGAACCCGGTGGTGCCAAGGCGCAGGAAGTACTTCAGAAGCCTGTTGAACGGGACCTGCGTCAGCGGCTGCGCGGTCTCGTGCCGCGGTGAAACCTTCACGGCGCCCGGCGCGAGGTTCACGCCGTCGGAGCTCTCCGAGCTCGTCACAGTCGTGCTCACGCCGACTCCCTCTCGAGGAGCATCCCGCGCACGGCAAAGCTACATCGAATGGTCACCATGGAGTCCCCACATCGAGAGGGTCGAGGGTGTGGCACGGACGGTGCTTCGAACGGCCGGACGGGCCGGCGCTCGCCGCGCCCAGCAAAACGCACCGGCGCCACGCGTCTCTCCCCCCGCCGAAGCGGGCCGTCGGTGAGTTCGACGCCGCGTGGTGTGACGATGCGGTGATCGGCGGTACGTATGCAGGGTTCTGCTGTACCGGGCTAACCTCTGCCTGCGGTTATAAGCGTGACCGGGGGTGGTGTGTTCGTCTTCTTCTGCGTTGCCATCTTCTTCCACCTTGCCCTCGCGGCCTGCGGATGCTCCTGTTCATCACCATTCGGACGCTGACTAGGGCCGAGGTGAATTCGAGGGCGGACAGGCCGCGCCGGAAGTTCACCGCCGCTTCGGAAGATCGTTTCCCCGGCTCCTTGTTAGGGCTTTTCAATCGCCCTTCCGAGAGGGACTATTGCGCTGTGCAACGACGTCCGGAGGCGGCACCCCCGCCGTAGGGCGCTCCCGGGAGCCTGCACCCGGGCGGATAAGGGCGCACGACGCCCTTCCGCTGCCGAACGGCCTCGCAAGCAGCGTGGCCGGCACGCTCACCGACAATGCATTGATCAACACGCGCCGGTGCCGCCCGGCGCCGATGCCCGCATGCCCACTTCGCGGTATCGCAAGGCGCCGCGACGCGTTCCACCCTGTTCATCTGGTGCCACCGCTCGACGTTCCACATCGATGTCGCACTGAGGAGCACGCCGTGTCCCATATCGGTCTCATCACTCCCCCCTATGTCAGCCATGTCAATTCCATGATCATCCTCGGCGGCGAGCTGCTGCGCCGCGGCCACCGGGTATCGCTGATCTCGACCCCTGACGCCGAGAAGCCGGTCCTGGCCGGCGGCCTCGAGTTCATCGCGGTGGGCGCCGGAGTCTTCCCGCCCGGCACCCTCGAGCGATTCACGGACAAGCAGGGGAGGCTGTCCGGAATACGGGCGATCCGGTTCATCATGAAGGACATCGCCAAGATCGCGGCCATGCACGCGCAGGAGCTGCCCGACGCGGTGCTGGGCAACGGCATCGACGCGCTCGTGGTGGACCAGATCCAGCCGATCGGGGCGGCGGTCGCCCAGCGGTACGACCTCCCGTACGTCAACGTGTGCAGCCTGCTGCCGCTCAACAGCGACCCGAACGTGCCGCCGTGGACGATGTACTGGCCCTTCGAGGACTCCGATGCGGCCAGGACGCGCAACAAGATCGGCTACCGGGTCAGGAGCATGTTCGAGCACCCGCTGACCGTGGTGGCCAACGGCACCCGGGTCAAGTGGGGCCTGGACGCGGTGACCGCCGACGGCTCGTTCTCGAAGCTCGCGCAGCTGGCGCAGATCCCCGCCTTCTTCGACTTCCCGCGCCGGCAGACGCCGGAGGCCTTCCACTACACCGGTCCGTTCCACGACTACAAGACGGCGAGCCCGGTCCCGTTCCCGTGGGAGGCGCTGGACGGCAGGCCGCTGATCTACGCGGCGATGGGGACGATGCAGAACCGGATGATGCGCATCTTCCGCACCATCGCGCAGGCCTGCGAAGTCCTCGACGCGCAGCTGGTGATCTCGCTGGGCAGCCGGGGCGCGGCGATCCCGGCGGACTTCCCGGGCAGCCCGATCGTGGTGGACTTCGCCCCGCAGCTCGAGCTGCTCAAGCGGGCGTCGCTCTTCATCAGCCACGGCGGGGCGAACTCCACCCTCGAGGCGATGGCGTACGGCGTGCCGATGGTGCTGCTGCCGGTCACCTCCGACCAGCCCGGCGTCGCGGCGCGGGCGAAGCACGTGGGTGTCGCCGAGTTCATCCCGGTGAACAAGCTCTCCGCGGGCAAGCTGCGCACGGCGATCGAGACCGTGCGGTCGAACCCGTCCTACCGGGACAGCGCGCTGAAGGCCAAGGAGGTGCTGAGCGTGATGGATCCGGTGGGCCGCGCGGCGGACATCGTCGAAGAGGCCTTCCAAACCCGCCGCCCGGTACGCAGGACCACGCCCATCTAGTGCTCACCGGTGGATGACATCGGCAGGCGACGGATCACACGTTGCCTGGTAGCGATCCGGATCCCCTGCCTGGCCTCGGCGACTGCACCGCAGCGCCGAGGCCAGGCTGCTCATCCATAGCGGAAGAACACGTCGCGCACGATGTGTGTGTCCGTCTTGCCGCCGGTGCTCGCGGTGAACGACGCCAGCGCGCTCGACGGGAGCGTGACCGAGCCGCGCAGCACGAGCGTTCCGTCCATGGTGACGTTGATCACCCCCTGGAAATACACCACCCACCAGGTGTGCGTACCCTCCAGGCTCGGGATGTTCTTGGCGCTGATGAGTTCCGTCGGCGCGGTGCCCGACGCCGGGTTCGTGGCGATCGCCGCGCTGGAAACGGCTTGGCCGCCGGTCGCCGTGTTCAGCGTGACGTAGATCCCTGGCACGCCGGTCGCCCCCAGGCCGTCACCGGGGTTGCCGACCACGCCCGCGCTCGCCGACGCGGCGTCGAAGAGGCTGAACGTAAGGCCGCTGCCTCCGGTGCCGCCGCCGATCACCGTCGTGAACTCGACCGCCATCCGGTGGATCTGGAGCGGGTTCGCGTACGTCACGGTGCCGGCCAGGTTGGGAGCGGCAGGCGTCAGCAGGGCGTCCGAACCCGTGCCACTCATCTTGGCGCTGCCGTTGTACGACCAGCCGCCGCCGGGTGGTGGCACGCTCGTGCCGCCGGCCGAAATCGCCACGCCGCTGATGACATGGCCGGCGCCGCCTTCGCCGGTACCGGCGGTGAACGCGGGCAGTACCGAAGCGGGCAGCGTCACCATCGGCGAGAGCACGAGCTCGCCGTCCACCGAGACGTCCAACCGATCGCCGTCCACCTGCACCGACACCGCGTGCGTGCCGAGGCGCAGCGGCGGAACGTGCGTCGAGGTCGCGAGATAGCGGAGCGTGCCGTGGCGTCCGCTGGTCGCGACGCCGACGAAGTTGCCCGACGGCACGCCGGGCTGCCGGTGCGTTCCCAGCACGACCGCGACTCCGCGCAGGCCCGCGAAGCCCAGGCCGCCATCGCCGCAGCCCAGCGCCGTGGCCGACGCCTTCGCTGCGTCCAGCAGGCCGAACGTGAGCCCTTCGCCGGCCGAGCCGCCGCCGAGCTTCGCGGTGAAGCCGGCCGTCAGGCCCGCGCTGGGCACCGGCGTGCCGTAGACCGCTGAGCCGGCTCGATGAGTGCCGGACGGACTGAGCGCCAGACTCGTCCCCGACATCGCCGCAGAGCCGTTGAGCGTCCAGCCGCCGCCCGGCGCGCCGACGACGTTGCCTCCCTGCGGCGCGGCGCCGGTACCCGACAGGGACACGTACATCGGGCCCTGACCTGTGTCGGTGGTGATCTCGTACGATCCGGTTAAGCTCCCCGGCGGGAACGGCGAGAAGGTCACCGCGACCGTGTAGCTCTCGCCCGGGGCGAGTTGCTGGCCCTCTGGGATCGGGTTGAGCGCGGTGAACACCCCGGCCGGCGGCGCCGCCTTGGTCACGGTCAGCGTGAGGTTGCCGGTGTTGGTGACGGTGAACGCCAGCGGCGCCGAGGTCTGGCTGATCGGCACGACGCCGAACGCGAGCGACGCCGGGCTGATCGTCACCTCGTCGTGCGCGACCTGCGCCACGCCGGTGAGCGGGATCGTGACCGTGCCCTGATCGCTGGTCAGTACCACCGACGCGCTGTCGTTCGCGACCGCCGAGGGCGTGTAGGTCACCGAGAACGTGTCGGCCGCTCCCGGCGCCAGCGTGTTGCCGGGTTCGGGCATCCCGACGGCGGTGAACGGCGCGGCCGGTTCGGTAACCTCGGTGAATGTCTCCGTGGTCGTGCCGGTGTTCTGCACGCTGACCGTCAGGGTTTTGGTATTGCCGACAGCCATGTCGCCGTAGTCCAGCGACGCAGGCGAGGCGGCAAGCCCGGGCTGCGTTCCGGTACCGCTCAGTCCGGTGTAGATCGTGCCCGCGTCTGTGGTCAGCCGGATCTGCCCGGTGACCGCGCCCCAACCGCCGGGCGTGAAGGAGACAGGCACGCTCAGCGTCTGACCGGCCGTCAGGGTGACCGGCAGCGCGGGTGGCGTGACCGCGAACGGCGAGTCGGTGGCGATCGCCGAGACGGTGACGGTCTTCGTCGCGGTCAGCACGGCCGTCGCAGAGCCGGTCGAGCCGACGGCCGTGGCGCCGAAGGCCGTCGGCTGGCCCTGGAGTGCCTGATCGATCGGGGCGCCGAACGCGAGCAGATTGCCGTCGCGGGTGCCGACGTAGACGCGGCCACTGTTCGTCGCCGGGGTGACGAACTTCGACACGGTGCCCAGCGGCCAGGAGCGCAGCGGCTTGAGCACGTTGCCGGACGGCAGCGCGTTGTAGACCATCAGCTGGCCGCCGGCGCCGGTCGGCCCTGACGCGCGCACGACCCACACCAGAGCCGAGCCCGAAGTGGTGCCGTCGGAGGTCACCACCGGAGAGCCGGAGGTGTAGCCGAAGGTCTGCGCGCTGTTGCCGGCCACGTGCAGCGCGGGCGTGCCGCCGGCGGTCTGGCCGTAGCCGAGCGCTATCAGAAAGCCGTTCGCCTCGGTCAGATACAAATAGCCGCCGTCGCCGCCCCAGATCGCCGGGTGGCCCCAGACGCCTGCGACCGTCGTCTCGCCGAGCACCTGGTCGCCGCCGCCGGGACCCTGGCCGCGCCCGCCGAGGTTGTCGCGGTCGAGCAGATAGAGCTTGCCCTGCTTGCCGATCTCGGCCATCAGGTGCGGATGCGCGGCGG
>JBKOWZ010000156.1:0-41755 GCA_046724665.1 Actinomycetota bacterium
GCCCGCGCCTGCCCGCCGGCCAGCGCGGACGCCAGCGCGATCGCGGCCACGGCCGACGCCGCGCCGATCCGACTGCCCCTCGCCCGTGCCCAGGCCGCCATGCCATCCCCTCCAGAACGCTCACCCCGGCGCGGATTGCGCGCGCCACGACGCTGGAGCGTACCGAAAGCGCGACGCATCGCCGCCACCGCCCCGTAGCCCCGTATTCGCATCACCGCAGCACAATCCGCGTCGGCGCGCCAAGTCCCCGGCGGGTATCGATTCCATCACGGGCCCGCCGAAGCGATCAAGGGGTTCACCGCTGCTCAGGCGACTCGGTACTATGCCGCATGGCCGATGCCGACCGCGCAGTACCCGTGTACTGCCGAGCTTCACGGCGGGTGTGCGGCTGGCCGGGATGGGGAGCCCGACCACGCCGATAGACCTCGGTGCCGGCCGCCGGGGCAGGGACACACGGACGGACGCAGTGCTCGCATTCCTCTTGGAGCTTCGCAACTACTGGATCCACGGATCCTTCTATCCGTTCGCCGCCTTCATGCTGCTGGTGTGGCTGCTCTGGATCGTCCGGGTCGCGCTGCTGCGCCGCTACCGTCCCTGGCGCCGCTCCTGGAGCGGGACCACCTCGGTGATCATCCCGGTGGTGGACGAGCCGCCCGACCTGTTTCGCGAGGTGCTCGACCGGATCACCGAGCAGCGGCCGACCGAGGTGCTCGTGGTCATCAACGGCCCGCGCAACGAGGTCCTCGAGGAGATCTGCGAGAAGGCCGGGGTCGGCTGGATCTGGACCAGGACCCCCGGCAAACGCAACGCCCTGCGAATAGGCGTGGAGAACACCACCGGCGAGATCGCCGTGCTGGTGGACTCGGACACCATCTGGACAGAGAACACGCTGTCCGAGCTGGTCAAGCCGTTCCGCAACCCGCGCGTCGGCGGGGTGACCACGCGCCAGCGCATCCTCGACCCGACCCGCTCGGTGCTGACCCGGTGGGCGGACTGGCTGGAGAGCGTGCGCAGCGAGTACTCGATGCCTGCGATGAGCGTGATCGGCACGGTCGGCTGCCTGCCCGGGCGCACCATCGCCTTCCGCCACCAGATCCTGGTGGACTGCATGCCCCGCTTCCTGAGCGAGAAGTTCCTCGGCACCTTCCTCGAGGTCAGCGACGACCGGACGCTGACCAACTACACGCTGATGGCCGGGTACCAGACGGTCTACCAGTCCACCTCGCTGGTCTACACCGACGCGCCGACGAAGATCAAGAAGCTGATCAAGCAGCAGTACCGGTGGGCGCGCGGCTCGCAGTACAACTCGCTGCGGATGATGCCGTGGATGGTGCGCGAGGCCCGGTTCCTCGCGGTCTTCTACGCGGTGGACATCCTGGTCCCGTTCGTGCTGCTCGGCACCTTCACCTCGTGGATCTCGGTGTTCATGCTGCACCGCGCCCGCCCCGAGATCTACGGCCAGCTGCCGCTGCCGCACGACCCGTCGCGCTCGATCCCGTTGGTGGTGCTGCTGGCCGGGTTCATGACTCTGGTGTCGATCACGGTGCGGTTCGGCCGACACTTCGCGTACCGGCCGGTGGACCTGCTGTACCTGCCGGTCTTCATGGTGATCAACACGGCGATCCTGCTGCCGGTAAGGCTGATCGGCTTCTTCCGCTGCGCCCACAACGCCGGCTGGGGCACCCGGTCGGACAGCTTCTCCGGCGAGCGCGCCTTCAACCCGCTGGTCGCCGTCCCCTATCTGCTCGGAGGGCTCATGCTCGCGATCTCGGTGCTGATCAGTGCCTGACAACCGGATAGCCGCCGCCCGCCGGCTGCGCACCATGCGCAGGCGGCGGCTGCGGGTGTGGATGGTGGCGAACACGGCGCTGCTGAGCGCGGTGGTCTTCGGCGTGTACCACGCGGCGGCGGTCGCCGGGCGCTCGCGCGCCGCCCTGGCCGAGAGCGGCGGGCAGACCATCGCGGCCCCGCAGGCGGTCAAGGCGCTGGCCGGCCGGACGGTGCCGACGAAGGAGCAGCTCCTCGGCGCGTCGGACTACTTCGGGGTGATGGCCGCGGACGTGCCGTGGAACAGCGGCGCGGTGAACAAGGTGACCGACGCGGCCGGGGGCGTGGCGCCGAACATGTCGCAGACCTTCACCACCTGGATCCAGGACTTCCCGGCCGGGACGGTGGCCGACTCGTACGCGCAGAACGAGCTGCCGGTGATCACCTGGCAGCCGTGGGCCCAGGGCGGCACCAGCAAGGCGCAGGCGCACCAGCCGGCCTACGCGCTGTCCAACATCACGGCCGGGAAGTACGACGCCTACATCACCCGGTTCGCCCAGGCCGCGGCGTCCATGCGGTGGCCGCTGGCGCTGCGCTTCGCGCACGAGATGAACGGCAACTGGTACCCCTGGTGCGAGAACGTCAACGGCAACGCCGCGGGCTCGTACGTGGCCGCGTGGAAGCACGTGCACGACATCTTCACTAGGGCCGGCGCGAACAACGTGATCTGGATCTGGGCGCCGAACATCCTGCGCGGGGCGCAGAAGAGGCTCAGCCTCGACGAGCTGTACCCGGGGAACGACTACGTGGACTGGGTCGGCCTGTCCGCCTACGACGACCACGAGACCACCGCGGACCAGCTGCTCGGCCCGACCCTGGCGAAGATCAGGTCCTTCACAGACAAGCCGCTGCTGCTCGCGGAGACCGGTTCGCAGCCCGGCACGCAGAAGGCCAGCTGGACGACCGACCTGCTGAGCTGGGTGCAGCAGCGTCCTGACGTGATCGGGTTCGTGTGGTCCGAGTACCGGGTCGGGCGCGGCGGTTCGACGGCCGACTGGCGTTTCGACGCGGACCCGGAGACACAGGCCGCGTTCCGCGAGGGGATCAAGAAGCTGAAGCTGGTGACGGTCGCCAGGTAGCCGAGCAGTCAACGCGCCGCTACTGCCGAGGCACTAGCCGACGTACGTCCAGATGAAGTAGTGGCCGCTGCCGTAGGCGTCCTGGTGCGGGATCTTGGCGACCAGCTTGTAGCCGGACTTGGTGATCAGCGGCGCGAGCTTCTCGTCGGTGGCCGCGGTGTCGGTGAAGCTGAACACGATGACCGCGTAAGCGTGCGACTGGATGGCGGCGGTGAAGGCGGGCACACCGTACAGGCGCTTACCGGTCGCGTGATCGACATAGCTGGCCGACCACGTGTCCGCCCACTGATTCCACACCACCTGGCTGCCGAGGTAGTAGGCCGGGACGTACGGGTCTTCGACCAGGTACCGGTCCTGCCCCTTGTGCACCAGCGGTTTGAGCGCCGCGATCATCGCGGTCGAGTTCGGCCACTGGTCGTGCATCGTCTTCGCCTGCGCGAAGCCCTGCCAGCCGATCGGCCCGACCGTGGCGGCCAGCGCGATCGCCGCGGTGACCGGCCGGATCAGCTTGGGCAGCCGGCCGTAGCCGAACACGCGGGCCAGGAAGGCGCCGGCAAGCACCGCGGCGAACATCGCGCCGAAATCGACGTGCTTGTTCAGCGATGTCAGCGTGTGTATTCGCATCTGGTTCAGCGGCGCCGCCACGCCGGCCAGCAGGAGTACCGCGGCGGTGCCGGCCTCGGGCCAGCTGCGCTTCTTGAAGGCGGCCTGGAACACGATCAGCAGCAGGCCGAGCGCGGCCAAGCCGAGCAGCGGGCCGATCCACTGGATGACGCTGGTCTCGATCGTGCGCAGCGGGGTGGTGTTCGGGCTGCGGTTCAGCGTGGTCGAGAGGAAGCCGTCGAAGTACGGCTGGCGGCCGATGAGGACCGCGAGCAGGCCGAACGTGCCGGTGACCATGCCGAGCCGCTGCATGTTCCAGGAGCGCGAGTTCTTCCAGGCCGAGTAGCCGGGCCCGGCCAGGCCGGCGAGCATGAGGATGAACGGGTTCCACAGCAGCGAGGCGTACTTGACGCAGTCGGCCAGGATCATCAGGGCCGCGCCGTATATCAGCACGTCGCGGCGGTCGCCGTACGCGAACAGGATGGCGCAGTAGGTGGACCAGGCCAGCAGGCACAGCGCGAGGGCGTCGAAGGTGGCGAACGCGCTCAGGTGCATGGTCGGGCCGAGCGCGGCGAACAGCGCGGCGGCGAAGAGGCCGGCCAGCGTGCCGTACATCCGGCGGCCGATGAGATAGACGGCGACGGTGGCCAGCAGTATCAGGACCGTGCTGAGCACCCGCGCTGCGGTCAGCCCGCCGACCGCGTCCACCAGCGCGGCGAGCACCGGGTAGAGCACCGGCGCCCCGGAGAAGAAGGTCTGGTAGCCCATGATCGGGGTACCGTGCGCGAGGTGGCCGACCTCCTGGTGGCCCGCGTAGAGGTAGGTCGCCTCGTCGAGAAACGCGTTGTTGAGCCACAGCAGCTTCCACGCGAAGTAGCCCTGCGCGGCGAGCACCGGCAGTACCGGCAGCAGCGCCTTGAATCGGACACGCAGCGCGATCTTGCGCCGCGCCGGTATCTCCGGCCGTCCGACGCGGCCGTCCTCGGCGTCCTCGTCGAAGTCGGACCACTGGTCCTCGAAGCCGCGTCCCGGCGGGAATTCGGGCTCGGGCCGCCACGGATCCGCGGGCCGGCCGTATCCCCGGTCGTCCGCGATGGTGATTCCGTCGCGTGTCCGCATGCCTGCGCTTCCCCATGCTTCAGTGGTAGACGCAGCCCGAGACGTCATCCACTTCCCTGCTTCTTGACCCAGACCTGATAGGAGACAGTACCGTACGCCGTCGGCTCGTTGATCCAGGTCGCGAGGCGATAGGGGCTGATCGGCGAGTGCAATCCCTTGAGGATGGCCTGGTCGATGTCGGGGGTGGTGTTGCCGCTGACCGCGACCACCTGGAAGTACCCCTGCTCCACCGCGGTCTGATACGCCGCGGCGCCGCTGAGCCACTGCCCCTGCCAGTCGAGGTAGAGGAAGGCGAAGGTGGAGGTGAACTGTTCCGGCTCGGCGGAGGTGTCGCCGCGCAGGTAGTAGATCGGCACCTCGTCGATCTCGACGAGGTAGTGCGCGCCGGGCTTCTGGTACTGCTTGATCGCGGACACCAGCGTGGTCGAGTTCGCCCAGCCGCGGAACATGATGTGCGACTGGGACATGCCGAAGGCGAAGGCCGTCACCGCGACGCCGATGCCCAGCTGGACCCGGCCGAACTGCCGGCCGACCAGCCGGACCAGGCCGTAGCCGGCCAGCGGTGCGGCGAACAGCAGGCCGAAGCCGATGTGCTTCTGGAGCGCGACGTCGGTGTGCAGGCGCAGCTGGTTGGCCGGGGCGAGCAGCGCGGTGCCGAGCAGCAGCGCCGCCAGCGCGGCCCGCCCGAGGCGGCCGAGGCGCAGCCGCGAGTCGGTGTCCGGCCGGAACCGGAACACGTAGTAGCCGGCGCCGACGAGGGCGGCGACGAAGACCGGCGCGCCCCACTTGGCGATCTCGGTCAGCAGGGTCCGGGTCGAGGTGCCGCCCTGGGCCCGCGCGGTGGTGGTCTGCTGGATGCCGTGCACGTACGTCGGGCCGGCCAGCTTGAGCGCGCCGTACGCCATCGAGGCGACCAGCACGGTCAGCGCCACCGGCCGGATCGCCGCCCAGCGCCAGCCCTGGTAGGGCAGGGCGCTGATGCAGGCCAGCACGATGATCGTGGGCACGAACAGCAGCGAGGCGTACTTCGTGCCGACCGCCAGGATCACCGGCAGCACGGCGAGCACGTACCACGGCCAGCTGGAGGCCGCGCCGCGCACCACGATCCACGCGGCCAGCGCGAGTAAGAACACCGACGGGGCGTCGTAGGTGGCGAATCCGCCCATGAAGATCGCCGAGGCGGTGGTGCCGAACAGCCCGGCGCCGCACAGCGCCGAGCGCACGCCGAACAGCCGCCGGCCGGTCAGGTACACCAGGCAGGTCGCGCCGAGCATGCAGGCGAGGCTGAACAGCCGGGCCGCGAGCACGCCGCCGAGCTGGTCCATGATCGCGCCGGCGATCGGGTAGAGGACCGGAGCGCCGGAGAAGTAGGCCGCGAAGTTGTCGATCGGCCGGTGGTTGAGCAGGTGCGCCAGTTCGAGGTGGCCGGAGTAGAGGTAGAGCGCCTCGTCCTCGAAGGCGGTGTTGTGGTTGCGCAGCGAGAGGAAGGCCTGCACGAACAGGATCGCGAGCAGGATCGCGCGGCGCGGCGTGGGTATGAGGCGTCTGATCCCGGTCCGCCGCGGGCCGCCCAGCTGGGCGTCCTCGTCCCGCAGCTCGTCGCGCAGCGACCCGACGTTGATCAGCGCGGTCTCGATCCGGTCGGTTGACCAGTCGGCCGGGCGTATCAGGATGCCGGTTTCCTCGTACGGCACCGACTCACGCCACGAGGCGTTCTCGTCCGACCCCTTCGGCGCCGGCTGCCCGGCCGGTATCGAAGGTGGGCGCTGAACCGGTGCCGCCGGCGCCTCCAGCGTTTCCGGCTCCGCCGCCGCCTCCGATGCAGGCTGCGCCGGCATCGCGTACTCGACCGGTTCGCTGTACTCGTCCGGCACCACGTACTCGGCCGGCTCGTCGTAGTCGGCATAGTCGCCGTAGTCGTAGTCGGCCCGCGGCGGCTGGTTGAAGAAGTCGTACACCAGGTCCGGCGCGACGTGCGAGGCCGGTTCGCGTGCCTCCGTCCCCGCGCCGCCGTCGGCGACTTCCTGCGGCGGCGCTTCAGGCACCGGCGCCGCTCCTCCCTCGTCGATCGTGCTGCTCATCGCGCCGCGCTCACATCGAAGCCGAAGATCGAGGCGGACGCCTCGTCCTTGAACGCGGACTTCACGCTCGGCCGGTTCTCCAGCCGCCAGTCGCCCTGCCGGTTGTAGTCGTACCAGACGAAGCCGAGTATGTCGTCGTGCGAGCTGACCGCGTCGAACAGCGCACGCACCGAGGTGACCTGATTCGATCCCGGATAAACGCTGGTCTCGGCGATCAGGAACGGCTTCTCGGTGAACTGCCGTATATCCAAAAGCGTAGGGAGAAAGAGGGTCGAGTACGTGTGCGGGCCGTTTACCGTCCAATATCCGGTGACGCCGATCCAATCGACGTAGGAATCGCCCGGATAGAGCGGCTGTAGTTTGACATCGGGCACCGGATACATGTCGTTCGGGTCCCAGATCCAGATCACGTTCGTGGCGCCCGCCTTCACGAACACGTCGTGGATATGCCGCCATGCGGCCACGAAGTCGGCGGCGGCGGTGCTCTTGGTGCCCCAGGGGTACCAGTCGCCGTTCATCTCGTGCCCGAAGCTCAGCGCGATCGGCAGGTTCAGCGACCGCACCGAGACCGCGAACCGCTCGAGGTAGTCGTCCGAGGCGCCGGCCGAGATCTGCTTCATCGTGACGCCGAACGGCTCCCAGACCTGGAAGTACAGCGCGCCGTAGGACCACGCGTTCTTGACCGCCTGCGTGTTGAGGCCGGTGTTCCAGCCGATGTACTCGCCGAGCAGGTTGGGCTTCTTCCCGGTCCAGTCCGCGAACTGTCGTACCGGGGCCATCAAGGTCGGCGCGTCGGGTATCTCGAGACCCAGATACTTCTTGTCCGGCTTGAGCAGCGGCTTGATGTCGTACGCGGGGCCCCGCGGGCTGGCCGAGGCCACCGAGCCGCCCGCAGGCCCGGCGCCCGCGCCGGGAACGGCGCCGGGACCGCTCGCCGGGGTCTTCCAGTCGGCCGCGTCCCGCACGAGCGCGCAGCCGCTGGACGCGGCGAGCACGAGGCTGAGCGCGAGGCGCGGGGCGAGCAGGCGGAGCCGGTGCGTCATGCGGTGGCGGCCCTCGGCTTGGTCAGTACGCGTACGGCGGTCGCCGCGTAGAAGAGGCCCGACGCGAGCAGGACCATGAAGTCGAACGGATCCATCGTGTACATCCGCCACAGGCACAGCCCGACCCACACCGCGGCGGTCACCGCGGTCCAGCCGATCATGCCGACCCAGAACCGCTTGCTGCGGCCCTGCTTCTTCGACGAGGTGCCGGAGGGCTGCCAGCCCATCCGGTTGTCGCGCAGCACGTCCCAGATGGTGAAGACGTGCGCCCAGCCGTAGATCATCCGGCAGGCGTACGCCTCGAGCCGGTACGGCGCGCGGTGCCACATCGGGAAGATCACGCCCGCGTAGATCAGGCCGGGCACGACGTAGATCAGGTTCTCCAGCTGGAGATCGCCGGGTGCCGCGGCCAGCAGCGCGATCGGGATCAGCGGCAGCATGAAGGTCATCAGGGCCGTGTGCACGTAGTAGAAGAATCCGGAGAGGTAGCTCAGCCGCACCCGCACCGGCAGCTTGGAGCGCCAGAACTTGCCGCTGCCCAGCATGCTCATGTTGCCGGAGCACCAGCGGTACTGCTGGTTGACGTAGGCGGGCACGTTGTCCGGGCACACGCCGGTGGACAGCGCGACCGGGACGTACTGCAACCGCCAGCCGCGCAGGTACAGGTCGAAGCCGGTGTGCACGTCCTCCGAGTGCTCTATCAGGGTCATGCCGCCGTTGTCGTCGAGCGCCGCGCGCCGGTACACCGCGCAGGTGCCGACGCAGATGGCGCCGTCGTACCGGGACAGCGAGGTCTGCACCGAGCGGTAGAAGAGCTCCTGCACCGCGCCCGCGCCGCGCTCCAGCCAGTTCTGGGTGTCGAGCACCCGGAAGAACTGCGGCGTCTGCACGATGCCGACGCTCGGGTCGTCCATGTACGGCAGCGTCTCGTCGAGCATGTCGGCCCGGGGCGCGAAGTCGGCGTCGAGCAGCAGGATGAACTCGCCGCGCGATATCCGGTAGCCGTAGAGCAGGTTGCCGGCCTTCTTGTACCAGCCGCGGTTGGAGCGCCCGGCGTATACGAAGCCGAACTCGCGCGCCATCCGGCGCAGCTGCGGGCTGTTCGCGTCGTCGAGCACGTAGACGTTGACGTCGCCCCGGTAGTGCTCCGCCATCAGGGCGACGTGCGTCCAGGTGTTGCGCAGCACATCGACCGGCTCGCCGCAGACCGGCAGCAGCACGTCCACGGAGGGATAGGCCGCCGGACGCCAGCCGCCGACCAGCGCCTCGTGCCCCGCGAGGTCGAAGTCGCGGCTCACCGAGGTGACGAAGAGCGAGATGAGGAAGTAGAGCACGGTGAAGACCAGGAAGGGCATGTACGCCCAGAACCAGGGCGAGACCTGGATCATCCGAAGCTGGCTGTAGACGAGGAATCCGAAGCTGACCGCCGAGAATCCGACCAGCATCAGCGCGTTGCGCTTGACGTAGACGTACTTCTCCGCGTCGGTCGGGGGCTGCGGCAGCGAGGGGTCCACGACGCCCGTGCCGGAGAGCGCGGCCAGGACCGCGGGCGGAGCGCTACGCAGGGCGGTGGAGGCCGGGTTGTACTGCGGCTGGACGCGAGCGCCCTCGACGACGTCTGCCACGTCGAGCGTTCCCTCCCTGAGCGGTCGTGCACCCCAAGCGCGGCAATGCTATCCCGCATCGTCGGCCGGCGAACAGGTTGGGCGGCTTTCCCTGCTCCTCTTGAGCGAGGCGGCGGGGCCGTGGATAGAATCGCCAGCCATCCATACTCTTCGGGGTAAACCGGGGGGCCGCCGTCGCCGCGCGATTTTTCGCGAGATTTCCGACCGCACCCGCGCCGGCGCCGCACAGTGGACAAAGGGGCCGCATGGAAACCGCCGCGTCGATCCTGGAGGAAATGCGCGCGGCGGTTGCGCAGGGCCGGCGCGAGCTCGACGCGCGCGAGGTGCGGCTGCTCGCCGGGCTCACCCGCCGGCTGGTGGCGGCGCGGCCCGAGGCGTCGGAGGAGTACCGGCGGTTCAACAAGGTGCGCGAGCGGGCGCTGAGCCTGTCGGCCAAGCGGTCCGCCGAGTGGCTGGCCGGCCGCAGCGTCCTGGTCACCGGCGGCACCGGCTGTATCGGCTCGATGCTCGTGGAACAGCTCGCGGCGCTGGGCCCGGCCCACCTGGTGGCGGTCAGCCGCGGCCAGTCGGCGCCGCGGCGGCGAATCACCGGCACCGAGTACGTACACGCCGACATCCGCGACCGCGACCGAATATCAGCACTCTTCGAGAGTGTCAGGCCACAGATCGTCTTCCACGTGGCGGCGCAGCGCGAGCCCGCCCGCGCCGAGGTCGAGGTCCACCGCACGATCACCACGAACGTGATCGGCACGCGCAACGTCCTGGAGGCGGCGCGGCGGCACGGCGCCAGCCACGTGGTGTGCGCGTCCACCGGCAAGGCGCTGCGCCCTTACTCGCCCGACGTGTACGCCGCGTCCAAGCGTGCGGCCGAGTGGCTGATGGCGCGCACCGCCGCGCAATCCGACCTGGTGGTGAGCGGGGCGCGCTTCACCCACGTCGTGGACAACTCGATCATCGCCGACCGCCTGCGCCGCTGGTGCGCGGCCGCGGCCGGTTCCGCGGTGATCCGGCTGCACAGCGCCGAGATCGACTTCTACGTCCAGTCAGCACTCGAATCCGCGCAGCTGCTGCTCGGCTCCGGCCTCGCCAGCCGCGCCGGGTCGGTGCGGATGCACACGATCCGCGACCTCGACTGGCCGGTCAACCTGCTCGACCTGACGGTCGGCATGATCGTGGAGACCCGCTCCGACGCGCCGATCTACATATCAGGATACGAAAGCGGCTACGAGTCGGAGGCCTTCCCCGGCCTGTACGACCCGAGGACGGCCGGCGGCGTGAGCCCGCTGATCAACGCCTTCGAGGCGGCGACCGTGGTGCCGGACGCCTGCGCCGAGATCGACGCCTTCGAGCTGCGGCCGCCCTCCGACGACGCCGAGGCGCTCGCCGCGCTGACCAGGCTTGAAGAAGCCTGCGAAGTGACCACGCAGGCCGACGCGCTGCGCGGCCCGTTCGAGGCGCTGTCCGTGGCGCTGCTCGACACGACGCTGCGCGACGTGCCCAAGCCCGCGCTCAGCCGCGCGATCGACCTCGCCACCGCCCGCCGGGGAGCCTCGAGCAGCGCACACGACCTGCTGCTCAACGCCCTGCGCCGCTGGGCCACGTGACCTGACACCCAGCCTCCGGGCGGCCGCCTCGGCAGGCCGCCGAGGCTAGCTCCCGTGCCGCTCCACGAGATACGGAATCAGCTCATTCATCTGAGCCACGAACCCTGACGGTATCCCGTTCCCGCGCAGCGCCCCGCGCAGCTGGTCGATGCCCGGCTGGACCGAGGAACCGCTGGAGATCTCCCGTTGCAGCGTGTCGATCGCCTGGTTCAGCGGACCCGTCGCCTGCGGCGGGATCTGCCCGGCGGACGCGGCCTGGGAGACGGTCTGCTTGATCTGTTGCAGCGCCTGCCCCGGGCTGGCCGGAATGGTCGGCAGCGGAGTGGGCGTGTAGCCGTAGCCGGAACCCGGCGTGCTGCTCGCCTGCGCTCCCGCCGACGCGGTGGCACTCGCAGTGGCACCGGCGCCGGCGGATTCACCGGCCGTGGCGCTCGGCGACGCACTCGCGCCGGGCTGCCCGCCCGAGGTCTGCCCGCTGGTCGGCGTGGCGATCGGAGCCGGTGTAGCAGAGATCGATGACGAGCCGCTCGCGGCGCATCCCCAGGCGATGCCGCCGACTGCCAGAACGACGATTCCCAGCGCGACGTAGAAGGCTGATCGCGGCCGACGCGGCGGCGAGCCGTGGCGACCGGCCGGGGAACTCGTCGGCGTGACAGGCACCGAGCCCACTGCCGTAGCCGTTCCCGCGCCTGCGCGCCCCGCAGCGCTTCGCCCCGATCCCCCGCCCATGCTTCCGACCGCGAAACCACCAGCCTCGGCCACACCCGCTACACCAACACCGAATCCTGCCCCGACGCCAGCCCCCACAACCTCCGCGCCCCCGACGACTTCGGCACTCTCCACGAGTTCGGCACTCTCCACGAACCCGAGCTGCGCCGCCTCCGCCTCCCACGCCTCGGCAACCTCAATCGCCTCAACAGCCTCCGCCGCAGCAGTCCCCTCCGCCGCCACGGCTGCTCCCACGCCAGCCGCCGCGAGCGCAGCCGCCGCACCTACTCCCGCAGCCGCACCCTGCACGTCCTCGCGCACGTACAACGCCGCCGCGAGCTCACTCACCGTCGGCCGGCCACTCGCCTCACCGAGCGCCCCGATCAACAACGCGGCGAGTTCGACCCGCACGCCATACGTCTGCACGAGGTTCGCCGCGGCCCACGCTCGGCGCCGCTCGATCAGGTCGATCGTCAGCAGCTGTGGCGCAGCGCTGCTCTCAGGGCTCGAACCCGCGTCGAATCCGACCCCGAACTCGGCCTCCACCGCCTCGACCCCGGCCAGTGCCAGGCAGGCGAGCCAGGCCAGCGCGTACACGTCCGCGGCGGGTGTCAGCTCACTGCCGGAGGCCGCTTCCAGCGCCACCGCCGCGGCCAGATCGACCAGCAGCACGTTGTTCTCGACGAGCAGGAACGAGTACGCGGACAGGTGCCCGTGTACGAGCTCGACCTCGTGCAGCACCTTGAGTATGTCGGCAACCGCGACGAGCACCGCGAGGATCTCGGCCTCGGTCAGCGCGCCGCGCAGCAGCACGGTGGCCAGGCTCTCCGCCTCGACCGGCTCGAGCACCACGTATCCCACCGCCGCGGCGAAGCCCTCGTCCTCGGCGGCGCCGTCTTCTCGGACGACGACCTCGGACTCGCCGAAGTCCAGCACCGCGGGCACCGCCGGGTGGTTCAGCCGGCGCAGCGAGGAGACCGTCGGGGCCAGGTGCTGCGCCGCGGCGACCACGCCGCGCGACTCGGCGATCTGGAGCCAGACCTCGACCTCGCGGGTCTCGTCGAGCGCGAGCCAGTACTCGTACTCGACGCCGGTCAGGGCGCTGTCAGCGACGGCGAAACGGGTCAGCCGCTCGATCACGCGGTAGCGCTCGGCGACGACGCTCCCCTGCCGGATACCGGATATCCCCACCACGCGCCGCACTGTACACCAGAACACGGCGGGATCCACAAGCGTTGATCCCGCCGTGTTCGGACCGTGATTATGCAGGTCCGCCCGGCGATTGCGGCACGTGCTCGCCCCTCGGCCGACGCCGCCCAACCGCCCGGACCCCGCCCCGAGGAACCCTGCCGTTCGCTATCCGAGCGCCCGGGCCAAGTCCGCGAGCAGATCGGCCCGGTCCTCGATGCCGACCGAGAGCCGGACGAGATCACCCGGGACCTCCAGCGGTGAGCCTGCGGCGGACATGTGCGTCATCCGCCCCGGATGCTCGATCAGCGACTCCACGCCGCCGAGCGACTCCCCGAGCGTGAACAGCTCGGTGCGGCCGCACATCTCCACCGCCGCCGCCTCGCCGTCCGCGTGCCGGAAGGAGACCATGCCGCCGAACGCGCGCATCTGCTTCACCGCGACATCGTGCCCTGGATGTCCGGGCAGCCCCGGGTAACGCACCTCGCTCACCTTCGGGTGCTCGGAGAGCATCGCAGCCACCGCCACGGCGTTCTCGCAGTGCCGGTCCATCCGCACCGACAGAGTCTTGATACCGCGCAGCGTGAGCCAGGCGTCGAAGGGCCCTGCGACCCCTCCCAGCGCGTTCTGGTGGAACGCCAGTTCCTGTGCCAGGCCCCCGTCGGCTACGACAAGCGCGCCGCCGACCACGTCCGAGTGCCCGCCGATGTACTTCGTCGTCGAGTGCACGACCACGTCGGCGCCGAGCGCGAGCGGCTGCTGTAGATAAGGCGTCGCGAACGTGTTGTCCACGACCAGCAGCGCCCCGGCCTCGCGCGCGACAAGCGCGAGCCCGGCGATGTCGCAGATCCCGAGCAGCGGGTTCGAGGGCGTCTCGATCCAGATCACCTTGGTCTCACCCGGCCGCACCGCCGCCCGCACGGCGTCGAGGTCGGTCAGGTCCGCCGCGGACCACCGCACGCCCCACCGCTCGTACACCTTCGCGAAGAGCCGATACGTTCCCCCATAAGCGTCATTCGGGATCAGCACGTGATTACCGGGCACCGTCACGGTGCGCAGCAGGCAGTCCTCCGCGGCGAGCCCCGAGGCGAACGCCAGCCCGTGCGTACCGCCCTCGATCGCCGCGAGGCACTCCTCCAGCGCGCTGCGGGTCGGATTGGCGGACCGGGAGTACTCGTAGCCGCCGCGCAGCCCGCCGACGCCGTCCTGCTTGTAGGTGGAGACCTGATAGATCGGCGGGACGACCGCGCCGGTCAGCGGGTCCGGATCCTGGCCCGCGTGGATGGCGAGCGAGGAGAATCCCCAGCGATCCACACCGTGCTTCGACTCATCATGTTTCGACTCAGTCATGGCGACAGGCTAATCCGATCTCCCACCGCCCGACGACAAGTTGCCCAGGACGCCGCTCACTCGCGGCCGTTCAGCCACCGTCCCCAGCTCCGCTCCCTCTGCCGCCACCCCCATCCCCACTCCCACCCCTACCCCCGCGCTTGCCCCTGCCCCCACCCTCGCCCCGACCCCCGACGCCACCTTCCCCCTCTTCGCCCGCCGCCGCCGCGCAACGGCTCGTTCGTGCCCCAAACAGGTGATCACCAGGATCACCAAACCGACCAGCGCGATCCCCACGAGCACGAGTAGAAACGCCGCCCACTCCCCCGACAGCGCCGCCTCCAACGACCCACGCGACCCGCGTGCCCGAACGTGCGCCCCTACTCCCGCCCCCGTCCCCACCCCATAACCCAAGCTCACACCCGATACGCCACCCCCGACGCCACCTATCCAGATCATCACAGCTCCTAATCAGCCGGAAGATCCCCTCCGCCCCATCCTGACCCGCCCGCCCAGTTACCGCATTCGCTGCGCCCCCGTAGGCGCTAAGGCTCGAAGGAATCCCCCAACCGCCCCAGACGTTAGCCAGGCAGACGAGAAGGAGGCGCGAGCCGTGTTCCGCTTCACCAACCCCTTCAAGGACCGCCTGCCCGGCCCCGGCGAGGCGTTGTCCGGCCGGTCCGCCCGCCCATACGGCCTAGCCGGCAGGCACACCGTCCTCGGCACTCCGATCGAGGACCTGCCCGACGGCTACGAGCAGGCGGTGTTCGGCCTCGGCTGCTTCTGGGGCGCCGAGCGGAAGTTCTGGTGGCACGACGACGTGTACTCGACCGCCGTCGGCTACGCGGGCGGCACGACGCCCCACCCGACCTACGAAGAGGTCTGCTCCGGCCTGACCGGCCACGCCGAGGTCGTCCGCGTCGTCTACGACCCGTCCGTCGTCTCGTACGAGTCCCTGCTCAAGCTCTTCTGGGAGTCGCACGACCCCACGCAGGGCAACCGCCAAGGCAACGACGTCGGCACGCAGTACCGCTCCGTCATCCAGTACTTCACCGAAGACCAGCGCCGCGCCGCCGAGTCCAGCCGCGCCGCCTACCAGGCAGTCCTCACCGCCGCCGGCTACCGCAAGATCACGACGTCCGTCGAGCCCGCCACCGAGTTCTACTACGCCGAGGACTACCACCAGCAGTACCTCTCCGACGCGAAGAACCCCGACGGCTACTGCGGCCTAGGCGGCACCGGCGTCGCCTGCCCCGTCGGCCTAGCCAAGGCCGAGTGACCCTGGTGAGGATGTCTGGGGCTCCTGCCCCACCGGTTTGATCGCCACCGACGGTACGGCGACCGCGGCCAGCTAGTGCCGCACTCGTCGTGTCCTGTGCCCCGGGGGAATTCCTGGTGCGACTTAAGGCGGATGACGCACGTGCTCCCGGCTCGCTGACGCTCGCCGGTCCGCGCGCGCTGAGGCCGGCATCCGCCGGGACTGATGCCCACCCGCCCGCCCTCCGCTCCGCGGCAACGCTGCCGCCCGCCTCCTCGCTGCGGGCCTTGACGGCCCGCAGCTCCGGAACCGGGCTGCGCTCACACACCATCGGCCACGCTCATCCGTGTGCTTCGCTGAGGTGGTGAGCAACCTACGATTGCGCGAGTGCCGTCAACTGATCGTTTCGATGCGGCATCCGGCCCCTGAGCCGCGAGCGAACTTCTCGTCGCAGGTCACCAGCGTCGCATTGAGTGTTTCGGCTAGTGCGACATATGCGGCGTCATAGAGAGTGAAGTTGTGGCGCAGTCCCCAGATCCGCCGTCGGAGTGGAGCAACATCCTCGCGGCGGATCGGGAACAGCTCCAGATCGCGGATGCACTCCTCGACGTAGGTGCCATCAAGGCGTCCGTCTTTGCGGGCCAGGCCACGCAGTGCGCCGAGAACCTCGTAGTCCACGATCGTCGGAGCGTAGAACACGTCGCCCGACCGGAGGCGAGCTGCCACGCCTCGCCCACGGGGATCGTCGAATGCGAGGAATGCGACAATCGCCGAGGCGTCGATCACGGCCAGGCTCACGAGGCGTCCCGCAGTTCTCGTACAGCCTCGACGGCGGCGTCGCTGGACCCAGCCAAGCGCGCGCGCGACTCGACCATTTCGACCCACTCGCCCATGGTCGGCAATCCTGCCTCCCGGTCGAGGAGGTCGACGATGTATGAGTTGAGCGACTGCCGCCGGGCCTCGGCACGCTGCTTGAGCATGTCCCGCGTCGCCTCAGGAAGCTCACGGATAGTCAGACTCACAGACATGCAACTATTATAGTTGCATCACCGGCCGACATCGCGCTGTACCGGACAGTCACCCTTCATAGCCGCAGCGCTGCCACTAGCAGTACCTGTCCGACGCCAAGAACCCCGACGGCTACTGCGACCTCGCCGGTACCGGCGTCGCCTGCCCCGTCGGCCTAGCCAAGGCCGAGTGACCCTGGCGATGACGTCTGGGGCTCCTGCCCAACTGGCCTGATCACCACCGATGGCACGTCAACGACAGTCGTTTAGGCCGCACGCGGAGAGGTGCGTTCGCAGAATCTACACTCGGGTGTAAGTTTCTGCGGAAAACTTACACCCGAGTGTAGATTTCGCGAGGAGACAGCATGGCCGAGAACCCGGACCGCTTGGTCCGGATCGCTGACGTCGCGCAGGAACTGGGGCTTTCCGCAAGCCGCGTGCGGCAGCTGGCAGACAGCGGAGCCATCCCGTCGTCGCGGACGAGTGGCGGGCACCGTCTTTTCGACCTCGCAGCAGTGCGAGCAGCAGTCGCGCGCCGGGAGTTGTCAGCCGGATTGTCATCGACCGCCAGGCTGAGCGCACCGACCTGGCAGCATGAGTTGACCCTGCTCGGCTTGGCCGAGCACGAGGTTTGGCACCGCGTGGTTGGCGACCTGCGGCTGGACGTTGACAGCAACGCAAGGAAGATCGCGGCATATGCATTCATGGAGATGCTCAACAACGCGATCGACCATTCGGGCAGCGACTCCGTACTCATCACTTGGTGGACAAGTCCGGAGCAATGGAGCTTCGAGATCAAAGACAACGGGTTCGGGGCGTACACGAAGTTGCTGACCGGACTGCGCCTCGGAAGCGAGTTCGAGGCCGTCCAGGAGCTGTCGAAGGGGAAACGGACCACCGACCCGACCCGGCACACAGGCGAGGGCATCTTTTTCACGTCGAAGGTCGTGGACTTCTTCCAGCTGACATCCTCAGGCGTGCGCTGGACGGTGGACAACCTTCGCCATGACGTCGCACTAGGTGCTGTGCCGCCGACCGCTGGAACATCCGTGTTCTGCCAGATTGATCCACAGACCGATCGGGTGATCGCAGCCGTCTTCCGCCAGTTCACCGACGATCATGCATTCGTGAGAACGCGGCCAGTAGTCAAGCTCTTCGAGATCGGTACGGCGTTCGTCTCGCGCAGTGAGGCCCGTCGCCTCCTAGACGGTCTGGACGCAGACTTCGAAGCAGTCGAAGTCGACTTCACAGGCATCACGGACGTCGGGCAAGGTTTCGTTGACGAGTTGCTGCGCGTCTGGCCGACCACGCACCCTGGCAAGATCGTCCTGCCCATCAACATGAACCCCGCGGTCGAGTTCATGGTCAGGCGAGGCCTGTCTCGATGAGTACTGCGGCTGGGGCGGTACCGGCGTCGCCTGCCCAGGAGCCCCAAAAGGAGGCTCCCTCTCGCGGGTCGCGGTCCTTGACGCGCGCGCTCCCGACTCGCTGACGCTCGCCGGCCCCCGCGCGCTGTCCGGCGTCCGCTGGTACTGGACCCGCCCACCCCCCCTCCGCTCTGCGGCGACGCTGCCGGCCGGCTCCTCGCTCCGCTGCGGGCCAGGCAACGCTAGCCGAAACCCGCCGTTGCCCCAGCCGCCGAGTTAGCGCGGCGTCCGGGAATGCGATCTCGACAGTCGGCTACTCGGTGTCGGACTGCGCGGAGGGAGCGTTCAGCGCGCTCCTCGCACCCGATGCCGAGAAACGGCTGTAGGGGTAACGGATTACCTCGCCGACGAGAGCACTCTCGCCCGGCTGCATCTACAGCCCGTCCGACACGTCCTCACTCCGCTCATGGAACGAGGACTCATCTCGATCTGCGGCGTCACCGAGCTTGAGCTGCTGTTCCCAGCGTGCAGCATCCAGAGCGCAGTCACATGAAGCGGCAGATCGACGCATCACTGGTTCCAGCACAAGAACCAGGCAGCTTGTGGCAATCGCGTCGTTCACCGGAACAGCCGACACGTTGGGTGGTACCCGCCGGAACCGTGCGAACCCGGCCGACACCATAGGCTGGCGTCATGGACTCCATGAGCTGGATCATCGCTACGGACACCGGCGGCTATTGGGGCAGGTCGTTCGGGAAGGACGGGGTCACCTTCGTGCGGGCGAACGCCTTCCGGTACGACTCACCGAAGCTGGCCGCCACTCAGATCGCTGAACTCGCCGCCACCGGCGACGCGCGAAGCTACCACGTTGAGGAGTCGGCCCCGAACCGCAGGCGGTACTGACGTACTGACGTATTGCCAGGCCCGCCCGGGCGCACGCCTCCCGATACCACCACTTACAAGCGTTGGGGCCGCCGGACAGTTCCGGCGGCCCCAACGTCTTACGTCGTTTCAGATCACATCGGCAGGATGTTGGCGGCCTGCGGGCCCTTGGGGCCCTGGGTCACCTCGAAGCTGACGGCCTGACCTTCCTTCAGTTCGCGGTAGCCCTGGGTGGCGATCGCGGAGTAGTGGGCGAACACGTCGGGGCCGCCCCCGTCCTGCTCGATGAACCCGAAGCCCTTCTCCGCGTTGAACCACTTCACAGTGCCGGTTGCCATACTCGTGAACTCTCCTTCATGGAGCCCACGCCCCGGACCCATAAGCGTAAGGTCCGCGCTGCGCTTTCCGCTCCATACCTGGACAAGCCTAGAGCGGGAAGGTGCCACGACGCCAGTACCAGTGGCCGCCAGCCGCCAGATGGTCGATAACCGCACGCTGGAGCACGGTACGGCGCGGCAGTTGGTCGAGCGGCGTGCTCAGGCTGCGAAACACGAACCGCAGCACCTCGACGTCGCCGTCCAGCCCCTCCGGCTCCTCATACGGCTCCAGGTCGAACCTGCGCTGGAACCGGACGATGTTCGAGTCCTCGGGCAGGTACTCAAGCAGCTGCGGATCGAGCAGCCACGAACCGCAGGAGAACGCCGTGTAAGGCTCGTCGGGAAAGTGGCGCGGGAAGAACCCGCGGGCCTGATCCAGCGACGCGGTGACCACGTCCGGGCTCAGCGGTCCCGCGTCGGGGATGTGCAGGCTGATCGTGGTACCGCCGCGCTGGTGTTGCAGCCGGCCCAGCTCGTAGAGGCCGCCACGCGCGTGCAGCGTCAACCAGGCCTGCATGACCGGCCAGCCCTCGCGCTGCATCCGGCGATCGACCGCCAGGTTACGACCCAGGTCCGCGAGCGTCGCCCACGATACGTCGTCGTCGATGCCGTGCTCACGGTGATACCCCCGCACGACCTCGACCAGCGCCAGGTACGCGTATACGTACAGATGCCTCCACGCCGGACCTCGATCACGCGGCAACTCCGGACCGGGCGACAGCCAGCCATATCCGCCGAGATCAGCGCGGACCAGCGCGATCGAACGATCGAGCAGCCAACGCAGCTCCGGCGTCCACAGCGGGGAATCGGGGTCGGGCCAGCCCTCCATGACCTCCGCGGCATCATCCGGCCGCACCGCGAGCCGCTCAAGGATCGCCGGCGCGTCGGCTTTGGCCGGCAGCGCAGCCGACGGCGCGTCTCCGGCGAGCCGATGCACACGCTCGACGTCCTCGACGGGCACGCCCAGCCGAGCGGCGGTCTCGTCCAGATCCATGCGAATGACCCTATCAGCGGGTGAAATTACCCCTCGCCGCGCCGGGCTCACCAAAAAGAGCGGCTCGCAAAACCCGTGGTCAGAAGAGCGTCGGCTGCTCGGCGGGCATCAGTTCGGCAAGCGGCTCAACCTCCGGGAGGAGGGCTCGCACCTCGCCGTGGAATCGACGCGCGAGGTCAAGCGCATCGACGTTGTCGGGCGTGTGAATGAACACGGTCGGCGAGCGGCCTTCACGCAGCCAACCAACGACTGTATCGATCCAGTACTGCCAGCCTTCAACCGTACGTGTGACGTCATCTCGGCCTATGTAGCGGACTATCGGATGATCGGTCAGGGCGCGCGCCCGGCGGGGCAGTCGCGGCTTCTTCCGCCACGCTTCGCGTTCGGCATCGCTGATCGGCGGGGTCTCGAACAGTACGGTCGTATCAAAACTCACCCATTCGGCGCCGGCCTCGGCGAGGACCTCCTCCAGTCGGCCCTCCCAACGGGGGTCTTCGAAGAAGGCACGATGCCGGACCTCGACGGCGTACCTGTACTCACGCGGCAGACGACGCAGGAAGCCGGCGAGGGTGTCGAGTTCGGCGGGGACGAACGACGGCGGGAGCTGGACCCACAGGGTGTGGATCCGCGGCCCGAGGGGTTCGATCGCTGCCAGGAACGCGCGCAACTGCTCGTCAATGCCGCCGACGCCCGCACCCCCGGCACGGGCACCGCCCACGTCTGCTAGGTGGCGCTCGTGCGTGATCGGCCTCGGGAGCTTGAGCACGAATCGGAAATCGGCAGCGGTCTGCTCGGCCCACGAGCCGACCGTGTCGCGCGACGGCGTCGCGTAGAAGGTCGTGTTGCCCTCCACCGCGTTGCACCAGGTCGCGTACGCGCGCAACCGATCCCGCGGCGGCAACGGGGTCGGCAGGTAGCGACCCGGCCAAGCCGCGTGCGTCCACATCGCACATCCGACGTGGAGTCTCATGTCGCGAGCCTATCGAAGTCCGCGATCACTGTCGTACCTCGGCTTTAGGCTCTTCACAGAGTCGAGACCAGAACACCGGGAACACAGGAGGTCGCCATGCCGCGCAGCGAGCCGGTTGACGGATTCCAGCTCACGTACGACCTGCACAGTCATGATCACATTCACTCCGGTCGTGGGGCGCCGGTCGTGTTATTACACGGCTGGCCAGGCGACCGCACCGACTATCGAAGACTCGTCCCGCTGCTCGGCGACGAGTGCACACTCGTGGTGCCGGACCTGCGCGGCTTCGGCGAGTCCGACAAGCATGTGGCCGATCCCGCGCAGCAGTACGGTCCCGCGGCGCAGGCGCGTAGCGTGGTCGCGCTGATCCGGGAGCTGGGCCTCGATCGGCCGCCAGTGCTGGTCGGCTACGACGTCGGCAGCCGCGTCGCCCAGCGCATCGCCATCGACGAGCCCGAGCTCGTACGCGCGCTCGTCCTCGCGCCGCCGCTGCCGGGGATCGGCAGACGGATTCTCAACCCCGCGGCGCAGCCCGAGTTCTGGTACCAGGCCTTTCACCGGCTCGCCCTCCCGGAGCAACTCGTCGATGGCAAGCCCGCGGCGGTGCGCGACTATCTGCGACACTTCTGGTCGCACTGGTCCGGGCCTTCATTCGCACTCGACGAGGGCGCGCTCGACCATCTGGTCTCGGTCTACGGCTCGCCGGGCGCGTTCACGGCCTCGCTCGGCTGGTACCGCGCGGGGGCTGGATCGGTCGCGACGTCGGTGCAGGAGCAGGCCCCGGCGCCGGAGGACCGGATCGCCGTACCGACCAACGTCCTGTGGCCCGAACACGATCCGCTCTTCCCACGGGAGTGGTCCGACCGGCTCGGCGAGTTCTTCAGCGACGTCACGCTGCGCTTCATCGACGGCGTCGGGCACTTCGCGCCGCTGGAGTACCCGGAGGACCTCGCCGCAGTGATTCGCACCGCGAGCGGAGCCGCCTAACGACGACCGACAAGACAACTAGTGGCTCGATGATTGACGCTCACGGCCGACCAGTCGTCAGCGCGATCAAATATCTGCGAAAGCGGACCGCCCGGTACGCGTCCAAGGCGCGCTGTTCGGCCTGCAACCGGTGCTGTGCCTCGGAGACGCTGTCACGGTACAGCGCGCAGTCGCGATCGATCGCGGCGACCGCCGTAGCGTGGGACGAACGCGTGCTCTGCTCGTCGGCGACGAGGGCCTCGCGCTGCGCCTGTGTCTGCTCGAGCGCCGCTCGGCGTTGGACGTCCGCTGCGGACTTGATCGAGCCTTCGCGTGCCGCGATGCCCGCCTGCCGCGCCGCCACCTCCGCATCGACCTGCGCACGGATCGGCGCCGTCAGACTCGCGGGCAGCTGGCTGCGTGCCCGGTCGGCCAGTGCGTCACGCCACTTCGCCAGGCTCTGCGCACGCGCCTGCCCGACCGTCGGGACCTTCAGCTCACGGCCGTCACTGTGCAGGATCCGCACCGTGGTCGGCTGACCGAAGCCGGAGTGGATCCGGATGCCGCCGAAGTCGGCGGCGGTACGGAAGCCGACCGCCTCGAGTTCGGCCGCCACCGCGCGGCCGACGCCCTGGATCTGCGCGGCATCGATGCGATGGCGGGCAAGTTCGTCGGCGATGTGCCTCGCCTCGACGTACGCGGTCCGGCTGCTGATTTCAGCGCTCTTCCACGCCTGGAGGTTCGTGCGCTCCTGCACGAGCTTCACCAGCTCCTGATCGCGCCAGCGGTCGATCCTCGCGTACTCCTCGCCGGCTTCGCGGTCTATTCGTGCCCTGCGGTCGGCGAGCACGCTCAGCTCCTGCTGGTAGGCGTCGATGCTGCCCTCCCGCGCGGCGAGCTGCCAGCGCAGCTGCGCGGCGACTTGCTTCTCCTGCGCACGCGCGGCGCCCACCGCCTTGCGCCGGACACGCCGCTCTCGCGTCTCCGGAAGACGCGCGAACACTACCCGCCACGCCGCGAGCACGAGGCCAACGACCGGAACCGCGCCGATGACAGCCCGCGGCTCAAGCACCGCCGCGGCGACCATCAGGCACACCATGAGAACGCTGAAATACCACACCGCCCGCACGGCCCACGGCGGTCGCCCCAACTGCACGGGAGCCGGGGGCGGCAGGTGGTCGTCGAGCCAGCTTCCTGACGTGCTAGGCACGCTGGCCGGCCCGCTGCCCAACGCCGCAGGACCGCCGGACGACGACCGCGCGGCGACAGCATTCGCCGCACTCGGTATGTCAAGCGGCGCAATCGCATCGAGCGGCTTGCGCGCCAGCTCAACCAGCTCAGCCGCCGCAACGCGCGACTGCGCGCCGACCGCCGCGAGCGACGCAAGGTTCGGCGACGCCGCAAGATCTTCGAGGTCGTACTTCTGCAACAGCAGGTATTCGCCGCCGGGCTTGTGCAGCCGGTGCCACAGCGTCAGGTCGGCGGCCAGCGCGGTGAGCGAGAGGTGGATCACCCTCGCCGAGAAGCGGTCGAGCCAGGGCCCGTAGTCACCGGCGGTGCGGCGCGGGTGCTGGTAGTTGGGCTGGCCGAGCTCCATCGAGGGACGACCGCTCAGTGCGGGCACGTACATGCCGTCGTAGTCGATCAGCTTGAGTTCGCCGCGCGCGGTCACCAGCAGATTGCCGTGCTGGAGGTCGCCGTGCGCGATCCCTGCTGCCTCGAGGCCGGCGACGAGGTCTGCGAACGCGTCGGCCAGACGGCCGATCGCGGCCCGCTCGCCGAGCCGTAGCCGGTCCTCGATCCAGGAGATCAGCTGCCGCGCCTCGATCCACTCCATGACCAGCACCGGATACGGCCTGCCCTGCACCAGCACGCCGGACTCGGCGTACCGGAACTCGACCTTCCACCGCGCGGGCACGTCACGCAGCGCCGCATCGATCTCGCGGAAGCGTGCCTGTTGGTCCGGCACATCACGTGTGAAGCACTTGATGGCGAGTCTGCGTCCTGCCACGGTGTCCGCGGTGAAGACGCTGGCGAAGTTCCCTGAGATGGGCCGCGGCAGCCCGAACCGATCGGTCCGAATCGTGCAGCCGACGAGTTCGGGGTCTGTGAAGCAGCGCTGCGTGTCCTGCAACGCATCGACATACGCGCCGCTGGTCGGGAAGGTCGCGGTCGTCGTCACGCGGGCTCCAGCCGGCAGCGCACGATCGTGACGTCGTCGTTGCGGATACGCCGCTGCGCGCGCAGTTCGTCGAGCCACGCGCCGGGAGCATCGAAGGCCTCGTCGATCTGCCGCCACGGCCGCCGGTTCGCCTCATCCTCGGCCAGGAACCACTGCGCGGCGGCGTCCGTGGCCAGATAGAACACGTCGCCGGGCAGCCAGGTCCCGTGCCGTGTCACGGTACGCAGCTTGATCAGATCCCGGTCCGGATCACGAGTGCCGGCCAGGTGTGGCGTCGAGTCGAACTGTTCGGCGGACTCCAGCGGGAACGCCGCGGCCAGCCGCGAGCCGCGCACCTGAAATCCGCAGGAGTCGCCGAGCGCCGCCGCGCTCCAGGCGCCGCCCCCGCAGTACACGGGTCCTGAATCCGAATCCCTGCGGAACGAGACGCCGAGCACCGTGGCGTAAGCACCCTGTTCCAGCTTCGGCTGCTCGTACCATGCGACCGGACGCCCGGCCCGCTCCCGCCGCCGCACGTATCGGCTGAGGTACGCAGGCCAGCGCGCCGCTGCGGCGCAGACACGCTCGGCGAGTACCGCCGCGTCCAGGTCGCGCCCGGCCGCCGCGCTCACCGACTTGGCCAGCATTCCGGCCCATGCGCCCGCGAGCAGGCTTTCCGAAGCGCCGTCGGCTACCGCGACCGTGCACCCGGCGACCGCCGACGCGCCCTCGTCGGCCGGGACCGCGCACGCGTCTTCGTACTCGGACTTGCTCGATCCGGCCTTCGGCTCGCGGATCACCGCGCAGCGCAGCCGAACGTCACCGCCGCCCTCAGCCTGCGCGCTCAACGCAGATCGGTCGCGCGCGTGCCGATGTCGAGGAACTGGACGACGGACGTGATGTCGGCGTTGAAGACGAAGCCCCGGCTGCCTTCCGAGACCGCAATACCCTGAGTCGTCGCGTACGCGAGCATGTGCGGCGGCAGCGGCGACGACATGCCGAACAGCAGCCGCGCGAAGTCGTCCAGCAGCGCGGCGTCGCTCGACGGGAACACCACCGGCGCCGATTGCCCGGCGCTGACGTGCAGGTTGAACAACAACACCGGCCCGTCCACGGTCGCCAGCGTGCGCATCCGCGCCGCGGGCTCGGCCGGATCGCCGTCGGTGGACTCGCCGTCGGTCAGGTTGATCACGATCGGCGGGAAGCTGCCGGGCCGCTCGGACACCCACCGCTCCACCAGCGCGACGGCCTGGCCGAGCGCCTGCGACATCGGCGTGCCGCCGTTGGCGACCGGATCGACCCACACCGGGAAGCGCGCGCTGGTCTCCACCAGGCCGCCCGCGCCGTCAGGCACCTTCTTCGCGCGCTCCTCGACCCGCAGCGGGTTGTCGGCGACCTGGCTGAGCGGCACCAGATCGCGGCCGGCCAGCGCGCCGCCGAAGGCCGAGCCGACCCGCGCGCCATAACCAAGCACTGCGACGTGGAAGTAGTCGCGAACGCCCTCCTCCTTGGCGCACTTGAGCGACAGCTCGAACAGCAGCCGGTTCAGCGCGTCGGCGACCGCGTCGGCCTTGCGCTTGGGCGCCTCGCCGGCGGCGATCGGGTCCCCCATCGAGGTGGACTGGTCGAGCAGGAAGACGAAGCAGGTGGGATTGGCCCGGCTGATCTCCACGCTATACGCCATCCGGCGCTCCCTCCCTGGTCAGGCGTCTGACTAGGCTTTCGATCCTAACCCCGCGGCCGCGGGGACGTCGAAGAATCCGCCACTTTGACGCTTTCTCCGCCGCCCCCGCGCGCAAACCCGCAAAAGGATCAATCGAACCCTAACTCACTGTTTCCCATGAAACATGGACGCCGTCAGCTCCCGCCTCCCGCCAGGAACGCCAGCAGATCCTGCCTGGACACGACGGTGCGCGGCTTGCCCTCGACCAGTACCACCGCCGCGTCGGCCTTCTCCAGCACCGACATCAGGGCGCTGATCGGCTCGCCCGAGCCCACCTGCGGCAGCGGCCCGGACTTGTGGTCCTCCAGCGGGTCCTCGAGCCGCGCCTTCCCGGTGAACAGCGCGTCGAGCAGGTCCCGCTCCACGATCGAGCCCACGATCTCCGCGGCCATCACCGGCGGCTCCTGCTTGACCAGCGGCATCTGGCTCACCCCGTACTCGCGCAGGGTCTCGATGGCCTGGCCGACGGTCTCGTCCGGGTGCATGTGAACCAGGTCGGGCAGCGACTCACCCTTGCGCGCCAGCACGTCCGCGACGCTCGCCTCGGGCGACGAGGGGGTCAGGAACCCGTAGTCCGCCATCCAGTCGTCGTTGAAGATCTTCGACAGGTAGCCGCGGCCCGAGTCCGGCAGGATCACGACGACCACGTCGTCAGCGGTCAACCGCTGTGCGTACCGCAGCGCCGCGACGACGGCCATCCCGCACGACCCGCCGACCAGCAGCCCCTCCTCTCGCGCCAGCCTCCGCGTCATGACGAACGAGTCCTTGTCCGAGACGGCGATGACCTCATCGGTCACCGTCCGGTCGTAGCACTCCGGCCAGAAGTCCTCGCCGACACCCTCGACCAGGTACGGCCGCCCGGAGCCGCCGGAATACACCGATCCCTCCGGGTCGGCACCGATGATCTTCACCCGTCCGCCGGACACCTCCTTGAGGTAACGCCCCGTGCCGCTGATCGTCCCTCCGGTCCCTACGCCAGCCACGAACGCGGTAACGCGTCCGTCGGTCTGCTCCCAGACCTCTGGGCCAGTCGAGTGATAGTGCGAGAGGGGATTGTTCGGATTGGAGTACTGGTCCGGCTTCCACGCATCCGGGATCTCGCGCACCAGCCGGTCCGAGACGTTGTAGTACGAGTCCGGGTGCTCCGGAGCGACGGCGGTCGGGCATACGACGACCTCGGCGCCGTACGCGCGAAGCACGTTGATCTTGTCCTGCGAGACCTTGTCCGGGCAGACGAACACGCACCGGTACCCCCTGCGCTGGGCGACCATGGCCAGCCCGACGCCGGTGTTACCGCTGGTCGGCTCCACGATCGTGCCGCCCGCCTTCAGCTCCCCCGACGCCTCGGCGGCTTCGATCATCCGCAGCGCGATCCGGTCCTTGACCGACCCGCCAGGGTTGACGTACTCGATCTTCGCCAGAACGGTCGCGGCCAGGCCATGGGCGACCGAGTTCAGCTTGACCAGCGGTGTGTCGCCGACCAAGTCCACAACCGATTCGACGTAGCGCATCGGGAGCCTTTCGGAGCTGTGGCGCCTTTTGGGCGCACTCAAGAGGGTGAACGATGCCACCAGGTTAGGCGCTGGCGGACGTAAATCCGGCGCCCGATCACCGGTAGCCGGTATCGTGCTGTACTGAGCCTTACTCGGCCCAAGCCCGGCGGGGGTAGCGGGGCAGCAAGTCAGTAGGAGACCGGAGCATGGCCATGTTGAGCACGAAACGGGTGGTGGCCGCCGCGGCGGTCGGCGGGGGCGGGCTGACCGTGCTGACCGGAGCGTCGATCGGCCTGGTGGTGGCCGAGGCGAAGCTGGCGCGGCGGGCGATCGGGCACACCGTGGACGCCCCGCCGCGTGCCGACGGACTCTTCGGCGAGCACCTGGCCCGCCATTCGCGCACCCTGACCGACACCAGCACCGACACCGACACGGGCGTCGGCAACACCCACGCCGCGACCGTATCCGTCGCCGACACAAGCCCCGTCCGCATAGGCACCCGCACCACCACCAACACCCCGCTCAACACCAACGCCACGCCCCCCGCCGCCCCAATCCCCCCACCGGCATTCGACGAACGCCCCCTACGCTTCGCCATGCTCGGCGACTCCACAGCTGCCGGCTACGGCGTCGATCGCGCCGACCAGACCCCGGGCGCCCTGCTCGCCGCAGCCCTCGCCGCGCACGCCGGTCGGCCGCTGCTCCTGGCGAACGTGGCCCGCGTCGGTGCGTGCTCCGACCGCCTAGACGAGCAGGTGGACACGCTGCTCGCGGACGGCCCCGAGAACGCGCCGCAAGTAGCCGCGATCATGATCGGCGCGAACGACGTAACGAACCGCGCGTCGTTAGCCGAGGCGGCTCGAAACCTCGGCGAGGCGGTAGCTAGGCTGCGCGCCGCCGGCTGCCAGGTAGTCGTCGGCACCTGCCCCGACCTGGGCACCATCCGCCCGATCCAGGTCCCGCTGCGCTGGCTGGCCCGCCGCTGGAGCCGCCGCCTCGCCGCCCTCCAGGCGCGCGCGGTACACGACGCCGGAGGCCGCTCGGTGCCCATGGGAGCGCTGCTGGGCCCCGAGTTCGCCGCCCGCGCCGAACTGTTCGGCCCCGACCGTTTCCACCCCTCCGCCGAGGGCTACGCGACCGCCGCCGCCGCAGTGCTCCCCGCACTGGCCGCCGCCGTCTGGCAAATCACCCGCGCCGCGACCACCACCACCGCAGCCGCAGCCAAACGCACCCCGCCCCCAACCCCCGCAACCGCCACCACTACCTCCCCCTCCACCCCCGCCGCTTCCGCCTAATCCACCTTCACTCCTCCCCACAGCCGGGTCACCATCTCACTCACCCACCTCACCACCCTTACCCGCCAGTAACATATCCGGTAGCGTCTTCTCCGACGTCGAACGTCGAAGTCATCGCTCGCACGAGCGAGGAGCTAGGAGCTACTGATGCCCGAAGCAGTGATCGTCGCCACCGCGCGCACGCCGATCGGACGCGCGTTCAAGGGCTCGCTGAAGGACCTGCGCCCGGACGACCTCGCCGTCACCGCCGTGCGCGCCGCGCTGGACCAGGTTCCCCAGCTCGACCCGCGCGAGATCGACGACCTGATGCTGGGCTGCGGCCTGCCCGGCGGTGCGTCCGGGTTCAACATGGCCCGCGTCGTCGCGGTGCTGCTCGGCTACGACTTCCTTCCCGGCGCGACCATCACGCGGTACTGCTCCTCGTCGCTCCAGACGACGCGCATGGCCATGCACGCGATCCGCTCCGGCGAGGGCGACGTGTTCATTTCGGCAGGCGTCGAGAGCGTCTCAAGCACCGTCCTCGGCAGCTCCGACACACTCCCCGACACGCAGAACCCGCTGTTCGCCGAGGCCAAGGCCCGCACCGAGCGGCGTGCCGAGGCCAGCGCGCCGACGTGGGCCGACCCACGTGACGAGGGCGCGGTCCCGGACATCTACATCGCCATGGGCCAGACCGCCGAGAACCTGGCGCAGATCAAGGGCATCACCCGCCGCGACCAGGACGAGTTCGGCGTCCGCTCGCAGAATCTCGCCGAAAAGGCGATCGCCGACGGCTTCTGGCAGCGCGAAATCACCCCGATCACGCTGCCCGACGGCACCGTCGTCGCCAAGGACGACGGCCCGCGCGCCGGCGTGACCATGGAAGGCGTCGAGGCGCTCAAGCCGGTCTTCCGCCCCGACGGCACCGTGACCGCAGGCAACTGCTGCCCGCTCAACGACGGCGCCGCAGCCGTCGTCGTCATGTCCGACACAAAGGCCCGCGAGCTGGGCATCACCCCGCTGGCGCGTGTCGTCTCCACCGGACTGACCGCGCTGTCCCCCGAGATCATGGGCCTCGGCCCGGTCGAGGCGTCCCGCAAGGCGCTCGCCAACGCCGGGATGTCCATCGGCGACATCGACCTGGTCGAGATCAACGAGGCGTTCGCGGCGCAGGTGATCCCGTCCTACCGCGACCTCGGCATCGACCTGGACCGCCTCAACGTCAACGGCGGCGCGATCGCGGTCGGCCACCCCTACGGCATGACCGGTGCCCGGATCACCACCACGCTCATCAACTCACTGCAATGGCACGACAAGCAGTTCGGCCTGGAGACCATGTGCGTCGGCGGCGGCCAGGGCATGGCCATGATCCTCGAACGCCTGTCGTAGCCCATCCGCGCAACTCACAACCAACTCCCGCCAACGCCACTAACGTCTCGTCCCCGCCTACCGCTCACCACCCACCACCCACCGCTTGTCACCTACCGCGCGACGACGCTCCACAACTCACTAGCCTCACGCACCGCCACCGCCAACACTTCCCCCGCCGTTACGCGCGTCCCGTCCGTCATCCAGGCGAGTTCGTCCAGTTCGTCCAGGTCGTCCAGCTCCTCTATCGCCGCGACCAGATCGTGCCCAACCACCGCGATCTGGTCGCCGACGATGAAGTGCCCGTCGAACGGCAGGAGCCGCCAAGCCGGCGGCGCGTCCAGCTTCCGCTCCTCAACCCCCTGCCCGAACATCGCGAGCAACGCGGCGAACCGGTGCCCCGCCTCGGCCCGCGAACGCCCGTCCGGAAGCCGACCGAGCAGTTTCGACTCCGGCAGCGCGCGGTATGCGGCGGCAAGCTGGGCTATCGCCCGAGTCAGCGGGTCGGTACGGCGGCCGGTATCGATCACCCATCCAGGCTAAGGGCTCGGCCCGAGGGTCTCCACTCAACCCCCGGCGCGGCGCGGCTTCCCCGCATGGCAACCACTCGTCCAACATCAGTCGACAATCGCCCTAAAAGAACTAGGCCTCCAGGGGTTGCCTGTCCCACCTGCGTCAGGCACAGTCGAAGTCACGGAGCGGTCACGCGATAGTGCGAGTCGCGTCACATACACCCTCACAGATGCGTACGAGCAGAGATCATCAAAATCAGCCGGCATCAGTCAAACTCAGACAAAGCGCGCACCGTTCCCGCTAATGCCGAGGTCCAGGTCCACGCAGTCACAGTCTCAATCGGAGTCATCGTCGGTCCCGAAGCCGAAGCCACAGCCCAACCCCCGGCCCGGTGGCCGACAGCAGTCCACCCTCTCAATTCAGCCGTACCGCCCCGGGAGACGCCAAATGTCGCTGCACCACTCGGAACAGACCCACCGGAACCTGCTCGCCCGACTCCCCGAGGCCACCGGCCGCGGCCTCACCGACTGGTTCCAGGAAGTCGAAGCCGGGCCGGCGCTTCTCCGCTTCGAAGAGCGCGTGAACTGGCTGCGCGCCGAGCACAACCTCTCCCACGGCTTCGCCACCGCGATCATCCACGAGCACGACATCCGTCGTGCCAACCGCGCCTTCGCCTAACAGAATCAGGCAGGCCATCGGCCGAAGCGATGTATCGCAGGTAAGCGATCCGACGCTCATAACCAGCCCCAGCCCAGGTCAGCCGGCCCAAGCCGGCCCAAGCCAGGTCAGGCCAGGCCAACGCCAATATCCGCCCGGCGAACGCCACCATCTGCGCCCGCGCGCAGCCTCACCGCGGCCCGAGCCGTGAATCGCCCAAACGAGCCCGCGTGAGCCCCCGAACGCGCGTCAGACCATGGCCAACAGCCGCTACGCTGTCCGCGTGCGCTCCGACTGCGCACGCCCGGATGGCGGAATGGCAGACGCAGGGAGCTTAAACCTCCCGGACCGCGAGGTCGTGCGGGTTCGAGTCCCGCTCTGGGCACGGGTCCGGGCCTGCAAGAATAAGCTCAATCGGTAGACTTAGAGGAGACCAAGATCGACTCTAGTCTCATTTGCCCTTATCGCGATCTTCGTCAGCGGCGCCGTTGTTGACGCCGTCGTCTCCGAAGTCGTCCTCGTCGGGCGCGTCCCAGAGTGCGCGGCTCATGCGCTCCGCTGCTTCCTTTGCGAGCCGACTCGTGACGTGGGTATAGCGCTTGGTCACTGCGAGGGTCGAGTGGCCGAGGATTTCCTAAACGGCGCCCAGCGAGCGGCCTCGGCGTGTACGTCGTCGTCCGTGACGAGGTAGGCGCGCGCACGGCGTGGCCGGTCGTGCCCTTCAGCTAAGATCAGGAACTTGCCCGGCGCGTTGAGCGTGTGCGCCGACCATCCGGCGACGAGCATGCCTTTTCCGCCTCCGTGCGCCGGTGTCCGCCGACATATATTGACTAGCCTGAGCTGCACAGACGGACAGTCACGGATGTCGGCGGACAGCGGGTGATCGAGCTTGAAGATCTCGTGCGACTTCGCGAACTGCTCGATGCCGACAACTATGTCGAAGACGACGACGGGAACGGCCGGACACTGCTATGCCACGCGATAGACACCGAGATCGACGGCCACAACCAGACCGGCAAGCCACTGCATGCTCCCTTGCGCAGCTGCAACGGCATCACGGTCGTTATGGAAACGGAACGGCGGGCATTGGCCTGCGGAAGTGCTCATGATGGCGTGGATTGCCGACCACGCTGGGCCGTCACCCCTACGGGCTTGACCGCAGCCCGTCTCCGCTTCAGGCCATGGAAGCCTATTCATAAGGCCATTTGAGGAAGGACAGGCCGACGATCGCGCGGAGTGTTGCGGGGAACTTCTTCAGTGGAGGCCGGAAGCGGGTGGCCAGGATCTTCCAGTTCTGGAGGTGGGCGTTGGCGCGCTCGACGGCGGCACGGATCGAGGAGACGCTGGCGTTGAATCGCTGGTCGTGGCCGGTCAGCTCGGCCTTCGGGAGTTTGCGGATCGGATGGATGGTGGCGTGGCCCTGGTAGCCCTTGTCGCCGAGGGTGTCGTGGCCGGCGATCGCCTCGGCCAGTCCGGAGGCGGTGAAGGCGTACGCGTCGTGCCGCGTACCGGGGATCGGGTCGCCGACCGCGGCGAGGTCCCCGGCGATCGAGGCGGCGACCTGGATGTTGAACCCTGGTTCCTGGTGTTTGTCGCTGTACATTCCGCGTGCGTGCTTCCAGTCCCAGATCGGCGCGAGGAACCTCGACCAGTACCGATCCGCCGCGCCCGACGACCTGACGCACCGTGGGCACGAGCGCGGCCAGCGCCAGGGCGATCGCGTCGCGCAGCAGATCCCACCGACGCGACGCGGCGGCCTGGGAGACCTCGAAGATTGCGGCGGCTTGGTCCTGGGTGATGTTCGTGCGCAGCAGGACACAGACCAGGTCCACCGATCCCTGAAGGCACAGCGCGCTCGGCCTCCCGCCGGGTCGCGCGATCGCCTCCGTGCCCAGGTGCGCGGCGACGCGGCGCAGCAGTTTGTCGCGTTGCCCGTCGGACAGGCCTGTAAGCATCGAGGCGCACGGCCCCTCCTTGATCCAGATCCTTAGTCAGACCTGATCCAAGGGCAGGGGCCGTCGTGCTGTCCAGGGTTTCCCGCAACTCACAGCCTGTGAATTACTGCTGCCGACCAGCACACGAACGCGAATGAGGCTTATGAATAGGCCTCCAGATCTGGTTTTCGCGATTTCCGTTTTTTCAGAGGGCTCACAGTCAGGCGACGTCGTCAGCTGCAAATCCAGAGAGCAGCGACTCCAGGTAGGTCTGGGTGCTGGAGTCGGTTGAGTAGAACCGGGTAGCGCGGGTGCCGCGGGTGGCCAGCACCCGATAGGTGTTGAGTGCGTAGCGCAGGTACTGTGCGGCGGGCAGGTGGTTTAGGGCGGTGTCGTGGCTGGCCTCGGGGCGGGCTGTCCAGCGGCCGTGGCGCCAGAGCAAGTCGGGGCCGAGGACGACGACGCTGTAGGGATATTCCATGCCCTGGGCGGTATAGATGCAGCCGACCTGTTGGTAGCCGCCAGGGTCGGTGGCCCAGAAGGGCCGGGCGGGGATGGCAGGGAAGCGAGGGTCGGGGCTGTCAGCGCGCAGGTTCCATGCCCTCTCCCACGTTCGCGGCCCGTCGGGTGCCGTCCAGGGAATCTGGACCTCCGCGGTCAGGGGTGGTGTGTCGGGAGCGTTCCATGGCCAGCAGAATCCGGCCGTGATCCGCGCGGCGGCCCCGCGTCTGGTATGGGTTTCGATCCAGGCGGTGAACTGCTGCGGGTCTGTGGCGAGTGCGGCATCGTAGTCAGTGCCCTTCCAAACGGGTGCCGGGGTATGGGGGTTGAAAAGCTGGTCGACCCAGGTCAGATACGCGCTTGAGCCGTTGCAGCGGAACTGAGTGGTCAGGTCGATGTGCTGGAAGCCAAGGCCATGGTCCTGTGCGTAGCGTGCGAGTTCGGTAGCAGTGATGCCCTCGTTCGGTCGGACGATCTGCTTCTCATCGAGGAACAGGACCGTGACCGCGGCGGTGTTTATCAGGGTGCCGAGAGTGGGCAGCAGGCCGGTGGCGCGCCGGTCTTCGGGGGCGGTGCGTGCCCGATGAGCCTCGTCGAGCAGCACCACGCTGTCTTCTCCCACGCCGCGGACGTTGTTGATGAGGGTACCGATCAGTCCGCGGTAGTGGTCGTCTCCGACGGTGCGCCGTAGCTGCCGTGTGAGGGTGCCGGATGGGGACAGCAGCCGAGGGTTGCTCTCGGGCCTCGCGCACAGGTCGGCGAGCAGACGACACGCGATGACGGTCTTGCCGGTGCCGGGGCCACCGGTCACCAGGACCACGCTGCGCCTGCCCCGACTCCCGGCGGTCTCGACCGCAGCCAGAACGTGCTGGCGGGCCAGGTCCTGATCGCCGATGAGTCTGAACTCATCGTTGCCCTGGATCACTTCTCCCGCCCGTGCCAGTAGGCCAGGTGAGGGGCGGTGCTCGGCCGCCAGGAACGCGTTGACCTCCATCGGGGATGGCGGCAACAGGTCGGCGCAGCCCAGATTCCCCGCCAGTATGTGGGCCGGCAGCGCGGGGTCCAGATCGTCGCGGCCCAGTACTGGATAAGCGGCGGACGGTCCGTGGGCGACCATGGCTCGCAGCTCGCTGATCAGCGCGCTCGGGGCGTCGTGAAGCATCGCGGCACCGCGCACTGACAACGGTGTGCTGTCTCGGGAAACCCATTCGGTCAGGTAGTGCGTGTAGCCGCCGACCTGCCGGGCGGGGTGCAGCACGTTTCGGCCCCCGGCAAGGACCATTCCTGAGGGCATGTCCTCGGTGCGCGCGTGTGTCCATCGCTTCAGTTCAACCACGACCGTGGTCAGGCGTCTGTCCGGGGTCTCGCCCAGCAGCAGGGCATCGATGCGCTCGCCTGTGCCCGGCAGGCAGTACTCGAGCAGCACGTACAGCCCACCGAGTTCGGCGCTGGTCAACACGCTCATCATCGCCGGCCAACTGTGCCGCCAGCTTTCCACCTCCTGCTCACCCGGAGCCTGGCCGAAAACGTCGATGAACCGTTCTCGCGCGTCCCGAGCGAACTGCGGCTCGGTCACGCGCTCAGCCGCCTCAGCGACCGTCCCACTGAACAGATGCATGCCGGACCTCTACCATCCGCCGCCGACACTATGCGTCAAGGTGCGGCTGGCGGGTCGTAGGCGGGAGCTGGTACTGCTGGTGTCATGTCGATCGGGTCCCTGCAGCAGGCGCTGGCCGAGTTCGCGGCCGAACGCGACTGGCAACAGTTCCATACCCCGAAGAACCTTGCCATGGCGCTGGCCGGGGAGTGTGGCGAGCTCCTGGAGCTGTTCCAGTGGCTCACCCCCGAGCAGTCCACCCAGATCATGCGAGACCCGGCGAGCGCAGCCCGGGTCCGCGAGGAACTCGCGGACGTGCTGGCCTACCTGCTGCGCCTCGCCGACGTCCTGGACATCGATCCCGAGCAGGCGCTGGCCGAGAAGATCGAGGCGAATCGCCGCAAGTACCCGGTCCACCTGGCGCGCGGGCGCGCGGACAAGTACACCGACCTGGGGGAATGAACAGCCTGATGCGTATCGTGATGCAGCCGGCCCGCCGCTCCGAGAAGGACGTCGAGCGGCACTACCAGGACACGATCGTGAAGCCCGTCGTCTTCGACCAACACGCGGACTTGCTCGGTCCGGAGACCACCAACCGGCTCAAGCGCCTGTTCCCGGGTGGCTCGGCCCCCATGTGGGGCGTTACCCCGGGCAAGAGCCAGGTCAATGTCGCGCACGTGAGAAAGATGAGCGCTGGCGACTGGGTGTTCTTCAGCGGAGACAAACACCTGTACTTCGGCGGAGCAATCGCTCTGATGTGGCACAACGCGGAGCTGGCCACCCGCCTGTGGGGCAGCGACCGCAACAACAGCACCTGGGAGTACATGTACGCCCTCACCGCCACCCGGGGTTTCGACATACCCATTGGAGAAGTGCGCAACGCCCTGGACTGGAACCCCAACCGCAATATCCAGGGCATCACCGTCCTGAACGAAGATGAGACCGACACCCTCCAGAACATGCTGACGCTCGACCCCGCGCCGACGCTCGCGGAGCCCTACGACCCGCATGATGAGAACGCCGCTGTGGAAGGGTTCGACGGCGAACTCGAGCGGCGCACCCTTCGTGCTCAGCGTGGCGAACAGGCAGCGCTCAAACGCCGTCTGATGCCCGGCCCTAGCGGACAGTGCGCCCTCTGTGGCCGCACCCTGCCCGGCACGTTCCTGGTCGCCGCCCACATCAAGAAGCGCGTCATGTGTACCGACGAGGAGAAACGTGATCTGGCCAACATCGCCATGCTCGCCTGTATTCTCGGGTGCGACGCCTTCTACGAGCACGGCTACATCGCCGTCGCCCCCGGCGGGACTATCCTGGTCAGCCCCTTGGCCTCAGAATCTCCCGACATCGCCGCCTACATCTACCATTGGCTCGCGGGGCACGCCATTACCTGGTGGACGGAAGCCCGCGAACCCTACTTCCATTGGCACCGCACACACACGTTCAAGGACAACGCGCCAGCCTGAGTCTGCCGGACCGGTCATGCGCTGGATCACAGCATGGCTCGACGTCGCTGTCACCCGGCGCGGGCCAAGACCAGCATCCCCGCACTCGGACGCTCCAAGCCCGGGAAGCCAGCACCTGCGACGCCATTAGTCCCGTGCCGACTGTCGCGCGTGGGCTGCGCCGTCCTGCTACGACCACCACGGCGTTCGCGAGAGCTGGATCGACATCGTGTTCGGCACCTAGGGTCAAGGCAATGCCGACTTCACCGACCATGTCAACGTCGGCTGTCGCTTCGGCCCGGTTGAGGGCAGCGATCGTCCGGCGGCCACCGCGGTCGACGCCCCTCATGGGCCGTTGTTCGGAAAAAGTCATGCGCGACGAGGCGTTGCGCCATCCGATGTTCAAGCAGTTCTGGACCGTCATGGACGTCGTGGTCGAGGTCAATCCACTCGTTCACCCTCACCCACTACGGTCATGAGCCAAAGCCAGCGTGAACGGCCTGTGTTCGCTGACCGGCCGCTGCCGCGTCGTGCCGCACATCAGCGATCTTTAGTCTCAGTTCTAGTCTCATTCCGCCCTCGTACGTCGGTGTCCGCCGACATACATTGACTGGTCTGAGCTGCACAGGCGGGCAGTCACTGATGTCGGCAGACAACGAGTGATCGAGCTCAAACCTCCCTGACCGCGAGGTCGTGCGGGGTTCGAGTCCCGCTCTGGGCACGGTACTACCTGCGTCTCTTAAGTCAGAGACTAGATTCGTGACCTCGTTTGCGAACTCTGTGACCAGGGCGTTCCCGCTACTCCCTACAAATTGACGGGCCGCCTGAAATCGGGCGCCATCACCCAGTTAGATTCCGGTGTCGCGTATGCCTGCATGCACTCGGGCTGCCAGGTCGATGAGTTCGTCGGCGTCACCTGCGTTGAGCTGTAGGTCGAGCAGGATCTCGTCGGCTCCGGCGGCTGCGTGTGCGGCTACGTCCGCCACGATCTGCTCAAGTGAGCCGGTGAACGATGGGCGTTCCGGGTCACCAACCGGGGCAGGGGTGATGCGCGTGTTTGCGCGGACACAAAGCCGTAGCGCCTCTGCGTCGCGCCCGTGGGACTCAGCCATTTCGCGTACCTGTCGCCATTGGGAGGCTAGACGTGCCGGCGTGTTGCCCTCCGACATCCAGCCGTCGGCGCGGCGGGCTACCCGCTCCAACGCCTTACGGTTGGCCGCCGCGAGGTAGATCGGAATCGGGCGGGCGGGCTTCGGCCCGACGTCCGCCTCGTCGATCATTGTATAAGCCCCCTGGTACGAGACGGGATCCGGGCCCCACACCGCCGCGCACACGTCGAGCATTTCGTCGAGTACTGCTCCGCGTTGCTCAAATGGTGCCACGGACGCTGCTGCGTACTCATCCAGCGACCAGCCCGTTCCAAGGCCCGCGACTACGCGCCCGCCGCTTGCTGCGTCCAACGTCGCTAGGCTGCGGGCGAGTTGGAATGACCCGTGAAATGGCGCGACCAGCACGCTGGTGCCCAGTTGGACCCGACTGGTGGCTGCTGCCGCCAGGCAGAGCACGACCATGGGTTCGGTCACTGAGCGGTAAAAATCAGGCCAGGCACGCCCCGGGTAGCCGTACAAACCTTGCTGAGGCCGCCGCGGGACCAGTATGCGTTCGAAGACCCACAGGCTGTCATAACCGATTCGCTCCGCCTCGCGGCTCACCCGCGCTGGGTCACGCTGTACGTCGTACCACTTCACCTGCGGCAGCCCGAGCCCGAGCCGTACACCCATTAGCCTGTTCCCTCTCCTCGCGCTGACCAGGTCTGCGTCTTTTTGGCAATTTTGCTCTATTTGGGTTGTCGGTGAATCAGGGCCTGGCGAGCTGATCCACGACACATACACGTATTCTGACAAACTCGCGCCGAGATGCCAGGCGAACCAGCGAACCATACAGCCAGCCTCTTCTGGCGTTGCGTCAGCCCTCGTGGCGGGCGACCGGATCCGAGCCACGACGATCGGCTCCGGTCTCATTTCTGGGCTCAGTTGTTTCGGCGCGCTTTCATGTGTGCCGCCCGTCCCTCGGTGAGCGGCGTGGTGCTTGTGCTTGAGGTCGCTCGTCGGAGAGGCGGGTTGCGGCGATCAGTTGGAGCACAGGGTGTTTGCGGCTTGGGACGGGTCATTTGGCACGCGCAGTTGGGTGAGGGTGAACGAGTCGAGCACGTTGCTCCAGAACCTGTGCCAGGACATCGGGGCAGTGGTGGCTTGGAGCAGTTCGCGCAGGTCGCCGCAGTTGATTGCGCGGCGGGCGGCGGCGATGTCTGTCTGCCTCAGTCCGAGGGCTGACGCTGCGTCAGACGTCGTGTATTGCGCGACGATCCACGCGGGGGCCACGGTCTTGTTGTGGCCGACGCGGCCGCTGGTTCTGGGCTCGAGGTGCGAGCCGAGAGCGTAGGACAGGCCATGGATATCGACGACCAGGCCGTCGAGCGGGGTTTGCGCACCGAGTGTGCCGAGGATGTCGCCTGCGACGCCGATGGGGCGGGCTGGTTGTTGGTGTTGGTTGAGCGGCAGTCGGATCCCCGCTGACCCGGTGGAGAGCAGGAGGATCGGCTGGGTGGTGGGGTTGGCGTTGGCTAGAAGCCATGCCAGGGATTCTCGGTCGTCGGGGCGGCCGAGGACGGTTAGCACGTAGGGCGCGGCGTCGATGGGGTTCGCTGAGCCGACGCGCTCGACCCAGAATGTGCGCTCGTTCGTGATGCCGTCGGCGGAGAACACGCCCGGCGCTTGGGGCAAACGCCAGAGGGTCGCGCATAGGACCGCCCAGACGAGCACGCCTGTCGCTGCGAGCGTCGTTACGGCGAACGTGCGCACGCTGGTCCGGTGCGGTAACGGGACGGCTGCTACGGGGCAGAGCAGCAGGAACGTGCCAGGCAGCAGCATGCGCGCGTGCATGAAGTCGCCGCCGATGGCGACTACGTACAGCATCATCAGGGCGGCTGAACAGGTGACAGTAATGACTAATGCGATGTCTTGGGTACGTCGGGGGACTCGGGTGTCCTGCTGATCTGGCCGGCGTGGTCTGACTGCCGCCAGGGCTGCGATAAGGATCAGCAGGGCTGGGATCCAGAGATGGTACGGGGTGATGTAGTTGTCGAGGTAGGCGATGCCTGCACTGAAGTGGGTCGATGAGGCTTCCTTCACCAGGGCGGTGTTGGGGACGAGCAGGCCGTAGTAGCCCATTCGGAAGACCTCGTAGGCCAGCGGCAGCGCGGCAGCGGTGAGCAGGAGGCTCGTGGCACGACGGGGGCTTGGCCTTAGCGCGAACCAGAACGCGATGAGGAAGCCGACTGTGGCGAGGACCATGTCAGGCCGCACGAGCCAGCCGAAACCGAGGACAAATGCGGTCGTGAACGCGCGGCGGGTAGTGGTGGTGGGCTGCGGGTCCACGCCGCACAGCAGCCACCAGCACAGGCCCAGCCAGCAGAAGATCAGTGACTCTTCCAGTCCTGACGTCGCGAAGTCCCAGAACGGTGGTAGAGCGGCGACGACCAACGCACCGAGCGGGATCAGGCGTCGTCCCGGTGCGTTACGCCGGTACAGCTTGCGTGCACCGAGCAGTGCGAATAGAAGCCCGAGCGGCGCGAGTGCCAGGCCTGCGTACATCATGACCTTGTACACGTCGGCCCTGGAGATCCAGCTGGCGGCGGCGACGAGCCACGTCCAGAGCGCCGACGTGTTGGCCTCCACCCGCTCCCCCGCGTTGAACACCGGACCGTTGCCAGCCAGGATCTCGCGGACGGTCCGCGCGGCGATTAGGCCGTCGTCGGTGATCCATCGCCGGCTCCACGCGAAGACCAGCCATACCAGCGGCGGGATTGCGACGAGTGCGCGATCGGTCAGGGACCACAGGCGGCTGTGAACGTCACGATGCGCGGCTTCCTGCGCATCGATTGGTGTTGAGCGCAAAGGCATCCGTGGCCTCTTCGTTGCCGGCGAGAGGGGTTGATGGGGGTGATGAGGAGTGATGAGGGGTGATGGTGATTTGTCTGGATTGTTGTGTTGGGTGTCAGGTTTTCATGAGGGGATTAATGGGGCAAATAGGACTTGACGGATGGCGTGTATGTGGGATGGGCGACGACAGGGGCTGCGGTCGTGTGCGATGGCGGGGCGCGGGTAGTCCGACGTCATGGCTGATTCGTCACGGGATGCTGACGACGCCGACGCGCTTAAGGCTTCGGCTTCGGCGCGGAGGCAGGTAAAGGGCGATAGCGATAGCGGCGACAGCAATGGCGGCGAGGACGAAGTCGCCGCGATCGTCGGGGAACTCGCGACGACCGGTGAGACCGCCGAAGCTCCGCGGCGATCGCGGCGTCTGCTTGAGGCGCTCACCAGGGTGCTGCGGCGCGGGATCGCCGGGAGTGGCCACGGCGTCCGACTCACCGTTCAGCGTCTCGCTGACGAGGTGTTGGCGCTGGCACCGAAGCTGCCGGTGCGTGATCAGGCAACGCTGCGACGTCAATACCCAGGCTTGTCCGCGGACGAGCTTGCGGACGCGCTGATCGACGGGGCCGCGAGGGCGAGCGGCGCGGTGGGTGCGGCGGTGGGCGTGTGGGCCGTGCTGCCGATAGCGCCGCTGTTCGCCGGGGAGGTCGCAGCGGAGACGCTGGCTGTCGTCGGGATCGAGATCAAGCTGATCGCGGAGTTGCACGAGGTCTACGGCCTCAGACCGCCGGGCTCGCGCGTCAATCGGATGATCAGTTATACGGCTGCGTGGGCTGATCGGCGCGGCGTGGCGCTTGCGCCGGGGAGTATCGCCGTGGCGATCGGCCCTGCACTGCGCACGCGGCTCACCCGGCGCCTGACGCGGCGCGCCGGACGTAGCACGCTCTCGCTCAGCCCGCTGCTGACCGGCGCGGCGGCGGGAGCGTGGGCCAACCAGCGCGAGACGCGCCGACTTGGGAGGACGGTGCGCACGCAGTTGCAGCGGGCGGTGGAGGAGGGGCGCTCGGCAGAGGGGTGAGGAAGTGTGGGGTGGGTGGGTGGGTGGTGGGGTGGGGGTTAAGCGATGGTGTAGG
>JBKOWZ010000234.1:0-5286 GCA_046724665.1 Actinomycetota bacterium
GCCGGGAGCAGCGCATCGCGCTGGTCTTCCCCGGCCAGGGCGCGCAGTGGCCCGGCATGGGCCGGCGGCTCGCGGCCACGGTGCCGGTGTTCCGCGAAACCCTCCGGCAGGCCGACGCCGCGATCTCGCGGCACCTGGGACGCTCGCTGTGGAGCGACGAGCGCGGCCTGGTCGTCGAGGGCACCGCCGAGGTGCAGCCCGCGCTGTTCGCGATCCAGGTCGCGTTGAGCGCGACCTGGCGCGAGTGGGGCCTGCGGCCGGCCGGCGTGATCGGGCACAGCATGGGCGAGATCGCCGCCGCGCACGCGGCCGGCGCGCTGTCGCTGGACGACGCCGCGGCCGTGGTCTGCGAGCGCAGCCGGCTGCTGACCGAGTTGTCCGGGCTCGGCGGCCTGGCCCTGGTGGAGCTGAGCGCGCACGACGCCGCCGCGCTGATCGAGGGCCGCGAACACGAGCTGTCGATCGCCGCGCTCAACGGACCGCGCGCCACCGTGCTGTCCGGCACCGTCGCAGCGCTCGATGACACGCTGCGCACACTCGAGCAGCGCGGGGTCTTCGCCCGCCGGATCGCGGTCGAGTTCGCCGCGCACAGCCCGCAGGTCGAGCCGCTGCAACCACGGCTGCGTGCCGCGCTGGCAGGGCTCGAACCCCGTGACACGCAGGTCGAGCTGTACTCGACGGTGACCGGTGAGCGGATCGCCGGGCACGAACTCGGCCCGGACTACTGGGTGACGAACGTGCGCGCGCCGGTCCGGTTCGGCCCGGCTCTCGGGCGTCTGGTCGCCGACGGTTACGACGCGTTCGTGGAAGTCGCCCCGCATCCGGTGCTCGCGCGCGCCGTGGCCGAGTACCTGGAGGAGTCGGGGCACGATGACGCCCTGGTCGTCTCCTCGCTGCGGCGCGGCGAGGACGAACTGCGCTCGCTGCTCGGCGCCATGGGCACCGTCTACACGGCGGGCGGCTCGATCGACTGGCACGCGCTGTATCCCGGCACGCCCGCGCACGTCCAGCTTCCGCCTCACGGCTGGCAGCGCGAGCGTTTCCCGATCGTCCGGCTGCCCGAGCCCCGTGCCAGGCGCGCGACGCCGGTACGCGGCTCGACCGGCACGCTGCTCGGACAGCGGCTTCGCGTCGGCGCGCAGCCCGAACTTCAGCTCTGGGACCTGCCGTTCGGGCTGGACACCGTGCCGGAACTGGCCGACCACGTGGTCGAGGACGTCCCGATCGTCGCCGGCGCGTACTGGCTGACCGCTGCCGCGCAGGCCGCAGGCGCCGGCGGAAAGGCAGCCGTCCTGCGCGACGTGGCTTTCTCGCACCCTTACCCGGTGACGCAGGAACCGCAGACCTCGCTCCAGCTCAGCATTCGCCCCGACGGCGACGGCACCAAGCGCTTCGCCGTCACCTCCTGGCCGTCGGACGGCCGGCCGCTCACCCACGCCACCGGAGTGATCGGCGAGCCCGACGAGGACGCCGATCCGAGCTGGGCCGCGATCGAGCCGCCGGCGGACATCGAGGCCCGCTGCGGCGCGCAGATCCCCGTCGCAGAACACTACGAGCGGCTGACGGCGGCCGGGCTGCACTACGGCCCGCGCTTCCGTGGTATCAGCACATTGAAGGTCGGCTCGAACGAGTCGCTCGCCCGGATCGAACTGCCCGAGGGACTCGCGCCCGAGGTCTCGCCACTGCATCCGGCGCTGCTCGACGCATGCCTTCAGGCCGTCGCCGCCGCTGCGCCCGAGGCCGAGCACGAGGGGGCGCTGCCGTTGCCGGTCGGTGCGCGGCTGGTACGCGCGCGGCTGGACAGCCGCCCGCTGCACTCGGGTTGGTGCCACGCACGGGTGACGGCCGCCGACGAGCAGTACATCGTCGCCGACATCAATGTTCTGAACGAGGCGGGCGAGCCGGTCTGGTCGGCGACCGGCCTGCGGATCCAGCTGACCGCGGCCGCCCGCGAGCCCGAATCAGGACGCGTCTACGAGGTGCGCTGGCAGCCGTACCGGCCCGGTCCGGCCGAGGTGGATCAGGGTTCTTGGCTGATCGTCACCGATGACGCGACGCGGCCGCTGGCACGCTCACTCTCCAGCCTCCTGACCGGAAATGGCGCGCGCTGCACGCTCGCCAGCGCCGATACGACGGCTGACACCGAGGCTGCGTTCGACGCCGCCGAGGATCGCGAGCCGTTGCGCGGCGTGATCGATGTGCGTGCCACGGCCTCCGTGTCCGCGGCTGACGTCGCGGACCGGCTGCTTCAGCGCAGCGTGGCCGCCTTGCGGCTCGCGCAGGCGATCGCGGCCAGGTCGTGGCGCCACGCGCCGCCTCGCCTGTGGCTGCTGACCGCCGACCAGGCGCAGGTCGGTACGTCCGATCCGCACGCACCCGCCGGCGCGGCGCTGTGGGGCCTCGGCCGCACCTTCGAGAGCGAATTCCCTGAGCTCGGCTGCTCGCTGATCGGCCTGGGCTCGTCGATCCGCGACAGCGATCTGCACGCGGTGGCCGACGTGCTACGAGCGGCGCGGCCGCCGGTGCAGGTCGCGTTGCACGGCGACAGGCTGCTGGCTCCCGTCCTCGCCGAGTCGCCGCGCGGCCTGCCCGCCGACTCCCTCGATCTGCGAGCGGACCGGACGTACGTGGTGACCGGCGGGCTCGGCGCGCTGGGGCTGCGGATCTCGCGCTGGCTGGCCGATCACGGCGCCCGGCACCTGCTGCTGCTGGGACGCGGCGCGCCGTCCGAAGCGGCGGCCGAGCAGTTGGCGCGGCTGCGTGGCGCGGGCTGTGACGTGCGCGTCGTGCAGGCGGACATCGCGGACGGGGATCAGGTGCGCGCCGCGCTCAAGCCCGCTGGCGCACCAGGCGCTGCGCACCGCCCGATCGGCGGGGTCTTCCACCTGGCCGGCGTGCTCGAAGACGGTCTGCTGCCCAACCTGGACGAGCAGTCGCTGGCCCGCAGCCTCGCGGGCAAGGCGGCCGGCGCGTGGCAGGTGCACGCCGCGACGCTCGACGAGCCGATCGACTTCTTCGTGCTGTTCTCCTCGCTGGCCGGTCTCATCGGCTCGCCGGGACAGGGCGCCTACGCCGCGGCCAATACGTTCCTGGACGCGCTGGCACAGCACCGCGCGGCGCTCGGCTTGCCCGGACAGAGCATCAGCTGGGGCACCTGGAGCGGCGTCAGCATGGCGCAGACGGAAAGCGTGCAGCGGCTCGCCGCGCGCGGACTGCCGCCGCTGGAGCCCGATGTGGCGCTGCACCTGCTCGGCGAGGCCATGCGAGGCCGTCACCCGCATCTGGCCGTATCAGCCCTCGCACCCGCCGAGCTGGCGCGGGCGGGGGTGTGGCCGGCCGCGCGTGACCTGTTGGCGCCGCTGCTGCCGTCCGCGCAGCCGCGGCAGGACGAGCCGGGCGACACGATCCTGGACCGGCTCGCCGCGCTCGATTCCGAGGCGCAGCGGCAGCACACGCTGGCGACGTACCTCGCCGAGCAGGTGCGCCAGGTGGTCGGCGCGCGGCCCGGCGCGGTCACGACCGACGTGCCGTTCCACAACCTGGGATTCGACTCGCTGATGGCCATCGAGCTGCGCGGCCGGCTGGAGGCGGCGCTCGGCCTGAAGCTGTCCGCCACACTCGTCTACGCGCATCCCACCGCCGAGTCCCTGGCCGGGCAGCTGCTCATCCGGCTTCGCCCGGCCGCGGCCGAGGCCGAGTCCGCAACCGACCACGAGAGCGTCGCACCGGACGCCGACCTGTCAGAGCTCGACGACGCCGAGGTGGCGGCGCTGCTGGCCGCCGAGTTGGAGGCGTTCGACGCGCACGGGGAGGAACGCACATGACGACCACGACGACGACCGCGCCCGATCAGCGGCGCCTGCTCGAGGCGGCGCTGCACCAACTGCGGGACGCGCGCGCCCGGCTGTCGGCCGCCGAGGACGGCAGGCGCGAGCCGCTCGCCATCGTCGGGGCGGCGGTGCGCGCGCCCGGCGACGTGCACGATCTCGACTCGTTCTGGCGGCTGCTCGCCTCCGGAACCGACGCCGTGACGCCGTGGCTCGACGATCCGCAGGGACGGCGCGCAGGCGGCCGGGCCACCGGTCGCTGGGCCGGCCTGCTCTCCCGGATCGACGGCTTCGACGCGGAGTTCTTCGGCATCGGCCCCGACGAGGCCGACCACATGGATCCGCAGCAGCGCCTGGTGCTCGAAGTGGCCTGGGAGGCGATCGAGGACGCCGGGTTGCCGGTCGAGCGGCTGCGCGACCGGTCCACCGGGGTCTTCCTCGGGCTGTACGGCGCCGACTACATGACCGCGCAACTGGCCGGCGAGGCCGACATCACCGCGTACACCGGCCCCGGCGGCGCCCGCAGCATCGCGGCGAACCGGCTCTCGTACCTGCTCGACCTGCACGGCCCGAGCCTGACCGTGGACACCGCGTGCTCCTCGTCGCTGGTCGCGCTGCACCTGGCGTGCCGCGCGCTGCGCGACGGCGAGTGCGACTTCGCGCTCGTCGGCGGGGTCAACGTCCTGCTGGCCGAGTCGATGATGTCGGCCACCGAGAAGGTGCTGCCGATGGCCTCGGGCGGCCGCTGCCGCACCTTCGACGCCGCGGCCGACGGGATCGTGCGCGCCGAGGGCTGCGGCGTGGTGCTGCTGGAGCGCGCGTCGGACGCGCGGGCCCGCGGCGGACCGGTCCGGGCGCTGGTGCGCGGCTCTGCGGTCAACCACAACGGGCTCGCCAACGGCCTGACGGCACCGAGCCCGAAGGCTCAGGCGGAGCTGCTTCGCAGGGCGCTGAGAGACGCCGGGGTGCGGCCGGGCGACGTGCAGTACGTCGAGGCGCACGGGACCGGCACCCGGCTCGGCGACCCGATCGAGGCCGAGGCGATCTGCGAGGTGTACGGCGCGGGCGACCAGCCGTGCGCGATCGGCTCGGTGAAGACCAACCTCGGGCACCAGGAGGCCGCGGCCGGCATCGTCGGCCTGCTCAAGACGATGCTCGTGCTCGAACACCGGCAGGTGCCGCCGAATCTGCACCTGGAGAAGCTCAATCCGGAGATCAGCCTGGACGGCACGCGCATCGTGATCCCCACCGCCCTGGCCGCGCTGCCGGACGGCGACCGCCGGCTGGCCGCGGTCAGCTCCTTCGGCTTCGGCGGCACGAACGCGCACGTCGTGCTGGAGGCCGCGCCGAGTCCGCCACAGCCACAGCCGGCGGCCGATGACCGGCCGCCGCGCCGGCTGCTGCTGCCGCTGTCCGCCCGAAGCGCCGCCGCGCTCGTCGAGCTGGCGGGCGCGTACGC
>JBKOWZ010000270.1:0-8382 GCA_046724665.1 Actinomycetota bacterium
GCGTCTTGCGGCGCTGGGCGAAGGCGGCGTCCAACACCGCGAACACCTCACGGCGGCTCGCCCGCGCCGTCGGCGGCTGCCTGCGCTCGAGCGCGACCAGGCCGGAATCGACGTGCGGCGCAGGCCAGAACACGTTTTGGCCGATCGAACCGGCCCGGCGCACCGACGCGTACCAGCGCGCCTTCACGCTCGGCACGCCGTAGACCCGGCTGCCGGGCTCCGCGGCCAGTCGGTCCGCGACCTCAGCCTGCACCATGACCAGTACACGTTCCAGAGACGGGAAGTGTTCGAGCATGTGCAGCAACACCGGTACAGCCACGTTGTACGGCAGGTTGGCCACCATCGCCGTCGGCGGCGGGCCGGGCAGCTCGGTGATGCGTAGCGCGTCGGCGTGCACGAGAGCGAAGCGTTGCTCGGCGTCGTCTGCGGCGTCGGTGCCGGGTACGCCGTCCATGGCGTCCGGTACGCGCTCGGCGACGGTCTCAGGCAGCGCGGCGGCCAGTACCGGATCGATCTCGACCGCGACCACGCGGCGCGCGGCGCCGAGCAGCCCGAGGGTCAGCGAGCCGAGGCCGGGGCCGACCTCGACCACGACGTCGTCCGGCCGCACCGCGGCGGCGCGCACGATGCGCCGGATGGTGTTCGGGTCGATGACGAAGTTCTGGCCGAGCTGCTTGGTCGGGCGCAGCCCGAGCCGCTCGGCGAGTCGGCGCACCTCGGCGGGACCGAGCAGTGCGGGCTCGGGATTTCCCGGCCGCCGCTCGGCCCCGCCCTCGCTCAACTGAACAGGTTGTGGCCGCACACCGGCCATTGTCCCGCGCCGGAGCGCTGATAGAGCAACTCGGCCCGAGTCGTCTGCTCCGAGGCGGAGGCGTTCGAGGGCAGCCCGCTGCCGCCGAGCGACTGCCAGGTGGAGACCGAGAACTGGTAGAGGCCGTAGTACGAGCCGCTGGGGTCCACCGCCCTGGGGTTGCCGCCGGACTCGCACTGGGCCAGCGCCGCCCAGTTCAGCGAGGAGACGTCGGTGGGCAGCGCCTTCGTGCCGACCTTCTCCACCTCGGTCACCGGCTGCTTGACGACGACCCGCGAGATCTCCTTCGGCGGCTGCTTGACCCCGTTGATGATCTGTAGGGCGTAGGTGACCTGCGCCACGCCCTTCTGGCCCGGGGTCACGACGGTCGTCGAGCCCACGTAGCTGTTCGGGTCGTTCTGCTTGGTGACGGAGTAGGGGATCGAGACCTGCTTCACCTCGGTGGTGCCGGTGATACGCATGATCGAGATCGTCTGGCCGTCGGTCGGCAGGGAGCTCAGCGGGACGGACGCCGTGTCCTGGTTGTGCAGCGTTATCCCCGCGTCAGCCAACGCCTGCTGCACGGTCGCGTCCGTCGTGTTGAGCCGGTCCGTCTTGCCGTCCACCAGGAAGGTGATGTGCCGCAGCGTGAAGACCGTGAAGTCGGCTCCGGAGCGACCGATCGGGGTGTCCGCGGTTGCCGACACGAAGCGCGCGCCCTGCGTCCGCACGCCGAGCTCCTGTAGCGCCGTGCTGACCGTGACCGCGTGCACCCAGGCGTGCTTCGGCTTGCCGTCCACGGTGACGTTCACCGGTCTGCCGTACTTCACGGTGATCGTCGAGTTGTCCGTCAGCGTCGTGTCGGCGGCTGGGCTGACCAGGTCGTGGCTGCCGGTGGTGATGTCGTCCGAGGCCAGCGCCGCGCCGACGGTCGTGGCGAAGGAGTGAATCTTGCGCGTCGATCCGTCCACCGAGATGTTGATGGTCTTCTCGAACGCCACGTAGGCGGTCACTCCGCCGAGGAGCGCGGTCAGCACCGCGCCCTGCACCACTCGTCCGGCCCAGCCGACCCGGCGGGGCGCGGGGCGGCGCGGCATGCTGCGCGTCCGCGGGCTCTCCGGCTCGCGCGGGCCGGGGATGTCCAGCCCGGTCAGTTCGCCCGGCCCGGCCGGCTCGGTCAGCCGGGTGACCGCGACCTCGGCCGTGTCCGTGTCGCTGAAACTCCGACTGCTGAAGCTCTGGAAGTCGTGCGCCGGGTAGTCGCCGTCGAAGTACGCGGACGAGGCGAACTCGGGCGCCGCGTAGTCGGCCTCTGCGTAACCGTACGGATGCGCGCGGTAAGCGTCGGTGGCGTACGCCCCGTACTGCTGCGGCTGCTCGCCGACGTACGTCTCAGCACCGTAGGCATCAGCACCATACGTCTCGGTGCCGTACAGCCCGGCCGCGTACGCATCATCGGCGTACGGATCCGTGTATCCCGAACCCGTCTCAGCGTACGGCGAGTACGTCTCGCCGCGGTCGGACGGGTTCTCCTCGGCCGCGTCGGTGTCGAACGGCGGTGCATACCGCGCGGGACCGGTGAAGGAGGACGGCCAAGCGGAGGCGCCGTGGATCGGGCCGCCGCCTCCCGCGCCCCAGGTCGAGCGTGATCCGCTCACTACACTCCAGACCTCGCAGGTTCCGGTCACGGTGTCCGGCGCGCCCCGAAAAACAGGCGCTGGAATGACCGATCCGGCTACCGAGCATCGGACTCTATTCCACCGCCGTTCATGGTCGCCATAGCCCGTTCTAGTCCCCTGACCGAATCTGATGTCCAGTTAGTCCGATTTGCTGGTGGCGAAATGTCCGGCTTTCCAGGGAATCGCCGTAGCCTGAATGTGGGCTTGATCACGCGTTTCCCCGTTTCGGTCTAGTGCGAACGGACTACCGAAAATGGCTACAAAAGGGTAGCAGCGCTCTGAGATCAGCCGTGCTGACCGAGCGTGAACACGCGCCGGGTGTTCGCCTCGATCGCCGCGCACAGCTCCGCGACGTCCACGCCCCGCGTCTCAGCCATCGAGCGGACCGTGAGCGGGATGAGATACGGCGCGTTCGGCCGTCCCCGGTACGGCAGCGGCGTCAGGAACGGTGCGTCCGTCTCGACCAGGACGAGGTCGAGCGGAGCCGCCCGCAGCGCCTCGCGCAGCGGCTCGTTCGCCTTGAAGGTGACCGGGCCGGCGAAGGACATGAAGTAGCCGCGCTCGGCGCAGGTCTTCGCCATCGCCGCGTCCCCGGAGTAGCAGTGGAAGACCACGCGCTCCGGCGCGCCCTCCTCCTCCAGGATCCGCAGCACGTCCTCGTGCGCGTCGCGGTCGTGGATCACCAGCGCCTTACCGTGTCGCTTGGCGATCTCTATGTGCCGACGGAACGACTCCTGCTGCGCCGCTACGCCGTCCGGTCCGGTGCGGTAATAGTCGAGGCCGGTCTCACCCACGCCGACGACCTGAGGCAGCGCGGCCAACTCGTCGATCCGCGCGATCGCGGCGTCCAAGGCGGCCGATCCACCTGGTGCACGGTGCTGGCGGCTCCAGCCGTCCACATCGCCGAGGACCAGCCGGGGTCCCTCATTTGGGTGTAGCGCGACCGTGGCGTGGATTTCCGGGTGTGTCGCAGCCGTCTGTGCCGCCCATTCGGAGGAAGGCACGTCGCAGCCGACCTGGATCAGCGTCGTGACGTTCACCGCGGCGGACAACCGCAACGACTCCTCGACCGTGCGGTCCTGCATGTCGAGATGTGTGTGGCTGTCCGCCACCGGCGACGGCAGCGTCTCGGGTGCGGGCGGCGGCGTCGTGTCCTGCCCGCGATCCCGCTTGCCGCTCACGCCGCGGCCGCCTCTTCCAGCCTCGGGAACAGCACCGCGCCCTTCGTGACGACCGAGCCGGCGGGCAGTTGCCCCCAGCGGCCCGCGTCCTGCACGTGCTGGTCGGCCAGCGCGCCGAGCGAGGCCTGCGCGCCCAGCGACGCCCAGAGCGCGGCGGACGACTTCGGCATCACCGGGTTCAGCAGCACGGCCACGGCACGCAGCGCCTCGGCGGCCGTGTAGAGGATGGTGGCGAGACGGGCCTGCGCCGCCGCGTCCGTCCCCTTGGCCACCTTCCACGGCTCCTGCTCGGTCAGGTAGCCGTTCACCAGCTTGATGAAGTCGAACACCGCGCTGATGCCGCCCTGGAAGTCCAGCGCGAGCACCTTCTCGTCCGCCGTCGCGACCGCCGCCGCCAGCGCGTCCACGATCACCTGTTCGGCGGACCCGTGGTCGGCCGCTTCCGGCAGCACGCCGTCGAAGTACCGGCCGACCATCGCGGCGACCCGCGAGGCGAGGTTGCCGTAGTCGTTGGCCAGTTCCGAGGTGTACCGCGCGGCCATGTCTTCCCAGGAGAACGAGCCGTCCTGGCCGAACGGGATCGCCCGCATGAAGTAGTACCGGAACGCGTCCGAGCCGAAGTGGTCGGTGATCTGGTGCGGGGCGATGCCGGTCAGCCGCGACTTCGACATCTTCTCGCCGCCCACGAGCAGCCAGCCGTGCCCGAACACCGTCCTCGGCAGCGGCAGCCCGGCGGCCAGCAGCATCGCCGGCCAGATCACCGCGTGGAAGCGCAGGATGTCCTTACCGACAAGGTGCACGTCGGCCGGCCAGGTGTGCTCGAACCGTGCCTGATCCTCGGCCGACGGCGCGTCAAGGCCGACCGCGGTCGCGTAGTTGAGCAGCGCGTCGATCCACACGTACAGCACGTGCTTCTCGTCCCACGGGATCGGGATGCCCCAGTCGAACGAGGACCGGGAGATCGACAGGTCCTGCAAGCCCTGCTTCACGAACGAGACGACCTCGTTGCGCGCGGTGGCCGGCTGCACGAACTCCGGGTGCGCCTCGTAGTGCGCCAGCAGCCGCTCGGTGTACTTCGACATCCGGAAGAAGTAGTTCTCCTCCGCGATGTGCTCCACCGGCCTCAGGTGGATCGAGCACACCTTCTGCCCCGCGTACTCGCCCTCACCGTCGAGCACCTCGCCCGGCAGCTTGTACTCCTCGCAGTGCACGCAGTACAAGCCGTCGTACGACCCCTTGTACACCTCGCCGGCGTCGTAAAGGCGCTGCCAGAACTCCTGAACGCGCTCGGTGTGCCGCTTCTCGGTGGTGCGGATGAAGTCGTCGTTCGCCGCGTCGATCGACTTGAGGGCGGGCTTCCACGCGGACTCGACGAGCCGGTCGGTCCACTCCTGCGGCGTAGCGCCGTTGGCCTCGGCCGAGCGCATGACCTTCTGCCCGTGCTCGTCGGTCCCGGTAAGGAACCACACGGACTCGCCGCGCTGGCGATGCCAACGCGTGAGGACGTCGCCAGCCGTCGTCGTGTACGCGTGCCCGATGTGCGGCGCGTCGTTGACGTAATAGATCGGCGTGGTGACGAAGAAGGTCTTGTCCCCGGAATCCGGGGCACTGCTGCCAGAAGCCATGCCACAAATCCTACTGGCGCTGCTCCTGCGCCCCCGCACGGTTTTCGCCCCCGTTTGTTCCCCCGGTGTCCTTCGCCTGCACCACCGCATCAAACACGACCCGCTTCGGCAGCCCCGCCTCCGCCGCCACCGCCGCGATCGCCGCTTTACGGTGCTCACCAGCAGCTTCACGCTCGGCTACCAGCTCGGCCAGCTCTTGCGGCCCCGCATCCGCGCCGGGCCGTTTAGGCTCCGCGCCGGCAACCACCACGGTGATCTCGCCGCGCACCCCGTCCGCCGCCCACGCCGCAAGGTCGGCCAGCCGTCCCCTCTTGATCTCTTCATACGTTTTCGTCAGTTCGCGGCACACCGCCGCAGCCCGATCCGCGCCGAACGCCTCGGCCATCGCCGTGAGAGTTTCATGGAGCCGATGCGGGGCCTCGAAGTAAACCATCGTGCGTGGCTCCCCGGAGTTGGCAGCCAGCGCACGCGCCCGCTCGCCGGTCTTGCGCGGCAGGAAGCCCTCGAAGCAGAACCGGTCCACCGGCAGCCCCGAGAGCGCCAGCGCGGTGAGCACCGCCGACGGCCCGGGCACCGCCGTCACCCGCACCCCCGCCGCGACCGCCGCCGCGACCAGCCGGTAGCCGGGGTCGGAGACCGACGGCATCCCGGCGTCCGTGACCAGCAGCACCCGCGCACCGTCCACAAGCTGCGCGATCAGCTCGGGCGTGCGTGCGTTCTCGTTCGCCTCGAAGTACGACACGACGCGTCCGCCCGGCGTCACCCCGAGTTCCTGCGCGAGCCGCCGCAGTCGCCGGGTGTCCTCGGCCGCGATCACGTCCGCGCCGGCCAGTTCGGCGGCCAGCCGCGCCGGAGCGTCCGCCGGATCGCCGATCGGCGTGCCCGCGAGCACCAGAACCCCGGCGGCCCCGGCGCCGTCCCGCGTGTCCCGCCGATCCGCCGCGGTCGGCCGGTCCCCGATTCGACTGTCTTGTTTCACGATTCCATCGTCCCCTGGTGGGCATCGGCGGGACCAATCCGTACCATGGCCCGCGTGACCAGCGACCTGCAAAGCGAGAACGCGGCCGGACTGTCCGACTGGCCTGAGCCGACGAGCGGCGACTTCGACGGCGCGGCGCTGCCGGACGCGAACGGCACCGCAGCCGTCGAGGCCGGAGACGAAGCCGAGGGCGGCGACGAGACCGGGGACCCGTACGGCTCCGCGGCGCGCCGCCGAGTGCGCCGGGGCTGGGAACGCGGCCGGGTCTGGTTCCGGCCGAACGGCGCCGCGCGCCCCGAGCCGCGGCCGTCGCTGCGCGAGCGGCTGGTGCCGCCGTACTACCCCGAGCTCTTCCCGGGCTCCGGGTGGATCCTGCCGCTGGTCATCGCGGCGATCGGCGGGCTGCTGCGGTTCTGGAACCTGGTCTGGCCCAACTCGGTGATCTTCGACGAGACGTACTACACCAAAGACGGCTGGTCGATGTGGATCTACGGCTGGGAGCACAACTGGCAGGACGGCTCGTCGATCGCCAACCCGGCGCTGGTCGGCCCCGGCACCTACGGCCACGACGGCGCCGCCAAGTTCTCCGCGGGCGCGGAGTTCGTCGCGCACCCGCCGTTCGGCAAATGGATGATCGGCGCCGGTGAGCAGTTCTGGGGCCTGAACGCGGTCGGCTGGCGGCTGATGGAGGCCGTGCTCGGCACCCTGGCGATCTACGTCATGGCCCGCGTGGCCCGCCGGATGTTCCGCTCGACCCTGCTCGGCTGCATCGCCGGGATCCTGTTCGCCTTCGACGGCCTGTCCTTCGTGATGGCCCGCACCGCGCTGCTCGACGGCATCCAGATGTTCTTCGTCCTCGGCGGCTTCGCGGCGCTGCTGGTGGACCGGGACAAGACCCGCGAGCGGTTCGCGCGCTGGCGCGAGGAGCGCGGCCCGCAGCTGCTGCCGCTCGGCGAGCACGGGCCGAAGCTCGGCGTGCGGCCGTGGCGGTGGATCGCCGGGATCTCGCTGGGCCTGGCCACCGCGACCAAGTGGAACGCGGTCTTCTTCGTGGCCGCGTTCGCGGTGCTGTCCGTGCTGTGGGACCGCGGCGCGCGGCGTGCGGTCGGCCTGCGGCGGCCCTCGGTCTCCACGCTGCGCCGCGACGTGCCGTGGGCGTTCCTCGCGCTGCCGGTCACCGGCGCGGTCACCTTCGTCGCGTCGTACGCGGGCTGGTTCTTCAACACCAGCGACGGCGGCGGCTACAACCGGTTCTGGGCCGACTCGCGCCCGTCGAACTTCTGGCCGACGTGGACCAACCCGTTCCGCTCGCTCTGGGACTACGTCCACCAGCAGTACGGCTTCAACGCCAACCTCCAGTCGCCGCACCCGTACCAGTCGAACCCGTGGTCCTGGTTCGTCATGGGGCGCCCGGTCGCCTTCTACTACGAGTCGCCGAAGACCGGGTCGCAGGGCTGCACGCCGTCGATGGGCTCCTGCTCGGCCGAGGTGCTGGCGCTGGGCAACCCGCTGCTGTGGTGGTTCGCCACCGCCGCGATCCTGTACCTGTTCTGGCGCTGGATCGCCCGGCGGGACTGGCGCGCGGGCGCCATCCTGGCCGGTATCGCGGCCGGGGTCGGGCCGTGGCTGTGGTACGCGCAGCGCACCATCTTCTCCTTCTACGCGGTCGCCTTCCTGCCGTTCATGGTGCTCGGCGCGACGATGGCGATCGGCGTGATCCTCGGCCGTGCGGACGCCTCACCAGCGCGAAGGGTGTGGGGCGCGGCGACCGCCGGGACGATCGTGGTGGGCGTCGTGGCCCTGTTCGCGTACTTCTATCCGATCTACACCGGGCAGACGATCCCATATTCGGACTGGGCCAACCACATGTGGCTGCCCTCCTGGATCTGACCGGAATCACTGGATCTGGCCGGAGTCAACCGCCTCCATTCGGAGCTAACCGGGACCTGATGCGGGTGTATGTCACCCGGGGGCATTAGCATCCCGCCATGGTGACGATTGCGGAGGTGGCCCGTTTGGCGGGGGTCTCGCCGTCCACGGTGTCCTACGTCCTGTCGCGCAAACGCTCGATCTCCCTGGAGACCCGCACCCGGGTCCAGGCCGCGATCGACACCCTCGGCTACCACCC
>JBKOWZ010000316.1:0-3998 GCA_046724665.1 Actinomycetota bacterium
TCGTCCACGAGCCGCTCGTAGAAGTCCAGGCCGGCGGCGTTGACCTGGCCGCGGCCGCCGGGCTGGATCCGCGGCCACGCGGTCGAGAAGCGGTAGGCGGTCAACCCGAGGTCCACCATCAGCTGGACGTCCTCGGCGAAGCGGTGGTAGTGGTCGATCGCGATGTCGCCGTTGTCGCCGTTGCGGACCTTGCCCGGAGTGCGTGCGAAGGTGTCCCAGATCGACGGTTCGCGCCCGTCCTCGTTCCAGGCGCCCTCGATCTGGTATGCGGACGAGGCCGCACCCCAGTGGAAGCCGGCCGGGAAGCGGCGCGGCTCGACGTCGATCTCGGACTGCGCAGCCCCCTCCGTCCCGACTCCGACTCGGGCGGCTCCCGCGGTGACTGTCATGGGGAAACCCTTCTTCCGGTGGCCCGACCGCAGCCGGGACCACCCCCCGCCGCACCAGACGCCCCTCGCCCGGCGCGCTGACTCGAGAGCACCCTGTCGTGGGCCGACCACTGACCGTATAGTTCAACCGCCGGGCCGGTGACGCGGACGCGGCGTGTCAAGCCATGAGTGTGCCCTGAGAGCGCTCTCACGGCTTCAGGATCGCGGCCCGGACCACCGCTGTCAAACCGCGGCGGAGAACTGCCGCACAACCAGCGCCTCCGAATGAAAGTCACACGGATCGCCCTGCGTTACAGGAGCGGACGCGCTGTCGCGGAAGGGTCTCATGGCTCTGTGTCGCCGGTTTCGTTCGCGCAGCTGCCTTGCGGGCCAGTCCCATGGCGCTCCACATCACGACCCTGAATTGACCGCTGTTGCTATGGTGACCGGATGTCCGTAACGACCGCGATGCGCCCTGGCCTGTTGCGCCGGGGCCGGATAGCCGTGTCGCTGCTGTTCCTGCTCTACGGGGTGATCCTCGGCGCGTGGACGTCGCGGATCCCGGCCGTCAAGCAGGGGCTCGGCGTCAGCGACGGCCGGCTCAGCGTCGCGCTGCTCGCGTTCGCGGCCGGCGCGATCGTCGGCATGCAGGCGGTCGGGCGGCTGGTGGACCGCTTCGGCAGCAGGCGGGTGATGCTCCCGGCCGCGCTGGTGGACGGCGGGATGCTGCTCGCGCCGGCCTTCGCGCCGAACCTGCCGCTGCTCGTGCTCGCGCTGTTCGGGTTCGGATCCGTGCACGGAACGCTGAACGTAGCGATGAACGCCAACGCGGTCGAGGTGCAACGGGCCTGGCAGCGGCCGATCATCTCCTCGTTCCACGCGGTGTACAGCATCGGCGGCTTCGTCGGCTCGGCGGCCGGCGGCCTGTTCGCGCGCGGCGGGCTCGGTCCCGGCCCGACTTTCGCGGCCGTGACCGGATTCGTCGTGCTCGCCGTCGCGTGGTCGTCGCAGTGGGCGTACGCGCCCGGCCCGGATGACCTGCCCGCGCCGGCCGATCCGGCAGCCGGGGGCGTCACCGCCGAGCCCGGGTCGCGGCGCGGGCCCGGGATCTCGGCCTCGGTCCTGTTCCTCGGCGCGCTCGCGTTCTGCTGCATCGCCGGCGAGGGCGCGGCGGCCGACTGGAGCGCCGTCTACCTGCACGACAACCTCGGCGCGAGCGCCGGATTCGCGGCGAGCGCCTACGCCACCTTCGCGATCTGCATGACCGCCGGGCGGCTGGTCGGCGACCGGCTCACCGCGGCGCTCGGCCCGGTGCGCCTGGTACGCGGCTGCGGCGTGCTCGCGTCGGCCGGCCTCGCCGCCGGGCTGCTGATCAACGAGCCGCTCGCGGGCGTGATCGGCTTCGGCTGCCTCGGCGCGGGGCTCTCGTGCATCGTGCCGCAGGTCTTCTCGGCCGCGGGCAGCCGCGACCCCGCCCGGGCCGGCGAGGCCATCGCGCGGGTGGCCAGCCTCGGTTTCCTCGGCTTCATCGTCGGGCCGATCCTCATCGGCGGCGCGGCCGAACTGGTCGGCCTGCCCGCGGCGCTGGCGATCCCGGTCGTCATGGTGCTCGCGGTGGCCGCCGCCGCCCCGGCGCTGAGCCCCGCCCGGCTGGCCCCCGCTACGCTGGGCTGATGATCAGAGCCGCCACACCGGACGACGTGCCCGCGATCCTCGCGATGGTGCGCGAACTGGCCGAGTACGAGCGCGCCCGGCACGAGGTGCGCGCCACCGAGGCGCAGCTGCGCGCCGTGCTGTTCGGCCCGCACCCGGCCGTCTTCGCGCATGTCGCCGAGGACGACGAGACCGGCGAGGCGGTCGGCTTCGCCTTGTGGTTCCTCAACTTCTCCACCTGGCTCGGCAGGCACGGGCTCTACCTGGAGGACCTGTACGTCAAGCCGCACGCGCGCGGCGAGGGCTACGGCCGCGCCCTGCTCACCCGGCTGGCGCAGATCGCCGTCGAGCGCGGCTACGGCCGGGTCGAGTGGTCGGTGCTGGACTGGAACGAGCCCTCGATCGCCTTCTACAAGTCGCTCGGCGCCGTGCCGATGGACGAGTGGACCGTCTTCCGCCTCACCGGCGACGCGCTCGGCCGGCTCGGTTCGGCGCACGGCGCGGACTCCGGCGGTTCCTGACGCGTCCCGCCGCGCCTCCGGCGCGCGCAGTGTCGGCGCCGCGCGCCACTATGGAAGCGTGTTGTTCTCCGACGTCGTCCGCGCCTCCGCCGCCGTCGCGGCGACCCGCTCGCGGCTGGCCAAGGTCGAGGCGCTGGCCGGGATCCTGCGCGCGGCGGCGGACCCGGACAGCCCGCAGGGCGTGCGCGTCGTGGCCGCCTTCCTGGTCGGCATCCCGCTGCAAGGCCGCTTCGGCACCGGTTGGCGCACACTCGTGCAGGTGGACGCGCCGCCGTCCGACGCGCCCAAGCTGACCGTCTCCGAGGTGGACAGCGCGCTGGAGAGCCTCGCCGGCATCTCCGGCGCCGGTTCGCGCGGGCGGCGCACCGAGTTGCTCGCCGCGCTGCTGCGCGCGTCCACCGCCGAGGAGCAGGACTTCCTGCTGCGCCTGCTCACCGGCGAACTGCGGCAGGGCGCGCTGGAGGGCGTGATGCTCGACGCGATCGCCAGGGCCGCCGACGTGTCCGGCGAGCAGGTTCGCAGAGCCTTCATGCTCTCCGGGTCGCTGCCCGACACCGCCGAGGCCGCGCTGTACGGCGGCGGCGACGCGCTCGCCGCGTTCCGGCTCCAGGTCGGCCGCCCGATCCGGCCGATGCTCGCCTCCCCGGCCGAGTCCCTTGCCGACGCGCTCGGCGAACTCGACGAGCTCGGCGGGGTCAGCGTCGAGTACAAGCTGGACGGCGCGCGCATCCAGGTGCACCGGGACGGCGCGAAGGTCAACGTCTATACCAGGACCCTGCGTGAGATCACCACGAGCGTGCCCGAGCTGGTCGAGCTGGCACGCGCGCTGCCCTGCGAAGCCGCCGTCCTCGACGGCGAGACCCTCGCGCTGACCGACGACGGCCGTCCGCGCCCCTTCCAGGAGACGATGAGCCGCTTCGGCGCGGCCGAGGAGCGCGACCTGCTGCTGCACCCGTACTTCTTCGACTGCCTGCACCTCGACGGCGCCGACCTGCTCGACGCGCCGCTGGCCGAGCGTCGCAGCGCGCTGATGCGGGTGGCCGGGCCGTACGTCATCCCGAGCGTCCAGCGGCCTTCCGCCGAGGATGCGGCCCGGCTGCTCGACGACGCGCTGGCCGCCGGGCACGAGGGCGTGATGGTCAAGGCGCTCGATTCGCCGTACGCGGCCGGTCGGCGCGGGCGCGCCTGGCAGAAGGTCAAGCCGGTGCACACGCTCGATCTGGTGGTGCTGGCCGCCGAGTGGGGCCACGGCCGCCGCACCGGGTACCTGTCCAACCTGCACCTCGGCGCCCGCGATCCGGACGGCGGCCCGCCGATCATGGTCGGCAAGACCTTCAAGGGCCTGACCGACGAGCTGCTGGCCTGGCAGACCGAGCAGTTCCCCCGCTACGAGCAGCGGCGCACCGACTGGACCGTGTACCTGCGCCCGCACCTCGTCGTCGAGATCGAACTCGAC
>JBKOWZ010000151.1:0-12364 GCA_046724665.1 Actinomycetota bacterium
GCGCGGCGCTCAGCGCTCCGGGCACGCAGGCCAGCCGCTCGCCGGCCAGGATCACCGCGCCCGGCTCGCGCAGCAGCCGCGCCGCGCGCAGCCCGGCCGCGTCGAGTCCGGCCGCCTCGGTGCCGGCCGCCAGCGCGGTCAGGAACTCCGGCTCGGTGTGCGGCGCGGCCTTGAGCAGCGTGCCGTTCAGCTTGCGCAGCCCGCGCGTCTCGACCGGCGCTATGGCGATGACCGCCGTGCGCGCCTTGCGCATCGCCTTGCGCAGCCGCAGGAACACGATCGGCGACTCGTCCTCGGGCTCGAACCCGGCCAGCAGCACCGCCGGGGCCTTGTCCAGGTCCCGGTACGTCGTGGCCAGCTCGCCGCCGACCACCGGGCTGTTGCCGGCCACGTGCGCCGCCAGGAACTCGGCCTCCTCGGCGGAGTGCGGCCGGGCCCGGAAGTCGATGTCGTTGGTGTCCAGGGCGACGCGCGCGAACTTCGCGTACGCGTACGCGTCCTCCAGGGTGCTGCGTCCGCCGACGAGCACGCCGGCCGCGCCGCGCGCCGCGCGCAGCCCGGTGGCCGCCGCGTCGAGCGCCTCAGGCCACGAGGCCGGGACCAGTTCGCCGTCGCGGCGCACCAGCGGCTGGCGAATGCGGTCGGCGGCGGTGGCGTACTGGAAGGCCCAGCGCCCCTTGTCGCAGTTCCACTCCTCGTTGACCTCGGGGTCCTCCCCGGCCAGCCGCCGGGTGACCTTGCCGCGCCGGTGGTCGGTGCGCAGCGCGCAGCCCGCGGCGCAGTGCTCGCAGGCGCTCGGCGTGGAGACCAGGTCGAACGGCCGGGCGCGGAAGCGGTAGGCCGCGCCGGTAAGCGCGCCGACCGGGCAGATCTGCACGGTGTTGCCGGAGAAGTAGGAGCTGAACTCCTGGTCCCCGGCCACCGAGATGCCGACCTGCTGGCTCGCGCCGCGCTCGATCAGCTCGATGAACGGGTCGCCAGCGATCTGCTCGGAGAAGCGGGTGCAGCGCGCGCACTGCACGCAGCGCTCGCGGTCGAGCAGCACCTGCGTGGAGAGGTTGATCGGCTTGGCGAAGGTGCGCTTCGGACCCTCGAAGCGGGTCTCGCCGCGGCCGTTGGACAGCGCCTGGTTCTGCAACGGGCACTCGCCGCCCTTGTCGCAGACCGGGCAGTCCAGCGGGTGGTTGATCAGCAGCAGTTCCATCACGCCGCGCTGCGCCTTGTCGGCGACCGGCGAGGAGTGCTGAGTCCTGACCACCATGCCTTCGCTGACCGTGGAGGTGCACGAGGCCAGCGGCTTGCGCTGCCCCTCCACATCGACCAGGCACTGGCGGCAGGCGCCGACCGGGTCGAGCAGCGGATGGTCGCAGAATCGCGGGATCGCGATGCCGAGCCGTTCGGCCACCCGGATGATCAGCTCGCCCTTGGGCGCGATGGTCGGGATGCCGTCTACGGTCAGCGAGACGTAGCCCTCGGGCACGGCCGGCGGCTCGCTCGCCCCGCCCTGGGCGGGCAGATTGGTGGTGACGGTCATTTACCGTGCTCCCGTCATGGCCAGTGCGGGCGCCCACGCGGTGGAGGCCGCCGGGTCGAAGGGGCAGCGGCCGAGGCGCAGGTGCTCCAGGTACTCGTCTCGGAAGTACTGGATCGAGGAGGTGATCGGCGAGGTGGCGCCGTCACCGAGCGCGCAGAAGGCGCGGCCGAGGATGTTGTCGGACAGGTCGAGCAGCTTCTCCAGGTCCGCCTCGGTGCCCTGTCCGGCTTCGAGCCGCTCGAGCACCTGGACCAGCCAGTACGTGCCCTCGCGGCACGGCGTGCACTTGCCGCAGGACTCGTGCTTGTAGAACTCGGTCCAGCGCAGCACCGCCCGCACGACGCAGACGGTCTCGTCGAAGATCTGGAGCGCGCGGGTGCCGAGCAGCGATCCGGCGGCGCCGACGCTCTCGTAGTCCAGCGGGACGTCGAGGTGATCGTCCGTCAGCAGCGGAGTGGAGGAGCCGCCGGGAGTCCAGAACTTCAGCCGGTGCCCGTAACGCACACCGCCGGACAGGTCGAGCAGCTCACGCAGCGTCAGGCCGAGCGGCCCCTCGTACTGCCCGGGCCGGGTGACGTGCCCGGAGAGCGAGTAGAGCACGAAGCCGGGCGACTTCTCGGTGCCGAAGGAGCGGAACCACTCCGCGCCCTCGCGCACGATCGCCGGCACCGACGCGATCGACTCGACGTTGTTCACGACGGTAGGGCTCGCATACAGGCCCTCGATCGCCGGGAACGGCGGCCGCAGCCGGGGCTGCCCGCGGTATCCCTCCAGCGAGTCGAGCAGCGCCGTCTCCTCGCCGCAGATGTACGCGCCCGCCCCTGCGTGCACCACGATCTCCAGGTCGTATCCGGACCCGAGGATGTTCTTCCCGGCGTATCCGGCCTGGTACGCCTCGCGCACCGCCGCCTGGAGGCGCCGCAGCACGTGGACGACCTCGCCGCGCAGGTAGATGAAGGCGTGATTCGCACGGATCGCGTACGACGCGATGATGATGCCTTCGATCAGCTCGTGCGGGTTCGCCAGCAGGAACGGGATGTCCTTGCAGGTGCCCGGCTCCGACTCGTCGGCGTTGACCACGAGGTAGTGCGGCTTGTCGTCCCCCTGCGGGATGAAGGACCACTTCATCCCGGTAGGGAAGCCCGCGCCGCCGCGCCCGCGCAGCCCGGAGTCCTTGACCAGCTTGATCACGTCGTCCTGCGGCATGGCCAGCGCCTTGTGGATGGCCTGGTAGCCGTCGTGCCTGCGATAGCCCTCGAGCGTGTACGAATGCGGATCGTCCCACGCCCGCGAGAGCACCGGCGTCAGTCTGCTCATGCCCGCCCCTCCGCGTCAGACGCGCCGTCGCGCCGGGCGATCTTCAGCCCTTCCAGCGTCGCCGGACCGGCCGGGCCACCCGCGTGCACCGCGTCCGGCCGCTCGTCCTCGAACCCGGCGAGGATCCGCTCGGTCTCCTTGAAGGAGCACAGCGCCGGTCCCCGGCTCGCCGTAACCTCGCGGCCCGCCAGCAGGTCGTCGACCAGCTGTACCGCGGTGGTCGGCGTCATGTTGTCGAAGAACTCCCAGTTGACCATCATCACCGGGGCGAAGTCGCAGGCCGCGTTGCACTCGATGTGCTCCAGCGTCAGCGAGCGCTCGCCCTGGCCCGGCGAGGTCTGCTCGTCGTTGCCGACCGCGAGGTGTCCCTTGAGCGTGGCGAAGATCTCGTCGCCGCCCATCACCGCGCACAGCGTGTTCGTGCACACCCCGACGTGGTAGTCGCCGACCGGCTTGCGCTTGTACATCGAGTAGAAGCTCGACACCGCCGACACCTCGGCCGTCGAGAGCCCGAGCATCTCCGCGCAGAACTTGATGCCGTCGCCGGTGACGTAGCCCTCCTCGGACTGCACCAGGTGCAGCAGCGGGAGCAGCGCCGAGCGCGGCCGGGGGTAACGCGCGATGAGCACTTGGGCATCCTTGACCAAGCGCTCACGCACCTCCGGCGCGTCGGCGTACGAAGTCTGCGTCGAGGGCGCGGTGGTGTCCGCACCCGGCAGGTGCGGTGCCCGGCCGATGGAGACGTCCGTCACCGGTCCACCCCTCCCATCACCGGGTCGATCGAGGCGACGGCCACGATGACGTCCGCGACCATCGAGCCCTCGCACATCGCCGCGGTGGCCTGCAAGTTGTTGAACGAGGGATCGCGGAAGTGGACCCGGTACGGCCGGGTGCCCCCGTCCGACACCACGTGGCAGCCCAGCTCGCCCTTCGCCGACTCCACGGCCACGTAGGCCTGTCCGGCCGGGACGTGGAAGCCCTCGGTCACCAGTTTGAAGTGGTGGATCAGGGCCTCCATGGACTCGCCCATGATGTGCCGGATGTGGTCGAGCGAGTTGCCCATGCCGTCGCCGCCGAGGGCCAGCTGCGCCGGCCAGGCGATCTTCTTGTCCTCGACCATCACCGGGCCCGGCTTGAGCTTGTCCAGGCACTGCTCGACGATCTTCAGCGACTCGCGGATCTCGTCCATCCGCAGCCGGTACCGGCCGTACGCGTCACATGTGTCCCAAGTGCAGACCTCGAAGTCGTACTGCTCGTATCCGCAGTACGGCTGAGCCTTCCTCAGATCATGGGGCAAGCCGGTCGAGCGCAGGACCGGCCCGGTGAGCCCCAGCGCCACACACCCGGTCAGGTCCAGATACCCGACGCCCTCGGTACGGCCCTTGAAGATCGCGTTCTCGTTGCACAGCGCCTCGATGTCCTTCATCCGCTTGGGCATCAGCGCCAGGAACTCGCGCACCTTGTCCACCGCGCCCGGCGGCAGGTCCTGCGCCAGTCCCCCCGGCCGGATGTACGCGTGGTTCATCCGCAGGCCGGTGATCATCTCGAAGATGTCCAGCACCAGCTCCCGCTCGCGGAAGCCGAAGATCATCGCCGAGAGCGCGCCCATCTCCATCCCGCCGGTCGCGATACACACCAGGTGCGACGAGATCCGGTTGAGCTCCATCAGCAGCACCCGGACCACGCTGGCCCGGTCGGGCACCTGCTCCTCGATGTCGAGCAGCTTCTCCACCGCGAGGCAGTAGGCCACTTCCTGGAAGAACGGCGTGAGGTAGTCCATCCGCGTGACGAAGGTGGTGCCCTGCGTCCAGTTGCGGAACTCGAGATTCTTCTCGATGCCCGTGTGGAGGTACCCGATGCCCACCCGGGTCTCGGTGACGGTCTCGCCCTCGAGCTCCAGCACCAGGCGCAGCACCCCGTGCGTGGACGGATGCTGCGGCCCCATGTTGACGACGATGCGCTCCTCGGGCGCCTCGCCGAGCGACTCGGCGATCTCGTCCCAGTCGCCGCCGGTGATCGTGAAGACGCGCGCGTCCCCCGCGTCGCCAGCGCCGTAGGGGTCGCCCTGGAGTTCTCCGGCCGCGAGCGCGGCCCCCGTCGTCGTCGAATTCGTGGAAGCGGGACCCGACATGTCTTCGGCCGCCCTCTCCGCTTGAACGGTCACTGGTACGACCTCCGCTGGTCCGGGGCCGGAATCTGCGCGCCCTTGAACTCGACCGGGATGCCGCCGAGCGGGTAGTCCTTGCGCTGCGGGTGGCCGGGCCAGTCGTCCGGCATCAGGATCCTGGTCAGCGCGGGGTGGCCGTCGAAGACGATGCCGAACATGTCCCAGGCCTCGCGCTCGTGCCAGTCGACCGCCGGGTAAACCCCGTACAGCGACGGCAGGTGCGGGTCGCTGTCAGGACACGTGGTTTCCAGGTGGATCCGCCGGTTGTGCGTGATCGACATCAGCGGCACCATCACGTGCAGCTCGCGCCCGGCCTCCGCGGGGAAGTGCACCCCGGACACGCCGAGACACAGCTCGAACCGCAGCGCCGGGTCGTCCCGCAGCGTCCGCGCGACCTGCACGAGGTGCTCGCGCCGCACCTGGAACGTCAGCTGCCCCCGGTGCAGTATCACCCGCTCGATGGCGGTCTCCGGCGCGAGCCCCTGCTCGTCGAGCGCGCCGAACAGCTCGTTCTCGACCTCGTCGAAGTACGAGCCGTACGGCCGCGGCGACTGCCCCGGCAGCTCGATCCGGCGCACCAGGCGGCCGTAGCCCGAGGTGTCCCCGCCGCCCGCGGTCGGGAACATCCCCTTGCGGACCGCGACGACCTCGGCCTCCTGCACGGCCAGCGGCTGCGGCGTCTCCACCTCGGTGCCGGGCCCTCCGGGCCGGGACTGCTCGCCGCTCACGCCAGCAGCCCCTTCATCTCGATCGTCGGCAGCGCCTTGAGCGCCGCCTCCTCCGCCGCGCGGGCCGCCTTCTGCCGGTCCACGCCGAGCGGCATGGCCTGGATCTCGGCGTGCAGCTTGAGGATCGCGTCCATCAGCATCTCCGGCCGCGGCGGACAGCCGGGCAGGTAGATGTCCACCGGCACGATGTGGTCCACGCCCTGGACGATCGCGTAGTTGTTGAACATCCCGCCGGACGACGCGCACACGCCCATCGACAGGACCCACTTGGGGTTCGGCATCTGGTCGTAGATCTGGCGCAGCACCGGAGCCATCTTCTGGCTCACCCGCCCCGCCACGATCATCAGGTCCGCCTGTCTCGGCGAGGCCCGGAACACCTCCATCCCGAACCTGGCCAGGTCGTACCGGCCGGCCCCCGTCGCCATCATCTCGATGGCGCAGCAGGCCAGTCCGAAGGTGGCCGGCCACAGCGAGCCCTTGCGCATGTACCCGGCCAGACCCTCGACCGTGGAGAGCAGGAATCCGCTGGGAAGTTTCTCCTCGAGGCCCATGGCGCCCCCTCTCAGTCCCAGTCCAGGCCGCCGCGCCGCCACACGTAGGCGTACGCGACCAGGACGGTGAGGACGAACAGAACCATCTCCGTCAGCCCGAACCAGCCGAGCGCGTCGAAGGCGACGGCCCACGGGTAGAGGAAGACGATCTCGATGTCGAAGACGATGAACAGCATCGCGACCAAGTAGTACTTGACCGGGAACCGGCCGCCGCCGATCGGCTGCGGCGACGGTTCGATACCGCACTCGTAGCTGTCGTACTTGGCCCGGTTGTACCGTTTCGGACCGGTAAGCGAGCCGATGACCACCGAGAAGACCGCGAATCCGCCCGCGATCAGCCCCAGGATCAGGATCGGCACGTACGTGTCCACACGCGCCGCCACCTTTCCGCCGCTAGTCGTAGTCCGCCGGCGTCGTCGTCGACGGGTGGCACTCACTCTGTCTGAGCCGAGACCGAGGCCTCGACCCGGCCAGAGCCGGAGCCGAAACCGGCCCCGCCGAAGACCCACGCTCGTGAAGCCATTCACAAGCTGGGGGCAAGAATCGGCCGCAAGCTTGCCAACGACGGCAATCCTACGGCCTGCCTTATGTGATCCTCGCCACGGGTCACCCCTTCGGCCACCCGCCCGTCCGTAACGTAGTCCTTACACAGCACTTTGTGCTGTGTGATCTCCATCACGCCCAGGTCAGGGCCCACAACACAAGTACGCAGGCTGTCGCGCCCCACCCGCGACGACCTCCGGATCCGCCGCCCAAAACCGCCCCCGCGCGTCCGACGCCCCCGCTGCGCCGCCGCCCCGAGGCGCCCGGCGATCGTCCACGATCCGGACGGCCGGCTTGATTTTCCGTTCTACGTCCTGTAGAAGGCGATCTTCGCCGTGGCGCCTGCGGCTCAACACGCCGCGCTGAACGCCTGCGGCCAGCCCGCTCAGGCGCTGGGAGCGACCTTCGTCAGGCCGTTGATGATGCGGTCCATCGCGTCGCCGCCGCGCGGGTCGGTGAGGTTGGCCAGCAGCTTGAGCGTGAAGCGCATCAGCATCGTGTGGGACAGGCCGCGGCTGGTCGCGACGCGCATGACGTTCGGGTTGCCGATGAGGCGCACGAAGAGGCGGCCGAGCGTGTAGTAGCCGCCGTAGGTCTGGCTCAGGATCTTGGGATAGTCGGACAGGGCAAGTTCCCGGTCGTAGTTCGTCCGGCGCGAGCTGGCCTGCGCGATGACCTTGGCGGCGATCTCGCCGGACTCCATCGCGTAGGCGATGCCTTCGCCGTTGAACGGGTTGACCATCCCGCCGGCGTCGCCGACCAGGAGCAGGCCGCGGGTGTAGTGCGGCTTGCGGTTGAAGCCCATCGGGAGCGCTGCGCCGCGGATCGGGGACGTGCGGTTGTCCTCGGTCAGCTTCCACTCCGGCGGAGTGGTCGCCAGCCAGCGGCGCATCATGTCGCGGTAGTCCACACCGCGGAACGCGTCCGAGGTGTTGAGGATGCCGAGGCCGATGTTCGACGTGCCGTCGCCCATGCCGAAGATCCAGCCGTAGCCGGGCAGCAGCCGGTCGGGGTGCTCGGCGTCGCGCAGCTCCAGCCAGGACTCCAGCCAGTCGTCGGTGTGCCGCGGGTTGCGGTAGTACGCCCGGTACGCCACGCCCATCGGCCGGTCGTCCCGCTTGTGCAGGCCCATCGCCACGGCCAGGCGGGTCGAGTTGCCGTCCGCGGCGACCACGATCGGGGCGTGGAAGGAGGTCTCGCGCTTCTCCGGACCGAGCTTCGCGGTGACGCCGACGATCCGGGACGTGCGCTCGTCGCGGATCGGGGCGGTCACGTTGCACTGCTCGAGCAGGCGGGCGCCGGCCTTCTGCGCCTGGCGGGCGAGCAGATCGTCGAAGTCGGCCCGGGGGCGTACGAGGCCGTAGTTCGGGTGCGCGGCCAGGTCGGGCCAGGCGAGTTCCAGCTGCTGCCCGCCGCCGATGATGCGCAGACCCTTGTTGTGCAGCCAGCCGGCTTCGGGCGAGGTGTCGATGCCCATACGCACCAACTGGGTGACCGCGCGCGGAGTCAGGCCGTCGCCGCAGATCTTCTCCCGCGGGAACTCGGTCTTCTCCAGCAGCAGGACGTCGAGCCCTGCCTGCGCGAGGTGGTATGCCGTCGCGGATCCGGCCGGTCCCGCGCCGACGACGATCACGTCGGCCGTGTGATCGGAGGCGGCGCGGCGCGCTGAGGCGGCGTCTTCAGTGGGCACGGGAGCAGTCTAGACAACGGGTTGGACGGCACGGCGTGTGCGTAGGCGCGGGCACGGGGCTCCGGAGGGTGCGGAGGGTCCGGGTGCGCGAGTCGGTGGGTCGGGGGTGCCAGGATAGGTCTCATGAGCAGAGCCTCCCTGGACAAGGAACCGCACGAGGTCGCGGCGATGTTCGACGGCGTCGCGGCCCGGTACGACTTCACCAACGACGTGCTGTCGCTGGGGCAGGCCCGCGCCTGGCGCCGCGCAGTGGCCGCCGCGGTGGACGCGCGGCCGGGCGAGCGGATCCTCGACCTGGCGGCGGGTACCGGCACCTCGTCGGTGCCGTTCCAGCAGGCCGGGGCCTCCGTAGTGGCCTGCGACTTCTCGCTCGGGATGCTCGACGTCGGCCGGGCACGCAACCCCGAGCTCGACTTCGTCGCCGCCGACGCGCTGCACCTGCCGTTCCGCGACGGCGTCTTCGACGCGGTGACGATCTCCTTCGGGCTGCGCAACGTGGCCGACACCACGGCGGCGCTGCGCGAGCTGCGGCGGGTGACGAAGTCGGGCGGGCGGCTGCTGGTGTGCGAGTTCTCGCATCCGACGAACGGGCCGCTGCGGACCGTGTACACCGAGTACCTGATGCGGGCCCTGCCGCCCATCGCGAGGCAGGTCTGTTCAAATCCGGACGCGTACGTGTATCTCGCCGAGTCGATCCGCGCGTGGCCGGACCAGCGGGGACTTGCGACCCTAATCCAGGCCTCGGGTTGGTCACGGGTAGCGTGGCGTGACCTTACCGGGGGGATTGTCGCGCTGCACAGGGGCTATGCGTGACCTACCCGATCGATCGGGTACCAGCGTCGCCGTGGACGATGGCGCCGCCGAGGATGGTGGCGACGCAGCGGTGTGTCTTGGCCGCGGCGGCGTCGAGTAGGGCAGAGTAGACGTCGATCGGATTAGCCGCGGTGAGGGCGTCGAGTGTCGGCACCGTGAAGACGGCGAGGTCCGCGCGGGCACCGGCTTCGAGGCGGCCGATATCGGTCAGCCCCATGGCCTGCGCGCCGCCGAGGGTCGCCGCCTCGACGATGCGCCGATCGAGGTCGGGCTCGGCGTAGCCCTGCACGAGCGCCAGATCGCGCAGCGTCGCGGCCTCTTCCAGCAGGTCGAGGCTCGGGCTTGAGGCGAGCGAGTCGGTGCCGACGGCGAACGGCGAGCCCTCGGCGAGGTAGTCGGCGATCGGCGGTTCGCCAGCCTGGAGGATGCGGTTCGAGCGCACGCACAGCGCCGCGTAGACGCCCCGGGAGCGCAGCACGTCGCGGTCGGCGGCGTCGCAGTGCACACAGTGCGCCGCGTGCACGTCGGGGCCGAGCACGGCGATCTTGTCCAGGTAGCCGACCGGCGTCAGGCCGCTGCCGCCGTCCCTGATCAGCTCCATCGCCTTGCCGAACCGAGTCATGTCATCCGCGAACGGGCCGTCGCCGGTCGCCACGTAACGCATCTCGGCCTCGGACTCGGCGACGTGCGTGTGCACGCGCAGGCCGCGCTCTCGGGCGATCGCGACGACGTCTACGAAGACCGCGGTGGCGATGGTGAACGGCGTGTGCGGTGACAGACCGAGGGCGCGTCCAGTCGGCGCGGAGTCGAGCGCGGCGAGAAGGCGGGCGCGTCCGGAGTCGGACCAGCTCTGCGCGTCTTCGAACACGGCCTCGATGTACGAGATCCCGGCGATTCCGGAGCGCGCGGTGGGCTCCAGCACCTCGGGCTCGGTGACGACGTCCGCGACGGCGGTCGTCCCGCTCGCAAGCATCAACTGAAGGCCACGGCGCGCGGACTCCTGCCACATCGCCTCGGTGAAGGTCGGCCGCTTCGCGACCATCCGGCTCAGCCACGCCGGGAAGGACTCGCCGAGCGCGTTGAGTTCCTCGAAATCGGTGTACTGCAAGTGCGCGTGCGCGTTCACCAGGCCCGGGGTGAGCACGCCGGTCCACGCGTGCTCGGGCACGCCGAGGTGTTCGGCCACGAGCCGCTCGCGGGGGCCGACGGCCGCGATTCGGTCGCCGTCCACCAGAACGGCGCCGTCGCTGATCGGCTCCGCGGCCATGGGCAGAACGATGGGCGCACTGTGCAGGGTCAGCATGCGACGAGCCTATTGGATGCCTGGCGACCAGGTTCCGGAATGGTCGAAGCTGTCGTATTCGGGCAAGAGGTGTTATTGATCGACAAGTAATCTTTATCGATGTTCAGCCTTACGCCGCCATACGAGGCATACACGTTGCCGAGATACTGATGCACACGTTGCGTGGGCCAGGCGTCGGCCGGAGTCGCCGCCAGATCCGCGTCGGCAATGCCGTTCCAGTGCGCGATCGCGACGACGTCCGGCTCGGTGATCTTTCCACGATTGGCGACCAAGTCGGCGATACCGGTGCTGGCGCTGCTGTACACCGCCGATCGATAGCCCCGGGCGTGCAGTTCGGCGGTCCACGCGGACAGGAAGGCCATCGCGGCTGTGCACTGGGCGCGTGTTCTGTACGACTCCATGTCGTAGTAGAGCAGCGCGCCGGGGCCGATACCGAGCCTGCGAGCCTGGGCGATCGCGTCGTCGGCGCTCTGCGTCCCGAGCGCGGCCGGTCCGGGGCTGGACGCGGTGGCGGTCAGCGGGTCCCAGGCGGCCTGCCAGCCGACGTAGATCGGCATGAAGTGCCAGCCCGCCTTGGCCCGCGCGGCGACCCAGTCGCTGGTCAGATTCTGCTGCCCGCAGGCGCGTTCGGAGCCGCCGATGTAGATGCCGACGGTGGTGAACGGTGAGACGGTCCAGGCGTCCATCTGCTTGGCGCTGGGTGCGGCACAGGTGTCGAAGCCGAGGCCGGTGACCTGGTTGGTACCCCGCACAATCTCCACCGGCACGGTGTCACGCGCGCGAGTAGGAGCGACGTTACGATGCGCGCGATCGAATCGCGCGGCTGCGCTGTCACGCGCGCGAGTACGAGTAGAAGCGACGAGCGGGGCACGAGCCGTGGAAGCGGCAGAAGGAGCGGGAACCGCCCGGACGGTGGGTACCTCCGCCGGCTGGGGCAGCCCCGCGCCGGTAAGCGCGTCGATGACGGTCGCACGGTCGGCGCCGTAACTGGCGGTGATCGTCACGCCCGGCGCGGTCGCATCGATTTCAGCGGCGATCCGGCGGTCGAGCGCGATCACAGCGCTGCTGGTGGAGCGGGTCAGGTCGGGCTCGATGAGCAGCGCTCCGGTGCGCCGGCCGATGCCGCGAGCCGGGCACCTCTGCGCAGTGCCGGGGCGCCCGAGATACACGGCGTGTACATCGAAACGTACGCAGGTGGACGGATGAGCCGTCAGATCGACGACCCGCCAGAACGATGGGACCACGAAGTCGCGTCCGAGGTAGGTCACCGTCTTCATGCCGTGCCGCACCTTGACGCTGTACGGATTCGCGACGGTGTACGGATCGGACCGCGCGATGGCTGATGCCGATGTGGTGACCGCCGACACGAGAACCCCGGCGCACGTGGCGATACCGACAATGCGCCCCACGCTGCGCAAACCGTGCCGCGGCCCGGGAAAAGAGTCGCGAGGAGAACTGAAGAATGCCATGGAATGCCCCCAATTGTCACTGAGTGGATCAGGCGGACAATATCAGGGCATGGACGCAGGTGGACCGCCGCGAACCGGGTGTCGGCCGCGGCGGACCGCTTCGGCCTAATAGATCAGATGATCGGATTAGATGGCAGGAAGTCGCACTCGCACTCGCACTCGCACTCGCACTCGCACTCGCACTCGCACTCGCACTCGCACTCGCACTCGCACTCGCACTCGCACTCGCACTCGCACTCGCACTCGCAC
>JBKOWZ010000023.1:0-9657 GCA_046724665.1 Actinomycetota bacterium
CGGCGGCGCCGTGACCGTCAGCGCGCCGTCAGGCGCGACACCGGTGGCGCCGTCCGGGACCGAGACCTTCGCCGGAGCGGCCTCGGCGGCGACCGGCTGGGCCGCCGGGGCGCCGTCGTCGTGCCCGCGAGCGGCTGTGTAACCGAACCAGCCGGCCGCGACGAGGCCGCTCCCGGCGGCGCCGAGCGCGACCGGGACCAGCCACGGCCGACCGTGGGGAGCCAGAATCCGCAGTTTGCTCGTTCTGTTCACACCCGAAGGTGTGCTCCCGACTTCGTTCGGTTATGCGGCCTCTTGCGCCGAATGAGTGGTAATCAGTCGGATTATCGGGTTTGATTCAGCCGGCTGGCTCACCGGCGAGGCCGCTCACGGCGTCACCGTGAAGGGCACTCGGACGGTGGTCTCGTCGAAGTCGTCGCTGCGGATCGTGATCGCCACCTGCCACTGGCCGGCGACGTTCAGCGTCGTCGGCTGATCGACGTAGTGGCCCGGCCCGTTCGGGATCACCTTCGACTTGATCGGCCCGATGCCACTCGACGGCAACGCGTACGACACCGCCACCTGCACCGGGCTGTACGGCTCGCCCTTGGTGTTCTCGATCAGCAGGTGCGACTGGTTCGGCCCGATCTTGCCCGGTTCGACCACGATCAACACGATGCCCGAGGCGGTCCCGGTGTTGAACGGCAGCGAGACGTTGGTGGAGCCGGGCTGCGTCGCGAGACCGTTCGCGCCGCGTCCGGGCACCGTGTTGACGACGATCGCCGTCGCGGCCAGGACGATCAGCGCGATAGCCGTCTCGGCCGCGACCGAGCGGCGCAGCTGCCCGAGCGTCTCGCGGACGCGCGAGCCCGGTTCGTGCGCACGTGGCTGACCGCCGACGCGTGCGGTGCGCCGACCGGGCTTGTTCAAGCCTGGTCCACGCCCTGGACGCGTCGGCACCGTGGCTGACACCGACATCTTGGGCGACGCGGCGACGGCTGCGGGGGAGACCGCGGCTATGTCCGCGTCGGCGGTCTCTGCTTCAGGCACGGCGACCGTGCCCCTGAGCGCCGACGCGTTCAGCCCCGACGCGATCCGCTGCCGTGCGTAGTAGCCCAGCCCGATCAGCGTGAGCAGGCCCGCGATCTTGACCAGCACGAGGCGGCCGTACGCCTCGCCGAACAGCACGTGCAGCGAGCCGACGTCGCGCCACGCCTGGTACGTGCCGGTGCCGATCATCACGCAGACGCAGGTCAGCGCGACCGTGGAGAAGCGTTTGACGGCGGCCGCCGCCTGCTTCGGCTTCTCCGGGTCGCGCAGCACCACCAGCGCCAACGCGGCCAGGCCGCCGAGCCAGACCGCCATCGCGGTCAGGTGCAGCGTGTCCGCGGCGACGGAGATCGGGACCTGGATCCCGGTCGAGGCGTGCCCGGTCGCCGCCCACGTCGCGGCCAACCCCGTCGTGCCGAGCAGGGCCAGCGCCGCGGCGCGCAGCCGCTGGCCGAGCGTCGCGCTGGTCAGCCGCTGCACGCCGATCGTCACCGCGGGCGCGGCCAGCGCCAGGATCAGCAGCCGGATCTCGGTGGTCGCGCCGAACCGGGTGGCCGTGGTCGCCTGGATCACCGAGGGGTCGAACATCCGCGACGGCGGCAGCCCGCTCGAGTAGATGCCCTGGAGCAGCAGCTGGATCACGCTTGACGCGACGAGCGTGACCCAGCCGACCACGATCAGCCGGAACGAGCCGCGCGCCGCGGCGCCCTTCGGCCAGCACAGCGCGAGGAACACGATCGTCCCGGCGAGCAGCGCGAAGGACAGGTACGCCGCCCAGCGCGCGGCGCCGTAGATCACGCCCACGGCGGTGCTGGACCTGGTCACGATGGTCGCGGCGTTGACCGTCGTGCGGCTCGGCGCGCCGATCGAGAAGGTGAACGCCCCGGACACCGGGTGCGAGTCGGCCGAGAGCACGTGCCAGGCGACGGTGTAGGTGCCCCTGCCGAGCCCGGAGCGCAGCGAGACGGCGACGATGTTGTTCTGCGCGCCGTGCGAGGTCGTGCCGTTGTCCACCCGCTCGCCGGTCGGACTGAAGATCCGCAGGCTGTCCGCGCTCACCCCGACCGACTCGTCGAACTGCGCGGCGACGACGGCGGGCTGCACGGCCAGGACCGAGCCGTCGGAGGGGTCGGTGCGTTCGAGGTTCGCGTGCGCGGCGGCCGGGCCGGCCGCGACGAACACGAGCGTGATCGCCGCGGCCAGCCCGGCGAGCAGCCGCCGGAGTATCGGTCGGTGTGTCATGTTCTTTTCTGTCTTGTCCCGCTCATGATCCGGAGCGCCGCCTTGAGGCGAGGGTGAGGGCGAGCGCGGCCAGGCCCGCCGCCAGGCCCAGCGCGCCGAGCCAGATGCCGACCGTCCCGTCGCCGTCGTCGCCGCTCGTGGACTGCGACGCCGCGGCGGGCGTCGTCGCGGGGTTCGCCGCCGGGGTGCTGCCCGAGCCGGAACCCGAGTCCGCGTCGGACTTCTCGGCCGCGGTGAGGGTCAGTACGGGCGCCGGGTGCTCCGGCTCGGGCTGGCCGGGCTCGGTCGCGTCGATCCATCGGACGATATCGCCGTTGGAGTAGGTCTGCACGGCCTTGAAGACCAGCTGGTTCGTGTTCGTGGGCAGCGGATAGACCGAGATCTGGAAGTCCTGGTACTGCCCGACCGGGATGCTGCCGCCGGTCCAGTCGATCTCGCTGACCGCGGTGGTGAAGGTGCCGTCGTCGGTCTTGATCGGAGTAGTCAGCGTGGTGGTCTTCACGGTGACCGTCCAGCCGGGGATGTTGCGCGGCTGCACCAGCGCGATCGGGTGGTCGGTCGGGATCTGGAGCCGGAGCTCGGTGGTCGTCGCCTTGTCCTGCTCGTTGGGGACCTTGAAGGTCAGCTCGCCGCTGCCGCCCTTGGGCAGCGAGTTCGGCATCACGGTGACGTGCGCCGAGGCGGGCAGCGCCGTGGCGGCCACCAGGGCGGCGGCCGTGGCGAGGGTTGCGGCGGCGCGGCGGGTCGTACTTTTACGCATGGCGAAAATCCGTTCCACGGAGAAAGTAAGTGAAAGTAACTGCCTGTTCGGCTGATCGCGGTGCTACGCGAGGACAGGCGGTCCGCGGAACGTGACGGACGTGAGCAGGGGAGTGCGGCGGTGTCTGAGGCCGTCGTTGGGCGGGGCACAGGCCAGGTGCGGTGCGCCGTCGTCGTTGTTGCTGGTGCCGATGCGTGCGGTGGCGCGCAGTGCGGTAACGGCGTCCGTGAGCCAGTACACCGGTGCCGAGGCCAGGGCGACGACGACGCGGCAGAGCGCGAAGAAGTCGCGCTCACCCTGCCGCAACCACCAGCCGCAGACGACGACCGCCAGCGCGTGCGCGGCGAACATCGCGGTCGCTGAGGGATGCCCGTACGTCGGGGGCATGGCCATGTCGTGCATGGATGGCATGTCGGGCATCGAGATCGGCGCGCCCGGCGCCGGTGTTGCGGTGGTATGCGACGCGGCGCTCACCGTGCAGACGTACGCGAAGAGGTAGTGCAGCCCGACCTGCGCGACGCCCAGCCCCGCGGTCAGTTCGGGTCCGGATCGTTCACCGCCGAGCGCCGGCCACGCGAGCAGCCAGACCGCGGGAAGGCCCAGGAGCACCCCGCGCCAGCTCGGCGCGCTGCCGTCCGCCATGCCGTGCAGAACCGCCGCAACGCCGACGCAGACGACTGCGAACAGCGCGGCGCGGATCGCGCGGTGCGACGACACGTGCTGCACGCTCACATCGTGCCGTACCCGGCTTGGCGGGTGAATAGAGGGGGTGCGCCTCTCACTCAGTGTGATGAAGAGAGCCGGTTGCGGTTGTCGCGCGCGGCCAGGCCCGCTAGGTAGGCGTTGTAGTCGGCCAGTTCCACGTCGCCGTCCCGGTCGGCCTTGCGGTCCTTGCGCCGGGCCTCGCGCTCGTCCGACCTGGACCACTGCAAGAACAGGATCAGCAGCACGAGCAGCGTCGGCACCTCGCCGAACGCCCAGGCGAGGCCGCCGCCGGTGGACTGGTCCGCGGCCGGGTCCACGCCCCACGACGCCGGCGGCCGCGCGAAGCTCGTGGTGATCAGCGCGGAGGACATCATCACCGCGACGCCGAAGAAGGCGTGGAACGGCATCGCCGCGAACAGTTCGAGGATCCGGATCACGTACGGCGAGCGGTGCGGCGCCGGGTCCACGCCCATGATCGGCCAGAAGAACAGCAGGCCGATGTTCAGGAAGTGAAGCAGCATCAGGTCGTGCCCCACCGCGCTGCGCATCAGGACGTCGAACAGCGGAGTGAAGTAGAGCCCGTAGAGGCTGGCGATGAACAGCGGCAGCGTGAACAGCGGCGAGGCGACCACCCGGGCGAACCGGCTGTGCAGCAGGCCGAGCAGCAGTTCGCGCGGACCGGTGCGGCCGGCCGACGCCGGGTGCAGCGCGCGCAGCGCCAGCGTGAGCGGCGCGCCGAGCAGCAGGAACAGCGGCACGACCATGGACAGCATCATGTGTTGCAGCATGTGCGTGCTGAACAGGTACATGCCGTACTGGGCCAGGCCGGTGCCGGTCATCGCGAACAGCAGCACCAGACCGGCGAGGAAGCTGAACGCGCGTGCCACCGGCCAGCCGTCACCGCGCCGGGCCAGCCGCACCATCGCGGCGATGTACAGCGCGGCCAGGGTCGCGACGAGCGTGGTGAAGAACGGATCCGGGTGCAGGCTCCACATCCGGGCGAACGTGGGCGGTGCGAGCGTGTCCATACCCGGCATTCCCGGCATCGCGGACAGCCCTGGCAACGCTGAAAGCCGAGTCACCGCCGCCACCTCCTCGCGTCTGCCTTAAGACAGCCCGGCTGTCAGCTTAACGGGGACGAATCCGCCCAACGCTCCCGGGGTGGCCGAAAATTGGTCTAGTCCAATGTCTTGACGGGGCAACTGAGCGGGCGCTACACAGGGAGTTACAGAGTCGCACGGGGTCTCCCGGCGGCTCAGCCGCGGGACGGCGCATCCGGCGGTCAACCAGGCAAGGTTGTCCACCACACCGCCGTCCGCAGCCGGAACGCGCACGACAGGCGACCGGACGGTCGGGTGTACCGACTCAAGGAGCCCAAGCAGTGCGTCTCTTCTCATCCCCCGCCAACAGGGAGCCGCGCGCCCCCGGCCGGCGGCGGCGCGGCGCGATCGCGATGAGCGTGGCCGGTGCGATGATCGGGGCGGTCGGCCTCGTCGTCGGCACCGCCGCCACCGCGCCGGTCGCCTCGGCCGCCACCACCGGCGGCATCAAGGTCGCGTACTACGACCAGTGGTCGATCTACCAGAACGCCTTCTATCTGAAGGCGCTGGACACCATGGGCATCGCCGGCAAGCTGAACTACCTGATCTACGACTTCGAGAACATCGACCCGGTCAACCTGACCTGTTTCGAGGCGACCAAGGCCACCGATCCGGACCCGGCCGGCGAGAACGACCCGAACGCCGGCGACGGCGCCGAGGACCAGTTCGCCGACTACCAGAAGACCTTCGACGCAAGCACCTCGGTCAGCGGGGTGGCGGACGTCTGGAACCAGCCGATCGCCGGGAACTTCAACCAGCTCAAGCAGCTCAAGGCGAAGTACCCGAACCTGCGGATCATGCTCTCGCTCGGCGGCTGGACCTACTCGAAGTACTTCTCCGACGTGGCCGCCAGCAGCGCGTCGCGGCAGAAGTTCGTCTCCTCCTGCATCAGCATGTTCATCAACGGCAACATCCCGGCGGCCGGCGGCTTCGGCGGCCCTGGCACGGCGGCCGGCATCTTCGACGGCTTCGACATCGACTGGGAGTACCCCGGCTCCAGCGGCGGCCACCTGGGCAACCACTACTCGGCGGCGGACACCGCGAACTTCACCCTGCTGCTCCAGGAGTTCCGCAACGAGCTGAACAGCGCCGGCACGGCCAACGGCAAGACCTACTACCTGTCGGCCGCGGTCCCGGCGGGCCAGGACAAGATCTCCAAGATCCAGACCAGCCAGATCGGCCAGTACCTGACCTTCGCCGACGTCATGACGTACGACATGTACGGCGCCTGGAACGCCACCGGCCCGACCGACGAGCAGGACCCGCTGTACGCCAACCCGAACTCCCCGGAGCCGAAGATCGCGCCCGGGAACGCGACGTACAGCATCGACGGCGCCATGAAGGCGTGGACGGTCGGCGACCCGCAGTACGGGATCACCGGCGGCTTCCCCGCCAGCAAGCTGAACGTGGGCCTGCCGTTCTACTACCGCGGGTGGACCGGCGTGTCCGCGGGTTCGAACCACGGCCTGTACCAGACGGCGAGCGGCCCCTCGGCCGGGCAGACGCTGTCGGGCGGCGTGCCGGGCGTGGCGATGTACAAGGAGATCACCAACGTCGTCGCCAACCCGTCCTACACGTTCTGGGACCCGATCACCAGGTCCGCGTACTTCTATGACGGCACGAACTTCTACGGCGGCGAGTCCACGCAGTCCATCCAGGCACGCGCCGACTACGTGCACTGCGGCGGCTACGCCGGGTTCATGATGTTCTCGCTCTACGACCTCGATCCGGCGGCGACGCTGTTCAACTCCGCGGTCAACGCCATCAACGGCTCGGCGGCCAGCTGCACCACGCCGACCGCCAGCGCCTCGGCCACGCCGTCGGCCAGCAAGTCGCCGTCGCCGTCCGCCTCGCCGTCCACGTCCCCGTCCAGCTCGCCGAGCAGTTCGCCCTCGTCGTCGCCCAGCGCGTCGCCGAGCGGCAGCGGCGGCACCGGCGGCAACCGGGTGGTCAACCCCGGCTTCGAGACCGGCTCGCTCTCGCCGTGGAGCTGCACCGGAAACCTCGGCTCCGTGGTGACCAGCCCCGTCCACAGCGGAAGCCGCGCCCTGCACGGCGTGCCGTCCAACTCGGACAACGCGCAGTGCACCCAGACGATCAGTGTCAGCCCGAACACCAAGTACACGCTGAGCGGCTGGGTTAACGGTTCGTACGTATATATAGGTGTCACGGGCTCGGGCACGACGGACACGAGCACCTGGACGCCCGGCACCGGCGGTGCGTTCAACCAGCTGTCGGTCAGCTTCACGACCGGCGCTTCCACCACCAGCGTGACGATTTACGTCCACGGCTGGTACGCACAGCCGAGTTACTACGCGGACGACTTCTCGGTCGCGTAACGGCTTGATGTATTAACGCAGTCATACGCTGGTGGGCGATCGGTCGATTGGTCTGGCTGATCGCCCGCCGGCATCGACTCAGAACAGCATGAGCTGGCTCAGGTCGCTGATCCTGCTGCCGTCGGCCACCAGCATCGGCTCCGGGGCGACGACCGGTGTCGGCGTCGGCTTGACCGTCGCGCCGAATCCGCCGAGATCGACCTCGTAGCCCGCGGTGCTGGTCGCCGTCGGCGTCGCGTCCACGGAGACCTGCAACCCGAGCCGGTACGCGATGCGCACCAGGGCGCCGGTGCCGAGCTCGGTGTAGATGTCGATCGAGACCTTGGTCGTCCCGGCCGTGGCGATGACCGGCGACTTCTTCAGCTGCGCGGCCACCGACGGGATCTTCGCCAGGTCCACCGTGCCGGTGTACTCGATCGCCGTCTTCGAATCGACCTCGCTCAGCCCGTCCATGTGCACCTTGTCCAGCGCGCCGAGCGCCACCCACCAGATCGAGTGCGCCGAGCCGGTCGCCTGCGCCGAGGCCAGGTCGTTCGCGAACCACTTGCGGCCCGGGTAGAGCGGCTGTTCGTCCGTCGGGATCGACCAGTAGAGCCGGCCGCCCCTCACGATCACCTTCAGCGGGTCCTGCACCGCGGAGCCGCGGCCCAGCACGCTGAGCGTCCCGGTCAGCGACGCGGTGGTGGTGAAGGGGTCGAACCGGCCGGTCAGCTGGCGGCCGGTCTGGAGCCTGCGCTCGGTCTGCGTCTCGATGTTGATGCTGCTGACGGTGAGCGTGCCCGGCCGCGGGTCGGCCAGCCAGGCGTGCAGCGCCTGCACCGCCATCGCCTCGGCCGCGGCCGCCGTGTCCGAGGTCTGCACCGCCGCGGGACGCGTGGTCTGCGACGCGGCCGCCCCGCCGCGGCACGAGGCGACCGTGCCGCAGCCCATCAGCACCGCGACCGCCGTCGCGACCGCCCGCTTGCCCATCGTCGTCCTCTCGCCCGCGCGAGCCGTCGCCCCGAAACCGTCCCAGTGCCCCCAGCAGGACTCGAACCTGCGACCAAGCGCTTAGAAGGCGCCTGCTCTATCCGCTGAGCTATGGGGGCGGCTCCGCGCGGCACCAGGGTAGTAGAAGGCACTGTCACTATGTGGCCGCCGTGCGCTCCGGTGAAAGGCTTCAGCCGCACGGTACACAGAAGATCGTCCGAGCAATCGGCGAATCGTCTGAGCAATCAGAACAAAAGGCCTCGCAGTCCCCGTCGGTCTTGATACCGTCGGGGGGCGAAGAAGCCCGGACCGACGGGATCCTTTCGCAGCAAATTCGCAACACAGAAGTTATAGAACAAACCAACCCCGGTGTTCCCTTGTCCCCAGGGGCTGCGGCATGCTCACGGCTGTGACGATCACAGGCCCGGACGCGGACCTGCTGGGCGCCGTGGGCGCGCTCCGCGACAGCGTCGCCGCGCCTCGGCTGCCCCTGGCCGCGGACGGTGCCGCCAGTACGCGCAGAATCCAGGCTGAGCTGATCAGGCGGCTGGATGACTATCTGATACCCCGGCTGCGCAGCCCGAACGGTCCTGTGCACATCGTGGTCGGCGGTTCCACCGGCGTCGGCAAGTCCACGCTGGTCAACTCGCTGGTGCGGCAGGAAGTCACCAAGGCCGGGGTGCTGCGCCCGACCACGCGTTCCGCGGTGCTCTGCGTCAATCCGGCGGACGTCGCCGCGGTGACCGGGCCGGAACGGCTGCTGCCCGCGTTCCTGCGCGCTCCGGGGCCGACCGACCGCCCCGACGCCTTCACCCTCGCCCCGCACCCCGCGATTCCGGCCGGCGTCGCGCTGATCGACGCACCCGACGTCAACTCGGTCGTCGTGGCCAACCGGGACGCCGGGGAGCGGCTGCTCGGCGCCGCGGACGCGTGGCTGCTGGTCACCACCGCCGAGCGGTACGCCGACGCGGTGCCCTGGCGGTTGCTGCAAGCGGCCAGGGAACGCCGGGTGACCATCGCGATCGTGCTCAACCGGGTACCGCCGGAGAGCCTGCGCGAGGTGCGCGAGGCCGGGCAGGCTCTGCTGGCCGTCAACGGGCTCGGCGACCTGCCGCTGTTCACCGTGCCCGAGTCCGTACTCACCGGCGGACTTCTGCCGGAATACCTGCTCGACCCGCTGATGACCTGGCTGCGCTCGACCGCACACGACCCGACGATGCGTCAGGCGACCATCTCGGCGACGGTCAACGGAATGTTCGACGACCTACCGCGTCGCCTCGGCGCAGTAGCTGAGGGCCTGGTGGCGCAGGCTGAGGCCGCGGAGCGGCTGCGCATGCAGGCGGACCTCGCGTACTCGGCCGAGCGCGCCTTGCTGCACGACGCCGTCGCGCAGGGGGAGTTGCTGCGCGGTACGCCGCTGCTCGAGTGGCAGGCGATGATCGCCCCTGACCGCGCCGCGGCCCTGTTCACCTCGGGCGAGCCCGCGCCCGCCACCGCGCGCCGGCTGCTGCTC
>JBKOWZ010000143.1:0-23449 GCA_046724665.1 Actinomycetota bacterium
GCTGCGGCCGGCGTGCGCGGCGATGCCCTGTCGCACCCGCGCGGCCGGGCCGTCCATCGAGCCCGCGGCGGCCTCGGACGGCGCGTCGGCGGCGCGTGCGGCGCCCACGGCCAGCATGTCGTCGCCGAAGTTCGGCACGAAGCGGAAGATCAGGCCGGAGGCGAAGATGGACAGCAGCATGATCGCCAGCCCGGAGAGCACCGCGCCGAAGGAGCCCTGCCCGGTTTCGCCGCCAGAGATCGCGGTGGCGAGTCCGAGCACGATGACGATCACCGGTTTCGCCAGGTCCACCGCGATCATCATGCCGGCCCACCTTCTGATGTGGTGCCAGAGCGACTTGTCCACCAGCCCGGCGTACACCGTGGCCGCCAGCGCGGCGCCGACGTACAGCATCGCGGCCCGGATCAGCAGTTCGAGCCAGAGCACGGCCGCGGCGATCATCGCGATGATGGAGATGAAGATCAGCAGGATCGGCCCGCCGCCGAGGTTGGCGGTCTGGCCGTTCGGCGGGTCGATGGTGTTGGCGAAGGAGGTCAGGAAGTTGTTCGTGTCCTTCGCCGTGCCCGAGCCGATCGCACTGGTCACCGAGTCGGTGACGCGGACCATGCCGTAGAGGATCACCGGGGTGAACGCGGACGCGCCGACCGCCAGCCAGAGGAAGCCGGTGGCCTCGGTGACCGCGGTCACGATCGCCTCGCCGCGCACCGCCCGCTTGATCACCGCGAGCAGCCACAGCACGATGGTCAGGATCGAGGAGGCGGCGAACACGATCGCGTACTGGGTCAGAAAGCCGGAGTTGGTGAAGTCCACGTTGGTGACGCCCTGGACCACCGAGGCGACGGCCTTGATGACGGACGCGGCCGCCTGCGCGCAGTCGTGCGCGATCGCCCCGACCGGGTCGGACAGCAGCGAGGCGGTCGAGGCGCCGCCGTTGCCGTTCGCGTTCCCGCCGGACCCGCCGCCGCCGTTCACCAGCTTCCCGGTGTTCTCGCAGGCCTGTTTCAGCAGGCCGAAGAGCACCGAACAGGGATCGTCCTGGACCAGGTTGACCATCGCGTCAGCGGGCATATCGCAATCCCCCGAACTGGTTGACGGCGTTTTGCAGCGCTTGCCCGGTAGAGGGGACCTGCTGGCCGCTGGTGGGGACAGGGCCGTCCTTGGAGGTCAGGGACACCCACTTCCAGTCGTTATGTACCCAGTGCAGCTCGACTGTCTCGGTGGACCAGGCCTCGATCACCGGGTGGGTCGAGCCGGTGCCGACCAGTCCGGAAAGAGTCACCGTCCAGATGGAGACGGTCGCGCGGATGCCGTCGTCGCTGACCAGGCTCACCCCGATCGGCGCGCAACGCTGTACGAAGGTCATACCGCTCGGTGCCACGCCGTCAGCTGACAGGCCGTTACCGACGTTGGCCTGCTTGTACGCCGTGTCGAGCTGGCTCTTGAGCGCGGCCGCCGTCTCCGGGTCGGCGATCGCGTCCACCAGGCGGTGGCGAGCCGACGACCGGATCATCGAGGGCAGATAGAACGCCACCACGTAGTTCGTGGCGGCCGACTCGGCGCCCTTCGCGGTGCGCAGATACCCGACCGGTACGTTGTCGGCCGTGGTCGTGGGCAGGCTGCCGCTCTGGATCGGCGCGGCGATCGGGCCGCCGGTGTCCGTGCCGAGGCTGCTCGAGGCGCCGGCCGACGACGAGGGCTGTGCGCCGGCGCCGGGCTGCGCCCCGGCCGAGTGATGCGTGGTCCGGTTCACGATCGTGACGACGAGCACCAGTGCGACCACCGCGCCGAGCAGGATCAGCGGCCGCCGGCCGCGGCGCGGCCTCGGTTCGTCGTCGAGGTAGGGGTCGGGAGGCAGCTTGACACGCGTACGCGCTTCGGGCGTGTTCTGCGCTGTGTCCAACGGGTACGACCCTCGATCGGCTCGGCTCCCGGGGCGGGCCATCAGGCCTCACCCCTACTGGATATGGAAACCAGTGTCACCGGTACCCGGACCGGTTGAGCCGCCGTACACGCCGCAGACCCTCCGCGCGTCAGCCGTTGGGCCCCGGGCCGGGGAGGGTGTGCGCCGATGGAACACGCTGTCGCCTCTGACACCGCCTCGGACACCGCTCAGATCGCCATGCCGTAGACGATGGTGAACAGCGTGCCGAGCGAGCCGATGATGAACACGCCGGTGAGCCCGGCCACGATCAGGCCCTTGCCCTGCTCGGCGCTGAAGGAGTCGCGCAGCGCCGTGGCGCCGATGCGCTGCTTCGCCGCGCCCCAGATGGCGATGCCGAGGCAGAGCAGGATCGCGGCGGCCATGATGACCTCGATCATCACCCGCGCCTGTTGGCCGACCCTGCCGAAGGGCCCCCAGTCCGGAGCGATGCCGCCGATGATCGTATTGATATTCCCGTCGCTGGCCGCCGGCACGAGCGTGTGCCAGGCTGCGTGAACGGGCAAGGTAGTCAGGAGAGTAAGCACGCTGCACCCCCGGTCCTCGGGTCGTCGTTGTCGTCCAGTGTTGCCAGTATGGGGGTGTTTTGCGCCCTCGAACAGGAGCGCGCGGTCCGAACTGCGAAGACTGACGTCTTCTGGCCGCCGCACCTATCATAGGGCTCGCTGCCGCGCCGAGTGCGAGTACGCCAACCTTGAGTAACCGAGTGGCCGAGTAATCAGGGCGCGCAGCGCCAGGGCGCTGCGAGGGGAGGAGAGGCGGGTATGCCCCGACGCCGGTTGATCTGGGTCCTGAGCGGCACGCTGGCGACCCCGTTCGTCATCGTCGGCGCGGTGGTCGTGGCCGCCGTGGGCATCAGCGGGTCCGAACTCCAGGCTCAGCAGGCCGCGCTGGCGACCGGGACGGTGCCCGCGGCGTACGCCTCGCTCATCGAGGCCGCCGGACGCACCTGCCCCCAGCTCAGCGCTCCGCTGCTGGCCGCGCAGCTGTATCAGGAGAGCGCGTTCGACCCGCACGCGGTCTCTCCGGTCGGCGCGCAGGGAATCGCGCAGTTCATGCCGGGCACCTGGCCGAACTGGTCCTCGGCGAAGGACGGCGACGGCAAGCAGGACGTCTTCAACCCGGCCGACGCGATCCCGGCCGCCGCGCGCTACGACTGCGCGCTGGCCCGGCAGGTCTCGAAGATCCCCGGGGACCAGGTCGACAACATGCTGGCCGCCTACAACGCGGGGCCGGGGGCGGTGCTCTCCGCGAACGGCGTGCCGGCGATCTCCGAGACGCAGAATTATGTGAAGAACATCAGAATCCTGGAGAAGGCGTTCGCCGCGCCGGCCGGCGTGGTCGCCGCGAGCCAGGTGGCCGTGCGCGCCATCGCCTTCGCTTACGACCGGCTCGGCACGCCTTACCTGTGGGGCGGCACCGGGACCGCGGCCGACCACGGCGAGTTCGACTGCTCCGGGCTGACTCAGGCCGCGTACGCGAGCGTCGGCGTGGCGATCCCGCGGGTCGCGGCGGACCAGTGGTATGCGGGGCCGCATGTGCCCCGCAGCCAGCTCCAGCCGGGCGACCTGGTGTTCTTCGCCTACAACACGAACGATCCCAGCACGATCCACCACGTGGGCATCTACGTCGGCGGCGGGGCGATGATCGACGCGCCGCACACCGGAGCGACGATCCGCTTCGACACGATCGACGGCTTCGGCGGCTACATCGGCGCGGCCCGGCCGTATGCGCAGGTACCGCAGTGGCCGGTAGGACAGGCCACTGCGAGCACCGCAGCGGGTACGAACTCCTGAGAGCCGGTGAGGCACCGCTCGCCGAGCACGCGGCGCGCAAGCCGGCGCGCGGTAACGCGTCCGGCGAGTGCACGCTCAGTCAGTGCCAGTCAGTGCGCCACCTTCACCGCGGGCGCGAAGCCCTCGGCCAGTTCGGTCCTGGCCCGCCAGCCGGTCGCGGTGTGGAAGGCGTCTGACGAGATCCGCTGCGAGCGGGCGAGGACCTCGGCGCGGCTGCCGAGCAGCTTGCGCACCAGGGGCGGCATGAACTTGGCCGAGCCGTCCACGCCGGCGGCGGTGCCCAGCGCCCGCGCCCACTCGGCGCGCTGCACCGGCTGGCCGGCCACGTTGTAGATGCCGGTCGGGGCGGCGAGGGCCGCGACCACCGCGCCCGCGGCGTCCTCGATGGTGATCGGCGAGACGTATCCGTCCTGATCGCCGATCAGCACCGGCTTTCCGCGCCGCACCCGCTCCAACTGCCAGCGGGTGAGCGAGTCGGCCCCGTAGAGCAGGCCGAAACGCAGCACGACGGCGAACCGGTACTGGTCCGCGAAGCCCATCGCGTTGGCGGTGGCGGTCAGCGACGAGGCGCTCTGCGCGGTGACGGCCAGCGGCGACTGCTCGGTGATCCAGTCCTGCCCGGCGTCCGCGTAGACGAACGCGATGGCCTCCTGGATCAGCCGCAGCGCACCGCAGTCGGCCGCGGCCTTGGCCAGGATCGCGCTGCCCTCGGTGCGGATGCGGTCGTTTTCCCGCCACGCCGAGGCGCGCACCATCCGCGGACCCGGCGGAATGTGCGTGGCCAGGTTGCATACGACGTCGTGCCCTTCGATCGCCGCGCGCATCGCGGCCGCGTCGAAGAGGTCTGCCTGCACCGACTCCGCGCCCAGCGTGTACAGAAGCCTGCGCTTCTTGTCGCTGCGCGCGATCCCGGTGACCTCATGACCGCTGGAGACAAGCCGCCGTACGGCGGCGGTTCCGAGCGCCCCGGTAGCACCGGCCACGAAGACTCGCATCCGTCAGCACCCTTCTCGGTAGCGACCCGAATCCTTACCGTAACCATCCTCCATTCGGGTCGTTGGGGAGGACGAATCACGCAACGGATCATCCGTTCGGCTTACCCAAGGACCGAGTACCCGAGGTGGCGAGAGTGAACGCGGCGGCGACACACCAAAAGGGGCGTTCGGCGGCGTTCAGGCTTGGCCTGCTCGCCCTGAGCGCCGGTGCGGTGGCGGCGGCTGCCGGGTGTTCGTCGCCGTCGGTCAGCGTCGCCGCCGACCCGGTCGCCGCGGTGCGCGACGCCGCCGTCGCCTCGTCGAAGATCCACACCGCGAAGGTCGCGACCGACGTCGTCATGAAGGTCAGCGGCGCGGACCGGCACTTCACCGGCCTCGGCGAGTTCGACTTCGACCGGCAGGTCGGCGCGATCATCCTGCGCACCCCGCAGTCCTCGACCCCGCTCGACGAGATCATCACCCCGACCACGCTGTATCTGCGGCAGGCCGGCACGAACGCGCGGTGGCGCTGGGTGGACGCGACCAAGCTGCCCGACGGCGACCTGATCAGCGCCGGGTACACCAGCCCCGTCTTCGACTTCGCGCTGCTGCGCGGCGTGAGCGGCGGCACGGTGCACTTCGCCGGTCAGGAAAAGGTGCGCGACACGCCGGTGGCGCACTACACCGGGACGCTGGATCTGAAGGCGTCCGCGCGGCAGGCGCAGAGCCCGATCAAGGACGCGCTGCTGTCCGCCGCGCACTCCTTCTCGCAGAGCACCATCCCGTTCGACGCCTACCTCGACGCGCAGCACAAGCTGCGCCGGGTCGTGGCCCACTTCAGCTTCCCGGCCGAGGCGCCGCAGCGCGGCGTCGTCCGGATCGCGGCCACCACGGACCTGTTCGATCTGGACCGGCCGGTGACCGTGGTCACACCGCCCGCGAAGGATGTCGCCACCACCCGGCCGCGCGCTTCCGCCGCGCACTGACGGCCACTCGGCGGCGACGGTGGGTCAGGCGGACGGGCCTGCCCGGACTAGACCAGGACGCACCGTGGATGACCCGTCCGGGCCATGGTCGCCGCTCGGACCGGTCTCTAAGCTGGCAAGCGTCGGCGCCAGACCGGGGGGACTGTGGCCTCTGGCGATTCGCGTGACCAAGACGGTAAGGAGGTGACCGGATTGCGTACGGCGCAGCACACCCCCGCTTCCCTGCACGATCCGGCGCCGCGGCGCGAACCCGCGCACAGCCACGGCCACGGTCGGCCGCTGCGCGCGGCCTCCGTCCACGACCGGGTGGCGCTGGATGAGATCGAGCTCTACGCGGAGCTGATCATCGCGGCACAACGCAGTGAAGAACCCCTCTCGCATGAGGCCATCGACGCCATTCTCGGCCTGCGGCCGCCGGAGGCGTTCAGCAGCCGCTGAGCGGCGACGACGCGCTCTGCGCTCCGGATTTTCGTCGGCTGCGACTTCGAACATGGACCACCGGCACCACCGCTGGGCAGCTTCGGTGCGGCCGCACAGCGTGTACAGGGGTGCACGCTCGGAGCCCCGCCGCGTTGACGTCGAGTGCCTCGGCAGTCTGCCGAGGCACTAGCATCCTTGTGGTTGCGGAACTGCCCGTGACCGACCGCCGCTTCACCGCCGCTCCATCACCGGCCCGCGTCGGCCACGCCCGCGAGGCGCCGCCATGCCCCGGTTTCCCCGGGGCGGGAACGCCAGAGCCCGCCTGAAGTCCGCCCGGAGAACCCTGTGCGCCTGCGTCTGACACCGAAGGAGGCCGGCTTCTACGACCTGTTCGCGAAGGCGGCGGACAACCTGGTCGTGGGCGCCGGCCTGCTGACCGAGCTGCTCGGCACCGACAAGGCCGGGCGCGCCGTGATCGCCGAGCGGATGCGCGACGCCGAGCACGCGGCCGACGAGCTCACCCACGCGATCTACCGGCAGCTGAACTCGTCCTTCGTCACCCCCTTCGACCGCGCGGACATCTACCAGCTCGCGTCCCGGCTCGACGACGTGATGGACGCGATGGAGGCGGCGGTGGACCTGGCCACGCTCTACCAGGTGGAGGCGCTGCCGGCCGGGGTCGCCGACCAGGTGGACGTGCTGGTGCGGGCGGCCGACCTGACCGCGGAGGCGATGCCGCGGCTGCGCACCATGAAGCACCTGACCGAGTACTGGATCGAGATCAACCGGCTGGAGAACCAGGCCGACCAGGTGTACCGCAAGCTGCTGGCGCACCTGTTCTCCGGCGAGTACGACGCGATCACCGTGATGAAGCTGCGGGAGATCGTGGAGGCGCTGGAGTCCGCGGCGGACCACTTCGAGCACGTGGCGAACACGATCGAGACGATCGTGGTCAAGGAGTCCTGACCCCGTGCAGACGGTCGGCCTGATCACGGTCATCGTGGTCACTCTGGGGTTCGCTTACACGAACGGCTTCCACGACTCCGCCAACGCGATCGCCACCTCGGTCTCCACCCGCGCGCTCACCCCGCGCGCGGCGCTGGTGCTCGCCGGAGTGATGAACCTGGTCGGTGCCTATGTCGGGCTCGAACTCGGCGGCGGCGTGGTCAAGTCCATCGTCAACGGCATCATCGCCCCGCCACCGCACGGCACCGACGGCCTGGTGGTCGTCTTCGCGCTGGTGGCCGGGGCGATCGTGTGGAACCTGGTCACTTGGTACTTCGGCCTGCCCTCGTCCAGCTCGCACGCGCTGATCGGCGGGATGGTCGGCGCGGGGCTGGCGGCCGGGCTGACGGTGCGCTGGGGCGGGGTGTGGGACAAGGTCGTGCTGCCGATGCTGATCTCGCCGGCGGTGGGCTTCGTGCTCGCGTTCGCGCTGATGATCGGCATCATGTGGGCGTTCCGGCGGAAACGGCCCGGCCCGGTCGGCCGGGGCTTCCGGATGGCGCAGACCGTGTCGGCGGCCGGCATGGCGCTGGGGCACGGCATCCAGGACGCGCAGAAGACGATGGGCGCGGTGATGCTCGCGCTCATCGCGGGCGGGCACGCGGCCAACGCGAGCGACGTGCCCTGGTGGGTGCTGCTGGCCTCCGCGCTGTCTATATCCTTCGGCACATACGCTGGCGGATGGCGGATCATGCGCACGCTCGGTCGCCGGATCATCGAACTCGATCCGCCGCGCGGCTTCGCGGCGGAGACCGTGGCCTCGCTGGTGCTCTACTTCACCGCGTTCATCTATGCCGCGCCGGTGTCCACCACACAGATCATCACCGGTTCGATCATGGGAGCGGGAGCCACCAACGGGCGCAACGCGGTGCGCTGGGGGGTGGCCAAGAACATCTTCTACGCCTGGGTCCTGACCATTCCGGCGGCCGGCGCCTGCGGTGCGCTGGTCTACGAGGCGGCACACGCGCTGTTCAGCTAGCACCTCGGCGGCCTGGACGCTCGGTCAAGGCCGACCGATGCCCGGCCAGCTGACACTGTTTCACGTGGATCATGAACAAGGTGTCTGATCTCAACCGGCGGCCAGCGACCGTCCGCCGGTGCCTTGGCGCCAGTGCCGTGGCGCTAGAGGCCGAACTCGCACCAGACCGACTTGCCCGCGTCCAGCGGCCGGGCTCCCCAGGAGCCGGCCAGCGCGGCGACGATGCCGATGCCGCGGCCGTCCTCGTCGGTGTCGTCGGCCAGCCGCCGCCGGGGCAGGTGGTCGTCGCCGTCGGAGACGTCCACGATCAGCCGCCGATCGGTGCGGCGCAGCCGGAGCCGCACCGGCGGCCGACCGTGCGTCGCGGCGTTGGCCACCAGCTCGCTGACCGCCAGCACCCCGGCGTCGCACAGGTCCTCGCCGACGTGCCAGCTGCGCAGCACCCCGGACGCGAAGGCGCGGGCGTGCGCGGCGATCTCAGTGCCGCCGACCAGGTCGATTCCCGCCGAACGGAACAGCTGCGCGCGCTGCCCCTGCCACCGCGGCACGTGTACGACCAGCAGCGCGACGTCGTCGTCGTGGTCCGTCGGCAGATCCATCCCGGCCAGCAGCTCGTCGCGGACCAGATCGACCGGCCCGGCCCGGCGCACTCCGTGCCGACCGGGTCCGGCCGAGCGCTGCGCGGGCAGCTGCGGGGCGCCGGCGAAGACCCGGCGCAGCCGGGCGAGCTGCGTGTCGAGGTCCATGCCACGCCGCTCGACCAGGCCGTCGGTGAACAGCGCGAGGTAGGAGCCCGGCGGCATCGCGATGCAGGCCTCCTGCCAGGTCCACTCGCCGGTGCCGAGCGGCGGTCCGCCGGCCGCGTCCAGTTCGACGATCACACCATCGGGCAATCGGAGCAACGGCGCCGGATGGCCGGCGTTGGCGTAGGTCAGCACGTGGTCGTCGGGGTCGTAGACCGCGTAGACGGCCGTGGCCAGCGCGCCGAAGTCGCAGGCCCCGGCGCTGAGCGAGCCCTCGGCGTAGGCGACGCCCTCCAGTTCGGCTGCGTGCCGGTCGAGGTGCAGCAGCAGCTCACCGGGCGGCAGGTTGGCCGCCGCGTACGCGCGGACGGCCGCACGCAACTGGCCCATCACGGCGGCCGCGTGGACACCGCGCCCCATCACGTCGCCCATCACCAGCGCGGTCCGGCCGCCGCCGAGCGGGATCACGTCGTACCAGTCGCCGCCGACCTGGTATTCGCCGGGCTCGTTGCCGCGCCGCCAGGCCTCCGGCGCGTGCTCGGACTCGTCCTCGGCGGCGCCGGGCAGGTAGCAGCCGGCGATGCGCAGGTCGTCGGGCTGGGACAGCCGCTGCGGCAGCAGTGACCGTTGCAGGGCGACCGCGGCGTAGCGGTGCCGCCGCTCCCCCGCACGCAACCGATCCACGGCGGCGGCCTGTTCGGTGCAGTCGATGACGGTGACCAGCGCGCCGGTCACCGGGCCGCCCTCGGGATGGCGCACCGGCGAGCAGGTGACCCGCAGCACCGCGGGGCGCTTGGCCGGGCCGTATCCGTTCACGCGCACTTCGGGCGCGGTGAAGACGGTGCCGGTCGCGTACACGTGGTCCAGCGCGTCAAGCAGCCCGAGTTGCTCGAACTGCGGCAGCAGCCCGGCCAGCGGGCCGCAGGCGTCCGCGGGGAGGTCGAACGCCTCGCGGAACGCGCGGTTGACGAAGTCCAGCCGGTGGTCGTGGTCCCGCACCAGGGCGACCGCGCCCGGCGCGGTGCCGAAAGCCGCGGCCAGCAGTGCGCCGACCCGCTCGCCGGAGGCGCCGTCCTCGCCGGCGGGGCGCAGGAGCGCCTCGGCCAGCCCGTCGCCGAACCCGTTGTAGCCGGGATCACGCAGCGGGGGCGCCTGGTGGAAGGACGACTCGTCGAAGACGGTGCGGTCGAGGACGGGGTGATCGAATACGGCGTCATGATCGAACGCAACGTCGTGGTCAAACGCCGCGTCGTGATCGAACACCGCGTGGTCGAACACCGCGCCGTTCGCGGTGGAATCGGAAAGCACAGCGGGGTCGGACAACGCCGCGGACGGCGCGTCAGGCTTCCAAGACACGGATAGTGGCGTCCTCTCCAAATGCCAACCGCTTGCCGCCCGGTCGTGGGCACGCCCGGCCAGCGCACGGTCAACGGCCTGGACGCAGCCGCGGGCTCGGAAACGGATCACTCGCCCCACCCGGGACAGCAGGTGGGCCCAGTCTGCCGGACTGGACAGCGCGGGAATGGGGACAACCACGATCAACCATTCGATCGAGGGACAACCGGGACCGGCCCGGGCCGTGTCGGGCCTGGCCGGCGACGGTATCCGGTCGGTCGCCCGAATGGATGACCCTCTCAGGTGGGCCGTTCTGCCTGACGGGGCCTGCTCCGCCGCCGGATGGAGAAGTCTGGAGCAGCGCGGCGGTGGGGGCGGAGCGCTGCGTCGTTTGTATGTCGGTTCCTGTCTGCCGCTGAGCGGTTATGAGCAGCCCGGGATCGCCCCGCCGCCACTGGAACCGCCGCCCTGGGCGGCCAGTTGCAGCAGGCCGCACAGCGAACTGGCGGACACCAGCCAGTGGCCGTCCGACTTGATCGCCTTGCCGGACATGCCGTTCATCACCACCGCGCCGTTCAACGAGATCTGGTAGGTGACGTCGGCCTCGTCGGACGAGGGGAAGGTCACCTTCTGCACCGTCGCGCCGGCCTGGCCGACCCGCGGATCCGCGGCGAAGGCCTGGATGGCGGGCTTCATCGTGGTAGTGCCGTTCTGTACCAGGGTCTCCTTCTGGCTGATCGGCGTGTCCTTGGAGAAGAAGGACTGCCAGACCTGGGTGACCGCGGCCGTGTCGGCGCCGCCGCCCCCGGGCGCCGACGCGCTCGCCGAGGTCGAGGGGGTCGCGGGGCTGTTGTAGGTCGAGCTGCCACATGCGGCGAGTAACGCCACACTTGCCAATGGGATGAGGGTACGGATGAGGAGCCTCATGTTTACCGCCTCTCCCGCAGGACACGGTTCTGCCATACCATCATGGCGCTGTTGGGAGACTTTGTTGAGGGGTGCCGTTGGTTGTCCGAATTGGTCGGGGAATCGATCTCGGCTGGGTGATCGCGGCCGTCGGCGCCGGCCTTGAGGTGGTCGGCTGGTATCAGGTCTCCGGGCAGCCGACCGAGGCCCAACAGCTCCCCTACCTGGCCTCGGCGACGATTCCGGGCGCGGCGTTGATCGTGGCCGGGGCGGTGCTGATCGCCGGACGCCGGCACGCGCAGGCTCGCGGCGGCACGCGGGAAGATTACGCGCCGGCCGGAACGACGGGGCGTGTCGGGCTGTGGGCGCTGCCTGACGGCAGTTACGTGCACCGCGGGGATTGCCCCCTACTCGACGGAAAGCCGGAAGCCTTCGAAGTAACCGGCTCGCCGCCGTCCAAACCGGCGAGACCGTGTCCCATCTGCGAGCCCGACCTGGTCGCAGCGGCGCAGTGAGCTCGGTGACGCGTTGAACCCGGTGAGTTCGGTGACACAGTGAGCGCGGTAACACGGTGGGCTCGGTGACACAGTGAGTTCGGTGGCGCAGTGAGCGCGGGCGCCGGGCAGCTGGCCGTCACCGGGCTCGGGATCGGCGCGGTCGCCGGGATCGGTGGGCTCGGCGTGATCGCGACGTACCGGGTCACCGGTGTGCTCAACGTCGCGTTCGGTGCGATCGGCATGCTCGGCGCGTTCCTGCTGCGGGCGGCCGTGCGGGACTGGGGCATCCCGACCGGCGTGGCCGCGGCGCTGATCGTGCTCGGCTGCGCTCCGCTGCTCGGGCTGCTGCTCGACGCGGCGGTCTTCCGGCCGCTGCAAGAACGCGCCGCCGGCGTCGCCGCGGAACTGACCGCGGGGTTCGGCGTGACGGTGCTGCTGGTCGGCATCGCGACCGCGGTCTGGGGCTCGGGCGCGCGTACGGACGCGCCCTCGCTGCTGCCCGCTGGAACGATCCAGCTCGGCGGGCCCGGCGGGCTCACCGTGCCGATCGGCGTGCTGGTGGAACTCGGGCTGCTGCTAGCCGTCGCCGCGGCGCTGATCGCGCTCGCGCGCAGCCGGACCTTCGGCGTCGCGATCCGCGCCGTGGTGGACGACCGCGGCCTGGCCGAGCTGAGCGGGCTGCCCGCGCGGCGGCTCGGACGACTCGGCTGGGCGCTGGGCTGCGCGCTGGCGGCGGCCGCCGGGATGCTGCTCGCGCCGCAACTGCGGCTGGATCCGGTCGCCTTCACCCTGGTGCTCTTCGAGACGCTCGGCGTCGTGGTGGCCGCGCGGCTGGTCAATCCGGTGGTGGCCGTCGCGGTCGCGCTGGCGACCGGGATCGGGCAGGCCGAGCTGATCGGGATCCAGCTGTCGGGCCGGCCGGGCGAGGTGCTCTCGGCGGTGCGGTCCAATCTCTTCGCGGCGGTGCTGCTGGTCGCGGTGTGGATCGCGCCCGCGTTCCAGGAGGCGCGGGAGCGGGTGCCGACCGCTCGGCGCACGACCGCGCTCGCCGAGCGGATCGGCGGCTGGTGGCCGGTGGTGGCGCTCGCCGTCGCGGCCGCGCTGCTGCGCGCGGAGGATGTCGAGACCGCGCAGCTGATCCCGGCGCTGGCGGTGGTGCTGCTCTCGTTCAAGGCGCTGCACGCGGTCGGGCTGGTCTCGCTCGGCCAGACGGCCTTCGTCGGGGCCGGCGCGCTCGTCGCCGCGTGGACGCCTCAGCTCGGGCTCGCGGCGGCGCCCGCCGCGGGTGTGGTGCTCGGGCTGCTGTTCGCCCTCCCGGTCGGGCGCAAACGGCCGCTGCATCTCGCGCTGACCACGCTCGCCCTGGCCACCGCCGCGAGCAGGTTCGTGTTCGAGCAGCCGCTGTTCACCCCGCCGCTGGTACACCGGCCGGCGGTACTCTCCGGCGACCGCGCCTTCCTGCTGGCCGAGGCGGCGGGTTTGGGGCTTGCCGTGCTGGCGCTGATGCCGCTGGACCACGGCCGGATCGGGCGCCGACTCACGGCGATCCGGAACAGCGAACCGGCGGCCCGGACGCTCGGCATCGGCGTCGAGCGCATCCGAGTCCTGGTCTTCGCCCTCGCCGGGGCGATCGCCGCGTTCGGCGGGGCGCTGTGGGTGGACGCCGCCGGGGCGTTCGACGTGAGCGCGTTCGACCCGCTGCGCGGCCTGATCTGGCTGGCCGCCGCGACCGCCGTCGGCGTCGCCAGCACGCCGTCGCTGATCCTCGCGGCGGTCGGGATGGTGGTCGCGGACACGGTACTGCCGGGCGCTTCTGCGATCATCGTGGGGATTGCCGCACTCGCCGTGCCCTGGCTGCGCGGTGAGCCGGCCGAGCCGGCTGAGTCAACGGTGCGGGCGAGCGTGAGGGCCGCCTCGTGACCGTCGCGCTGCGATGCACCGGTGTGCGGGTGCGTTACGGCGGGATCGAGGTCTTACATGACGTCGGCATCGCCGTTCCGTTCGGTGCGGTAACAGCCCTCGTCGGGCCTAACGGAGCCGGGAAATCGACGCTGCTCGCCTGGTGCGCCGGTGCCGCGAGCACGGCGACGAGTACCGCCGGACGGCTCGCCCTGACGGATCGCGTACGGTCGCAGCACGATGCGACGACGTGGTCTGCGACGCGGCGCGCGGCGTTCGGTGTGCGCTTGGTCCCTTCGGGCCCGAATGTCTTTCAGAACATGACAGTCGCCGACAACCTGCGCGCGAGCGGCGATCCGGACACGGCCGTCGGGCTCTTCCCCGAACTCGGCGGCCTGCTGCGGCGGCGAGCCGCCACGCTTTCCGGCGGCCAGCAGCAGTTGCTCGCTGTCGCGTGCGCGCTCAGCGGAAACTGGCGCGTGCTGCTCGTTGACGAGCCGGTTCAGGGCGTCGCGCCGGAACTCGCCGTCCGCGTGTATCAGGCCCTGGCCGCCGCCGTGACGCCTGAGCGCGCGGTGCTCGTCGCGGATCCTGTCACGACTCGCGCGGCACGAGTCGCCGACTTCGTCTGGCGCCTCGATCGCGGACGCATCGTCTTCGCCGGTGAGCCCGGCGAGTTGACGAGTCAGGGCGTGTAAGAGATCACGGTTTGTAAGAGATCACCGGGCCGGTAAAGCAGTTCCCGTTCATATCCGGCACCTGCGTTACCCAACCACCCTTGCCGTCATTCGCCGAGTCCTGCCATCGGGCGACGTTAAGGCATCCGCGCTGAGTCGCCGCTGGCTGCACCGGCACGAAATCCGTGGGGATCAGCAGCCCGTGTCCGTCATACTTCTGCGGCCGGTTCATGAACTGTTCGACGCACGCCCGCGTGACGTTCGAGCCGCAGGAGGCGATGGCGTCGGTCAGCCACTGCGCGGAGGCCCAACCCTCGAGTTCCCACATCGAGAGCCGGTCCCGCCGATCTGGGAAGTACTTGTCCATCGCGGCGCGGAACGCGGCGACTGCCGGATACTGCGTGTCCGCGTAGCTGCGGTCCACCGACGTGGCGTACAGGACGTTACGGCAGCGCGGGGCGGCGGCGTAGGTGCCTGCGACCGTCTGGTCCCAGCTCTGCACCGTAGTCACCTTCGCGAGCAGTCCGAGCCCGGCCTGATCGATCGCGGCGCACAGCCGGCCGTTGCCGCTGGTGTCGATCGCGTCGAAGACGACCTGCACTCCGCGCGCCTTCATGTCCGAGGCGGTGGCGGCGAAGTTCGGCAGCGCGAAGTCCACCTGCTCGTTGACCACCGTGTAGCCCGCGGCGCGCAGGCCGGACGCGGTGTACTGCGCGAAGCGCACCGAGTCAGGCTGGTTGTACGACACGACCGCGGCGACGCGCGCGTCGAGTTTCTGCCTGAAGTACGCATAGACCTCGGTGCCGCCGTACAGACGGCCGTTCCAGCCGACGGTGCCCTGACGCGGTTCGCTCGACCCGTAGATGGAGTAGAGGTGCGGATACTGATCGTAGGCCTGCGAAATCGGCTGCCCACCGATGTCGGGCACGGCGTGTGAGCTCACGTACCCGCCCCCGGCGTAGTCGAACACGGAGTTGCCGGCGAAGGCGAAGACGCGGTCGGTGTCGATCAGCTTGTGAACGCACTGTCGGTTGCCGAACCCGCTACCGCTGTCGTCGCACTGATCGACCACGATCTTGCGGCCGTTGACGCCGCCGGAGGCGTTGAGCGCCTCGAAGAACGCGCGCGCTCCGTAGCCGGGGCCGGAGAAGGCGTCCGCACCGAGTGGACTGGTGATCGAGTCGATCATGCCGACCCGGATCTGCGTCGCGGAGACGCCGTCCACGAACACGTTCGGCGGCGAGCCCGCGCCCTGGCTGAACGCGTCGGCCGGCAGGCGCGTGCCACAGCCGGTGAGCGCGCCGAGCAACAGCAGCGGCAGGAGCAGCGCGACCGCCGCGCGCCCCTTGCGCGCCGGTTGAGTGGACGCTGTCGAACACCCGGCGGAGGATGGCCCTGTGTCAGAAAACACCGTGAACGACTTGGACATAGACGTAGACGTATTCGACGTGATCGTGATCGGCGCAGGCCCGGTCGGCGAGAACGTGGCCGACCGTACCCGTGCGGCAGGTCTCACCACGGCCATCGTAGAGAGCGAACTGGTCGGCGGCGAATGCTCCTACTGGGCGTGCATGCCGAGCAAGGCGCTGCTGCGGCCGGTCGCGGCGCTCGCCGACGCGCGGGCCGTGGCCGGTTCGCGCGAGGCGGTCTCGGGCGGTCTCGACGTGGCGGCCGTGCTAGCACGCCGTGACGACTTCACCTCGCACTGGAAAGACGACGGGCAGGTCGGCTGGCTGGACTCGATCGGCGCCGTCCTCGTGCGCGGCCGGGGGCGGCTCGCCGGGGTGAAGAGGGTCGAGGTCGATACGCCGGACGGCGGCGTACGCCGGCTGGCGGCCCGGCACGCGGTCGTGGTGTCCACCGGCACCGGCGCCCTCGTGCCCGACCTGCCGGGAGTCGCCGAGGCGAAGCCGTGGACCAGCCGGGAGGCGACGAGTGCGCACAAGGCACCCGGCCGCCTGGTGGTCGTCGGCGGCGGCGTGGTCGGGGTGGAGATGGCCACCGCGTGGCGGGCCTTCGGCTCCGAGGTGACCATGCTGATCCGCGGGTCGGCGCCGCTGCCCCGGATGGAGCCGTTCGTCGGCGAGATGATCGCGCAGAGCCTGACCGACGCGGGCGTGAAGGTGCGCACCGGAGTCAACGTCACCGGCGTGGACCGGCCGATTCCGGGCGGAGCGGTCAGCGTGCGGCTGGAGGACGGGCAGGCGGTCGAGGCCGACGAGGTGCTCTTCGCGACCGGCCGCGCGCCGCGCACGAAGGACCTCGGCCTGGAAACCGTCGGGCTGCAACCGGGCAAGTGGCTGGACGTGGACGACACCTGCCGCGTGCAGGGCGCGGACGGCGGCGGCGACTGGCTTTTCGCCGTGGGCGACGTCAACAGCCGCGCGCTGCTGACGCACCAGGGCAAGTACCAGGCACGCATCGCCGGAGCGGCGATCGGCGCGATCGCGCAGGGCATGCCGCTGGACACGCGGCCGTGGGGCGCACACGTCGCGACCGCCGACCTGCGGGCCGTGCCGCAGGTCGTCTTCAGCGAGCCGGAGGTCGCGGCCGTGGGCATGACGGCCGAGGAGGCACGCGCCGACGGCCGTCACGTGCGCGTCGTCGATTACGACCTCGGCTCGGTGGCGGGCGCGTCGCTGTACGCGGACGGCTACCGGGGCAGGGCGCGCATGGTTGTCGATGTGGACCGCGGCTACCTGCTCGGCGCGACGTTCGTCGGCCCCGGGATCGGCGAGCTGCTGCACTCGGCGACGATCGCGGTAGCCGGTGAGGTGCCCATCGAACGGCTCTGGCACGCGGTGCCCTCGTACCCGACGATGAGCGAGATCTGGCTGCGCCTGCTGGAGACCTATCGCGGCTGAGATCGCAGCTGAGATAGCGTTCCAGGGTGTGCTGGAGCCCGACCGCCGACCTGGTCGCGGGCAGTGCGACCGTCGCGGTGGGAGTGCTCGCCGTGGCGAGTGTGCGGCGCGCCCGCGACCTGCCGCTAGCCGCACTCCCGCTGGTGCTCGGCGTGCATCAGCTGATCGAGATGGTGGTCTGGCACGACGCGGGCGACGCCACGCACACGATCGGCGGAACGGCGCCGCTGCTCTGGGTCGTCATCGCGTTCCCGCTGTTGCCCGCGTACGTGCCGTTGGCGGTGCTCTTTGCGGCGTCGCACTGGAGCAGGCTGCGTTTGATGCCCTTCGCCGCCGTCGGGTTGGCGACGTGTGCCGTACTCGCGTACGCGGTGGCGAGCGGGCCGGTCACGGCCACCGCGGTCGGCCACACGATGCAGTACGGCGTTCATCACTTCCAGCTGGAGGACCTCGTCGTTGCCGGGTACCTCGTGGCGACGCTCGGTGCGCTGCTGGTGAGCGATCAGCCGGAGATCCGGCTGCTTGGCCTGGTCGCCAGCGTGGGCGCGCTCGTCTGCTTCCTGCTGTGGAAGGACGCGTTCGTCTCCACGTGGTGCGCGTTGGCCGCCGTAGCCAGTGTGTTGGTGCTCTACTGGCTACGGCGGCCGCGCAAGAGACGGTCCGCGCCCGACTCGCTCAGACGCTCACGAGTTCCGGCTCGCTGAGCTCGCCGACGATCTGCGCGGCCTCGGCCGGCGCCGGGTCGGCCCGGCGCGCGCGGCGCGGCAGCAGGAAGCCGAGCGCGAAGGCCGCCGCGACCAGCACGATCGTGATCAGCGTGACCTGCGCGCCGGCGTGCAGATACGTGGCAACGTGCGGGTGCGCGCCAAGCGCGCTGAAGAAGGCCGTGCCCAGACCCGCGATGCCCATCGAGGCGCCGAGCTGCTGCAACGACTCGAGGATCGCCGAGGCCGAGCCGACCTCGCGGTCGCTCACCTCGCCCATGACGATGTCGAAGAGCGGCACGAAGATCATGCCCATGCCGAATCCGTAGCCGCCGAGCACCGGGGCCAGCTGCCAGCCGCTCAGGCCGGAGTGCGAGTGGGTCAGCACCAGGTAGAGGCCGACCAGGCTGACCGCCATGATGCTCAGGCCGAGGTGCAGGATGCGGCGGCCCAGCTTGTGCATCATCGCCGCGCCGAAGCCGGAGCCGAGGAACGCGCCGACCGCCCAGGCGACCATGGTCAGCGCCGCGTGGACCGGGGTGTAGCCGAGGCCGAGTTGCAGCAGCAGGCCGATGGCGAGCGACAGGCCGACGATCGCGCCGAAGAAGACCAGGGTGAACAGCGTGCCGCTGGCGTACGAGCGCTTGGTCAGAACGCTGAACTCGACCAGCATCGACGCACCGCGCCGGGCGCGCCGCCGCTGCTGCGCCGCGAAGAGCGCGAACACCGCCGCCGCGCCGGCCGCGACGAACGCCAGCCACGACGGCCAGCCCAGCTCACGTCCCTGGACCAGCGGGTAGACCAGCAGGAACATCCCGGTCCCGGCCAGCACCGCGCCGATCCCGTCGAGCCGGATCCGCTCGCCGGCGCGCGCGGAGCGAGGCAGCGCCTTGAGCCCGCCGAGCAGGACGAAGGCTGCGAGCGGCAGGTTGATGCCGAAGACCATCCGCCAGCCGGTGCCGAACAGGTCCGCATCGACCAGCGCGCCGGCGACGATCGGGCCGGCGATGGTGGACAGGCCGATGACCGGGCCGAGCGCGCCGAAGGCCTTGCCGAGGTCCTGCGGCGGGAACAGGTCGCGCATCAGGCCGAAGCACTGCGGAATCATCACCGCGCCGAACAGGCCCTGCGCCACGCGGGCCGCGATGAGCATGCCCGGGTCGGGCGCCGCCGCGCAGGCGAGCGAGCAGGCCGCGAAGCCCACCACGCCGATCAGCACCATCGTGCGGCGCCCGAACATGTCGCCGAGCCGGCCGCCGGTCATCAGGCCGACCGCGAGGGCGAGGGTGTACCCGGCGGCGATCCATTGCAGATCCGAGTAGGACGCGCCCAGATCCAGCTGAATCGACGGGGCGGCCACGTTCACGATGGCCGAGTCGAGGATGTTCATGATCAGCGCGGTCAGGACCGCGAAGAATCCGAGCCAGCGGTGGGAGTTACCGGAGTCCGTTGTGTTCGTCATGGGTCAAGCGTGTCGCCCAATCAGGAACAGTTGATTCCTAATACGCGGGCAGAATGAACAGCATGTTGGAGACTTCGGCGCGGCTGCTGCGCCTGCTTTCGCTGTTGCAGACACCTCGCGAGTGGACCGGCACCGAGCTTGCCGACCGGCTCGGCGTGACCACGCGAACGGTGCGCAACGACGTCGGCAGGCTGCGCGAACTCGGCTATCCGGTGCACGCGACGCGCGGCGCGGTGGGCGGCTACCGGCTGGGCGCCGGGGCGGCGCTGCCGCCGCTGCTGCTCGACGACGAGGAGGCCGTCGCGGTGGCGATCGGCCTGCGCACCGCGACCGTCGGCTCGGTCGCCGGGATCGAGGAGTCGGCGCTGCGCGCGCTGGCGAAGCTCGAGCAGGTGCTGCCGTCGCGGCTGCGCCGGCGCATCAACACGCTCCAGAGCTACACGGTCGCCGTGCCGCCGGCGCCGGACAGGCGAGGCTCACAGGTATCCGCGGACGTGCTGACCGCGATCACCGCGGCGGCCCGGGACCACGAGCGGCTGCGGTTCGACTACCGCTCGCATGACGGTACCGCCAGCCGCCGCGACGTCGAGCCGTATCGGCTGGTCAACTGGGGCCGCCGCTGGTACCTGGTGGCCTGGGACACCGGGCGCGGTGACTGGCGCACCTACCGGGTGGACCGGATCGAGCCGCGCGTCCCGACCGGGCCGCGGTTCGCGCCGCGTCCGCTGCCCGACGAGGACGTGGCAGCGTACGTGTCGCGCGGCGTTTCGGCCGCCCCGCAGCGTTACCGCACGCGGGTCACTGTGCACGCTCCCGCCGAAGTCGTCGCGGAGCGGCTGCCGCCGTGGCTCGGCCCGGTCGAGGCCTTGGACGAGCGCACCTGCGCGGTGCTGCTCGGCTCGGACGACGCGCAGATGCTGGCCGTCTGGATCGGCGCACTCGGGCAGGACTTCGAGTTCGACCTCGACGAGGCACCGGAACTCGCGGATCAGTTGCTGATCCTCGCCGACCGATACCGGCGCGCGGCGGGAGGGCCACAACCGTTGGCTGCGCAGCGCACTCTCTGAAGACGTGGATCGACGTTCCTTCGTCCGGACCGCCTCGGCGCTGACACTCGGTGGCGCGGTCGGCGGCACAGCTGCGGCCTGTGGTGGAAGCGGATCCGGAACATCGCGCCCCACGGCGTCGAAGACCGCTTCGCCCGGCGCGAGCACGCGGAGCCCGAGCATGGTCCCGTCGAGTCCGGTCGCGGCCGTGTCGCCGACCGCGTCGGCTGCGGACTGGAGCGCGCTCGGCCGGGACCTGGCCGGTCATCTGGTACGCCCCGGCGACGCCGACTACGACACGGCCCGGCTGCTGTTCAATCCCCGGTTCGACGGGCAGCGGCCGACCGCGATCGCGTACTGCGCGAACCCGTCGGATGTCGCCGAGTGCCTGGCCTTCGTCCGCAGGTTCGGCGTGGCCGTGACTCCGCGTTCCGGCGGCCACAGCTATGCGGGCTTCTCCAGCGGTCCGGGGTTGGTCATCGACGTGACGAGGATGAACTCGGTAACGCACGTCGGTTCCGGTACCGCACGCGTCGGCGCGGGGACGCGTCTGGTCGATCTGTACGCGGGGCTCGATGCGTACGGCGTGACCGTGCCCGGGGGGTCGTGCCCTACCGTCGGTGTCGCAGGACTAGTACTCGGCGGCGGCATCGGCGTCGTCAGCCGCGCCTACGGCACCTTGAGCGACAACCTGCGCTCGGTGCAGATGGTCACGCCCGACGGCACGGTACGCGAGTGCGACGCCACGCAGAACGCCGACCTCTTCTGGGCCTGCCGAGGCGGCGGAGGCGGCAACTTCGGCGTCGCGACCGCGTTCACCTTCACCACGCGTCCGGCCGAGCAGCTGGTGCTGTTCTTCCTGAACTGGCCCTGGTCCAGGGCGGCGCGGGTGATCACCGCCTGGCAGTCCTGGGCGCCCGCGGCGCCGGACGAGCTGTGGTCGAACCTGCACGCACTGAGCGACCCGGACGGCGACACGCCGACCATCCAGGTCGGCGGCACGTACCTCGGCTCGCTCAGCGGCGCGCGGGAGCTGATCTCGCGGCTGGTGGATCGGGTCGGCTCGACCCCCGAGGGTTCGCCGTTCCTCAGCTCGCATCCGCACGCGATGATGATCGAGGCCGGCTGCGCACGGCTGACCACCGGGCAGTGCCATCTGCCGTGGCAGCACCCGGACGGCGTATTGAAGCGCGAGAACGAGTTCGCGAAGTCGCACATCTTCACCCGGACGCTCTCCGCCGCGGCGATCTCGTCGATCATCGCCGCCGTCGAGCGGCGGCAAGGTTATCCGGGAGGCGGTCAGGGCGGCGTGGCGCTCGACGCGCTCGGCGGCGCGGTCAATCGGGTCGCACCGGACGCGACGGCGTTCGTGCATCGCGACGGACTGTTCATGGCGCAGTTCACGACGACGTGGCGTGACAGCGCGACGTCGTCGCAAACCCGCGCGCAGCAGGCATGGCTGCGCGCGTTCCACCAGACGATGACGCCTTATGCGAGCGGCCAGGCGTATCAGAACTACCTCGACCCTGAGCTGGCCGGTTGGCAGCAGGCGTACTACGGCGCGAACTACCCGAGACTGCTCCAGGTGCGAGCGAAGTACGACCCCGATCACGTGCTGAAGCTGCCTCAGGGCATCGGGGCGTAAGGATGCATACGAACCTACGCCTCGACTCTGCCCTTCCACCTGCCGCCGCTGCCGCGGTAGTGGCGAAGCGCGGAATCGAAAGTCATCGCGCCGTACAGCATCATGACCAGCGGCAGCAGCGGCGCACGCCACGCCCCGAGGCGGTAGAGCCGCAGCGTCGGCAGGTAACTGATACTCATGAGCGCCCACGCGGAAAGCCCGGCAGCGGCCGTCACCGCCTGCCATCCGCCGACGCCGCCGAGCGCCGCCACCAGGAACGTCAGACCGAGCACCGGCGGTACCGCGTACAGCAGCAAGAGCCCGAGCAGCGTCCCGCCGAGGAGCAGAGGCGAGTGGCGCAGCTGCGTGTACGCGCTGCGGGCGATCATGTCCCAGAGGTCGGCGAGCCGCGGGTATGGCCGGATGCTGTGTACCGACGCGGTCAGTCCGAGCCAGATGCCGCGCCGATCCGCGCCGCGCTTGAGCAGGCGGCCGAGCGCCACGTCGTCGATGCGCGCCGCGGCGATGCGCTCGAGTCCGCCGGCTTCGATCAGAGCGCTGCGACGGACCAGCATGCAGCCGCCGGCCGCGGCGGCGACGCGGCTGCGCCGCCGGTTGACCAGCGGGAACGGATAGAGCTGAGCGAAGCTGTACACGAACGCCGGCACGATCGCGCGCTCCATGGCGGTTTCGGTGCGCAGCCGGACCATGAGCGACACCAGGTCGAGCCCGCGCGCCTCGCCGAAGGCGACGAGACGGCGCAGGTTGTCGGCCGAGTGCGCGATGTCCGCGTCGGTGAACAGCACGTATTCGGATGCGGAGCCGACCCGCGCCGAAGCCGCGAAGCCGCGGTTCATCGCGGCCACCTTGCCGGCCCAACCCGGCGGCGGCCCGTCGCTGTGCACGATCTCCAGGCTGGGCGTGATCTGCGGGTTGGACACGGCCTGCAAGTTGGACACGGCCTGCAAGTTGGACGCGGTCTGCGAGTTGGACACCGCCTGCCGCTGTTCGGCGGCGAGCTTCTCGGCGACCTGCGCCGTCCCGTCGCCGCTCGCGTCATCGACCAGGACGATGCGCAACTCGCCCGGATAGTCCTGGCCGAGCAGCGTCGGCAGGGTCAGCGGCAGCACGGCGGCCTCGTCGCGCGCGGGGACGATCGCCACGACGTCCGGCCAGCCGCCGCTCGGCGCCGGCAGGTCGGGCAGCCGCTGGTCTGCGAGCCAGAAGCGGCCGTGTACGACGACGAGGTACAGCCACGCCGCGGCGGACAGCAGCGCCGGGACGGCGAAGACGAGCGCGCTCATGAATCCAACCCTGGCATGGATCCGACACTGGCACGGACCCAGGCGCACCCAGGCGTCTAGCGTCTACCACTCGGATGTCTGAATGTGGCGGCATACCGAAGAGACCGTGACATATCGGTATGGATTAGTACACTGAGTCACGGCGGCGCACCCGGAGCATGGTGGAAAGGCAGGCCTGAACTGCATGTCCGAGCCGATAGCGAACCTACCCGCGCCGACGGCCGCCGGCCGGCCGCGCCGTCGCGAGCTGCTCTCCGGCGCCGCGGCCCTCGGGCTCGCCGCCGTGGTC
>JBKOWZ010000028.1:0-8595 GCA_046724665.1 Actinomycetota bacterium
AGCGGTTCACTCGGTACTGCGGCCCTATGCTGCGGAGCGTTTCTTGATCCGCCGCCTACCAGCCGACGGCCACGACCATTTACTGCGGGTGGTTCACCGAGATGTCCGAGGAGTGGCCCGCGTAGTCGTCATACGGGAAGCCGTACTGCATCGCGTTGATCGAGTTCTGGTGCCAGAACTGCGAGTAGTAGTTCGCCGGGCCGGCCAGGTAGTAGTTGGCCGGGTCCGCCTGCTGTGCGGTCGAGAGCCCGGCGACGTGCCGGTTGAGCGCCGCGCACAGTTGCGGGTTGGCGGCGAGGGTGCCGCCGCAGCCGAAGATCTGCGCGGTGCTGTCGGTGCTGTCGCCGTTCGCCGACGCGTAGGTCTTGAAGTAGTTCGCGTACGCGCCGCCGGTCTGGAACGCCGGGTCGTTGCCGGGCGACGGGATGCCGAACGGCGCCTGGTCGGTGGCCAGTTGCTTGAACTCGGTGGGTACCGAGCTCTGGAACCGGTTGAAGGTGGCCGTGCGGCTCTCCAGGAAGGTGGCGTAGTTCTCGCCGACCTGCTGGGTCGAGCCGTCGTGGCTGTGCACCAGCAGGGCGAGCTTTAGGCCGAACCGGTCAACCCGGGTGGTGTCCACGTTGATGAAGGTGCTGCCGACGGTGAACTCGATGAAGTCGTAGTACTGGCCGTTCGGCGTGCCTAGGTAGAAGTACATACGACCGGCCGAGTTCGCCGGCATGTCGATGTACGGCTGCTGGGCGATCGACTTGGTCTGGCCGTTGAAGTTCCAGTAGACCTGGCTGTCCGGGTACTGGCCGTTGGTCTGGTTGGTGACCTTCACCTCCAGCACCTGCGTGGCCGCCGGGATGCTCGCCGTGTCGCCCCAGAACGAGGCGGGCGGCGCGCCGTCGCCGCCACCGCCGGTCGGGCTGGGCGACGGCGACGAGGAAGTCGGCGGCGGCGAGGACGCCCCGCCGATGGTGAAGATCTGGAATTCCCACAGCGAGTAGCCGTACGCCGTCGCGCGCACTGTGCCGTACATGCGGACGTATCGGCCGCTGCCAGTGACGTTCAGCGTCTGCACGCCGCCCACACCGGTCGTCGTGGAGTAGATCGATGTCCAGTTCGCGCCGTCGTTCGAGGTCTGGATCTGGAACGACTTCGCATATGCGGCCTCCCAGTTCAAGCCGACCTGGCAGATGGACTGAGTCGAGCCGAGGTCCACCTGGAGCCATTGTGGGTCGCTGAATGCGCTGGACCAGCGGGTACTGGTGTTGCCGTCGAACGCGGCCGAGGCCGGGGTCCCGGCGTTCTCGGTCGAGGAGGCGCTGGCGGGCCGGTTCTGCGCGGCGTTGCTGGTGCCGCAGCCGCCACCGGTGCCGGTGGTGCCGTAGACCTGGAATTCCCACAGCGAGTAGCCGTACGCCGTCGCGCGCACAGTGCCGTACATGCGGACGTAGCGGCCGCTGCCGGTGATGTTGAGTGTCTGCACGCCGCCGGTGCCGGTCGTGGCGGAGTAGATCGAGGTCCAGTTGGCGTTGTCGGCGGAGGTCTGGATCTGGAAGGACTTCGCGTACGCGGCCTCCCAGTTCAGCACGACCTGGCTGACCGAGGCGGTCGCGCCGAGGTCCACCTCGAGCCACTGCGGGTCGGAGAAGGCGCTGGACCAGCGGGTGCCGGTGTTGCCGTCGGTGGCCGCGGACGCCGGGGTCCCGGCGTTCTCGGTGGACGACGCGGTGGTGGGCTTGCCCTGCGACAGCAGGGTGGGAGCGGCGCTGGCCTGGAAGGACACGGCCGTGACCAGGCCGGCCGTCACCACGGTGACCACTGTCGCGGCCACCAGCGCGCGAATGCGGGGCCGGCTGCGCTGCCGGACCGCCGGGGGTGGGACTAGACGCATGACTCTCTCTCCGAGGAGACGGCGAAGGGTGAGCCGTCGGCCGAGCGGCTCGGGCCGGCGGCGTGGCATCGAGGCGTGGGGAGACCTCTGCTGCGGATGTCGGTGCTGCGGATGCGGTTCATGTCCACGGCAGGCGCCCGCCGTGGACATGAAGTCATCCGAGTGGTTCGGAGAGCGCTCTCCGAGAGAGTGCTCGCGTAACGCGCGACTGTCAAGGGTGCTGACGGCCGCGTCGGAGCCGCGCCGAGAGAGATAAGCCGCCCTTACCGAGCCCTTAGGCTGGGTCGCGGCGAGAAGAAGACAGAGATGCTTTAGTGGGCCTGCGGCACTTGCCTGGCGAAGGGATCACGGCGCCGCAGGCCCTGCGAGCTGCTGCTGAGGAGTGTTCGGGCACGCCCCTGCGCAGTCAACTCACACGTATAGAGAGGGACTCGGGAGGCGATTTCCGTTACACTCCCACCGTCGCGGGGGTACGTCGCAGACTACGAAGACGAACCCGGGTGCCACGGCACTAACCGCCGTCACCGTTGCCGTCCTCGTCTCCGCCGCCGGTCCCGTGGGCGCTTCCGCCGCCTGCGCCGTTCGCGTTCGCGTTCCCGCCGCCGTTGGCGTTTCCATTGCCGCCATTGCTGTTGCCGTTGCCGTGCGGAGCCGTCGCCTGCTCGCTCGGTGCGGCGAGGGCCGACGAGTCGTCACCCACCTCCGGTGCCGGATTCAGCAATGCGTCGCAGTACGGCTCGATCCGCGCCTCGCCGCCCGCCGCGCCGGTCAGCAGCGCCAGATCCGGCTGGCTGAGCGTGCTACGCCAGTCGTCGCCGTCGTCGATCACCTCACCGCACAGGCTCGCCAGCTTCGTGGCCTGAGTCGAGGGATTCGTCGGGGGGTGCGTGGTTGTTGCCGTCGTGGCTTTCGGGCTCGGCGTCGCTGTATTCCTCGCGGTCGCCGACACCGTCGGCGACGGGGCGGTTGGCGAGCCCACCGCTCTGCCCGTCGGCGCGCTGCCGGTCGGCGGTGCCGGAACCCCGATGCCGCCGAAAACGGTGTGTGCCAAGGCTTGTACCGGCGCCGGCAGAATCCCCGCGTCGGCCACCGCCACACTGCCGCCGGTCATGACGCAGAGAGCCGTCGCGCACCTCGCGACGACCCCGGCCCACTGGCGTGGCGTCCGCGTTCTGCGCGCCGACGGCGCCGACCACGCCGACCCTTCCGCATCGACGGCTCCGGCCGCGTTGAAGGCCGCCAGCACGACTTCGAGCGCCTGCTCGTCCTGCTCCTCGGGCAGCGCGGGTGAGCCGGCCGCCGCGATCAACTCGTGCAGGCCACGGTCGTCTGCCGGCGTCATTCGGTCACCACCCCCTTCATCGCCGAGGCGGGACCAGGGCGTTCGGTCTCCACGCCATCCGTGCCGTTCACGCCGTCCAAGCCGTCTTCCGCGCCGATCAGCGTGGCCAGCCGACGCAGCCCTCGCATCGCCGCGACGCGTATCGCGCCGGGACGCTTCCCGAGCACGGCAGCAGTCTGCGTCACGTCCATGCCGACGACCACACGCAGCATCACGGCTTCGGCCTGGTTCGGCGGCAGGCTGGAGATCAGGCGCAACGCCTGCTGTGTCGCCAGCCGTTCGACGGCTTCCCGCGCCGGATCGTCGCGCGAGGCGCGGCTGTCGAGCTCGAACAGTCCCGCCGGATCCTCTCGGCTGCGCCCGCTGCGGCGCAACTCCTCCAGCGCGCGGTTGCGGGCCACCCGGAACAGCCAGACCCGGAATCCGGCCGCGTCACCGCGGAACCGCCTGACCTCGTACGCCGCTTGCAGCCACGTCTCTGACGCCACGTCATCGGCCGCCTGCCCGACCACCACACGAAGGTAGCGCAACACCAGCGGATTGAGCGCACGCCAAAGCCCGGCCATGCCGAGCTCCTCCCCGCGTCGCGCGGCGTCGAGTAACGCGTCAAGATCCTGTTCGCTCAGCATGCCCCACTCACGTCGCGCGATCATTCCACAGCGGAGCGCGTACCCTGATCCGCGCCGTTGAACCCACGCTCCTGTAAAACCTCACGGGCCCCCGCGCCGAGACGTGGGGGCCCGCTCACCTTCCGGCGCCCGGGGGTGCCGGCGAGCCTACGGGTTCACGGTGATGGTGAAGGTGCTGGTGGTGTTCTGGATGTTGACGTCGTTGTCGCTCTCCACCAGGTGATTGAACGTCACCGAGCCGACCGGCGGACCCTGTCCGGCCTCGGGCAGCGGGTTCGCCCAGACGCCGAAGCCGGACTTGCCGTTGCCGAAGCCGTCGTTGTTCGCATGCGACCCGGTGATGGTGGTGTTGGTGAAGACCGTGTCCTGGAAGCGGGACGCCGCGGCGCCGCCGACGTAGTCCGTCTGGAACATGATCCCGGTGTAGGTCGGATCGGTGATGGACGAGTCGTTGATCCGCAGGCCGATGAACGGGTTCGTGGCCGCGAACATCCACAGCGCGCCGAACGCCTGCTGGCCCCAGAAGTGGCCGCCGTCGCGGGCCAGCGAGAAGTTCGCGACGGTGGTCGGCGGGCTCTGTTCGAACCCTTCGAAGGCGAAGCCGAAGTTCAGCGAGCTGATCGTCAGGCCCGAGTAGCAGAGCGTGTCCGCGACGTAGAAGTTCTGGATCGTGTTGTTGACGCCGCCGTAGACGGCGACTCCCGCGGCGCGCCAGGGGGTCAGCGCGGTCACGTTCTGGATGGTGTTGTTGGCGAGCTTGCAGCCGCCGCACTGGTCCTGGGCGGCGAACAGCGCGAAGCTGTCGTCGCCGGTGGACCGCGCCTCGTCGTTGGAGATCAGGTTGCCCTGGCTGCCGTTGGTGAGGTTGATGCCGTCGGCCAGCGTGTCGCGCAGGCGCAGGTTGGTGAACGTCGAGTTCTGCACGTTCGACGCGCCCCACACGCCCACCACGTTGTGCTCGATCCACACGTTGTCGATGGTGATGTTGGACTGGTTGCGCAGGTCCCAGGTGTGGCCGGGGCCGTCCTGGCGGGTGGTGTAGTTGCCGAACCAGGCGAAACCGCTGAACGACGAGCCGCTCGCGCCGGACTGGAGGTCCCAGCCGGTGTCGGTGTTCGTCTGGTTCGTCGGCGCGGCGAAGCGCGTGTACCAGACGCCCGCGCCGACCACCCTGACCGGCTTGTTGTAGACCAGCAGCCGGCCGCTCACCGAGTACTGGCCGGCAGGCAGGTACACGCCGGTGAAGGTGTTGGTGGTGTCCATCCGCACCTTGTCCAGCGCGGCCTGCACGTCCTGCTGGGTGAAGCCGGCCGGGACGACCAGGTGGGCCGGGTCCGGGTTGGCGGCCTGGCTCGCCTGCTCCAGGTTCATGAAGTCCACCGCGTACTGCGACGAGTTCGCGGAGTCCTTCTGGAGCTTGAACACGGTGCCCGCGGGATACGAGGTCGGCAGTACGAACCCTGACTCGTCGTAGATGTGCCGCGGCGAGCCGGCGCCCGGCGAGTCGCCGGGGCCTGTCTCGGCGCCGTACAGCCACGCGTAGTGCGAGGTCAGATTCAGCGCCTGGACCAGGGTTCCGTTGGCGTACAGGTCGAGCGTGGCGTTGGTGCCGCCGCCGCCGGACGCGTCCGGGATCGAGTAGCGCAGGTCGAAGGTGTTGGTCGGCACCCGCGAGGTCCACTGCACGAAGGACCCGGTCGAGTTCAGCGTGACCGCCTGCCGGCCGGACGCCTCGCCTGCGATGTCGCCGATCGTGCGGTTCGGGCCGACGAGCGTCGCGCCGCCGCCGATCGTGCCGGCCTCGGCCTCGTACATGTCATACGGCATGTTCGCGCCCTGACCGACGAAGAACGGCGTGTCGGTGGTGTTGTTCGGCTGCTTGACCGACAGTTCGTCCGCGTCGGCGGCCACCACCATGTGCGCGGTGTACTTGCCGTTCGCCGCGGTCCAGCTGCCCAGCGAGATCGGCGCGGTGGTGGCGCCGGCCGCGACGGTGCCGGTGAACGAGCCGGTGAGCGTCGTGACGGTCTGGTTGTTCTGGTTCAGCAGCGTCACTGTCACGCCGTGCGAGCCGCCGGTCGTCGCGACGTTGCCCTGGTTCTTGATCGTGGCGGAGAAGCCGACCGAGTTGCCGGCCGCCGGGTGGCCCGGGGTCCAGCTCAGCGTGCCGACCAGGTCGGCGCTCTGCACCGCGCTGACCACCAGGGCGGCCGGGTTGGTGGCGGAGTTGTTGGTGTCGTCGAGCTCGATGATGCTGTTCGACTCGTCCACCTTCGTCGTGAGCTGATACGTGCCGGCGTTCTGCGTGCCGATGTTCGCCGACACGGTGGCCGAGGCGCCCGCGGCCAGCGCCGGGACGGCGGCCGTACCGACCTTTGCGGTGCCGAGGTAGAAGTTCGCGGTGCTGGCCGCGGCGCTCGCGCTGCCCGCGTTGCGCACCACGGCCGAGGCGGTGATCGAGTCGGTCTCGATCGGCGCGGACGGCGTCCACGAACTGCTGGTCACCGTGAGGTCCGGGTTCGGCGCGGGGGTGCCGAAGACCTGGAACTCGGCGGCCTGCCCACCGGGCGCGCCGCTGTTGCTGGTGATGGACAGCTCCACGTCGGTCACCCGCCCGGAGACCGGGATCGTGACCGTGTTGGCGTTGGCGTTCGGGTCGAAGCTGTAGCTCTTCGCTGCGGACAGCGTGGTGAACGTGCTCGAACTCTGTTCGCGCCCGAGCACCGCGATGGTCTGGGTGCGCGCGCCCCACGCGGTCGCCGGGTTGAGCTTGACCGCCACCGAGGTGAGGTCGGCGTTGGCGCCCAGGTGGACCGTCAGGTTGCTGGGATACGAGGAGCCCTCGAAGTACGTGGTGACATCGCCGTCGTCGGCGTTCGCCGGGGCGAAGATGTACGTGTACGCGGTTCCGTCGATCGGCTTGTTCAGCGCCAGGTTGGTGCCGGTGCCGCCGCTGCCGGTGCGGGTGACCGTGTTGCTCGGCGCGGACTCGAGCCCGGCCGCGTTGGTCGCCGTCACGTAGTAGGAGACGGTCAGCGTGTCAGCCACCGAATCCGTGTACGTCAGGGTACTGCCGGAGACCGAGGCGATCTTCGCCGAGTTGCGGTAGACGTTGTAGCCGGTCACGCCGACCGCGTCGCTCGACGCGCTCCAGGTCAGCTTGAGCTGCCCGGAGGCCGGGGAGGTGTAGGCCAGGTTGCTCGGCGCCGTGGGCGGCGTCGCGCTCTGGCCGGTCCGGGTGACGCTGTTGCTGTTGGCCGACTGGTTGCCGGCCGCGTCGCGGGCGCGGACGAAGTAGGTGACCGTCTGCGTCGTCGGCGGGTTGTCGGTGTAGGTGAGCGCGGTGCCCGGAACGCTGGTCAGCAGCGCGTTGTTGGCGTAGACGTCGTAGTTCGTGACGCCCACGTTGTCGGTCGAGGCGCTCCAGGTCAGCGTGATGGCACCGTTGGCGGCCTGGGTGTAGGCCAGGCTGCCCGGCGCGGTCGGCGCCTGGGTGTCGCCGGAGGTTGGGCCGTACACCTGGAATTCGGCGATCTGGCCGGCCGGCCAGCCGGTGTTCGCTGTGATGTTCAGCCGCACGTACCGAGTGGTGGTCGAGTTGAAGTTGATCGTCACGGTGCTGTTGCTGGCCGGGTCGAAGTTGTAGCTCGCCGAGGCCACGATGTCGGAGAAGCCCGTGCCGTCGGTGCTGCCCCGGACCGACAGGGTCTCGGTGCGCGCGCCCCAGCCGGCCACCGGGGTCTGCAACACCACTTTGTTGATCGCGACCGAGGCGCCGAGGTCCACCTGGAGCCACTGCGGGAAGGCGTTGTTCGTGCTCTCCCAATAGGTGGACTGGTTGCCGTCGTTGGCGTTGCTCGCGGCATAAGTCTGGCTCACGCCGCTGGAGCTCATCGTCTTGCCGAGCGCCAGGTTGGCCGACGCGGCGGCCGGTCCATAGATCTGGAACTCGGCCAGCTGCCCGGCGGCCCAGCCGGTGTTGGCGGTGATGTTGGCCCGGACGTAGCGTGCGTTGGTGGCGCCGAAGTTGATCGTCACCGTGTTGCCCGAGGCCGGGTCGAAGGTGTAGCCGGCGGACGCGACGATGGTGGAGAAGTTCGTGCCGTCGGTGCCGCCCTGGATCGACAGCGTCTGCGTCCGCGTGCCCCACCCGGTGGGCAGTTGCAGCACCACCTGGTTGACCTGGGTCGCGGCGCCGAGATCGATCTGCGCCCACTGCGGGAAGGCGCTGTTCGCGCTCTCCCAGTAGCTGGCCTGGTTGTTGTCGTTGAGGTTGGCGGCGACGTACTGGCCGTTGGCGCTGCCGGCGCCGGCCGTCTTGCCCAGCGCGAGATTGGTCCCCGCCGCGGCGGCCGGCGCCGCGTGCAGCACCGGCAGCAGGGAGACCAGCAGGCCGGCCACCGCGACGAGCGCGGTGCGCAGCCTGGTCGGTCCGTTTCTCGTTCTCATCCTCTTCCTCTGGCACAAGGGGGTGGGCGGGCGCCGGGGAAGTCGGGGTCTTCCGCACGTACGACTTCGTCGGCGTGGTGCGTGAACGGTGAAGAAGGACTGCTAGTCGAGAAATTGCAGTCTTAGTAGATATCTCTGACTAGCCAATGACGATTTTTTGCGGGATGCTAGCAGGAAGTTACAGATGTGCTTCGGCTTGGTCAATGGTTCCCGGGCACTTCTTCACCCGCGCCCGAAGCCCTCGGCACGCCCGGCGGCGTGCCGACTGATCGAGCCCTGAAATAGCTGTGGCC
>JBKOWZ010000075.1:0-15600 GCA_046724665.1 Actinomycetota bacterium
GCCCGGCGCGGTCGGGGGCGGCCGCAGGGGGTGAGGTCACGCGCTGATCTTAGGGCTGCATTCGCGGGAAGGGCGGATCCGGCCGGCGCAGGTGTGCCAGTGGTGCGCGCCGGCCGCGGATGCCCCGCAGCGGGCGTCGCGGCCCGGGGGCACGGGTTCGTTGTTCGAGTCCCGTACGACGGATGGACGCCGACCTGGCCGTTCGATGGCCTTCGACGTGCGGCTTCTCGTGAAAGTTTCACAGGACGTTGACGCTCTTGGCGGCGGGGCGCGACGATCCGAGTGCTGATGATCGGACATCCGGAAGGAGCACGAGGTGAGCTCGCGATCGAAGCCTGCCCGCTGGTATCGGCGGGTGGCCGGGGGAGCCGCGCTGGCGCTGGCCGGGGCGCTGGCCCCTTCCGGCGGGGCGTTGGCCGGCGGGGGAGCCGCGGCCGTGGCCGCGGACACGCCGGCCCCGGTGAACGTGACGGTCAACACCCATGAGGGGCTCGGCAAGATACCCGCGACCGGCTACGGCCTCAACAGCGCGGTATGGGACAACCAGATGAACGTGCCCGTGGTGCAGGACCTGCTCCAGCAGGCGAACATCGGCATGCTGCGATACCCGGGCGGCTCGTACGGCGACATCTACCACTGGCAGACGCACACCGCTCCCGGCGGGTACGTCGCGCCGGGCACCGAGTTCGACTCCTTCATAGGCACCGCGAAGAAGATCGGGGCGCAGCCGATCCTGATCGCCAACTACGGCACCGGCACCCCCGAGGAGGCCGCCGGCTGGGTCAGGTACGCCAACGTCACCAAGGGCTACGGCGTCAAGTACTGGGAGATCGGCAACGAGAACTACGGCAACGGCTACTACGGCGCCGACTGGGAGGCCGACGACCACGCGAGCAAGAGCCCGACGACGTACGCGAACAACGTGGTGCAGTACTCCTCCGCGATGAAGGCCGTCGATCCCACGGTCAAGATCGGCGCGGTGCTGACCATGCCGGGCAACTGGCCGGACGGGTCGGTCGCCACCGGCGACAGCTACGACTGGAACCGCACGGTCCTGTCGATCGCCGGATCGGCGGTCGACTTCGTCATCGTGCACTGGTACCCGAGCGGCCAGGGCGCCGCGACCGCGCTGTCCGAGCCGGAGCAGCTGATCGGCGAGCTGTCCCAGCTGCGCAGCCAGATCGACAAGTACGCCGGCGCGAACGGCCCGAACCTCGGCATCGCGCTCACCGAGCTGAACTCGAGCCAGTTCACCACGACCCAGCCCGACGCGCTGTTCGGCGCCGACGCGTACATGACCGCGCTCGAGCAGGGCGTGTTCACCGTGGACTGGTGGGACACGCACAACGGCGCCGGCACGATCAGCACCGCGCCCGACGGCGCCACCGACTTCAACGACTGGGGCATCCTGTCCAGCGCCACCTGCGTCGGCACGGTCTGCGAGCCGGCCCTCAACACCCCGTTCCCGCCCTACTACGCGATCAGCATGCTGAGCAAGCTGGGCCGGCCGGGCGACCAGATGGTGGCCGCCGGGACCGACCAGGCGCTGGTCAGCGCGCACGCCGTGCTCCAGGCGAACGGCAAGCTCGCCGTGCAGCTGGTGAACAAGGACCCGAACAACGCCTACCCGATCAGCCTGCACTACACCGGATTCCAGCCGAGCACCGCGACACCGACCGTGTACACCTACGGCGACGAGGCGACCTCGATCACCACGGCGTCGCAGGGCACGAGCAGCAGCCAGACCCTGCCGCCGTACTCGATCGCGACCGTCGTGCTCACCCCCTCGGGCAACGGCGTCAGCGCCCTGACGGCACCCGGCGCGCCGGCCGCCTCCGGGGTCACCGGCACCCGGGCGACGATCAGCTGGACGCCCTCGAGCGGCGGCCAGGTGACCCGCTACGAGATCTTCCGGCAGTACGGCACGGTCAGCCAGCTGCTGGCCGAGTCCACCACGAACTCGGCGACGATCTACAACCTGGTGCCCGGCACCGGCTACACGATCAACGTGCTGGCGACGGACCAGAAGGGCTATCTCTCCAGAGCGTCGGACCCGGTGACCTTCACCACCAGCACGCCGAACAACAGCACCTGCGCGGTGGACTACCAGGTCACCACGGCGTGGGGCAGCGGCTTCGTCGCCTCGATCACGATCACCAACACCGGGCCGAGCCCGATCAACGGCTGGACGCTGACCTTCACCTTCCCGGCGACGACCGAGTCGTTCAGCTCCGGCTGGAACGCGAACTGGTCGGCGGACGGCCAGAACGTGCACGCCACCAACGTGGACTGGGACGCGAACCTGGCGCCCAACAGCGGCAACTCGATCAACATCGGCTTCGTCGGCAACAACACCGCGGCGTATCCCTCGCCCGCGGCGATCAGCCTCAACGGAACGGTCTGCACGACGACATACAGCTCGTGATGATCCGGGAAGCGGCGTAGTCCCCGCTGTGGGGCGCATCACTCGATGCGCCCCACAGCTGTATGCGGCGCGGGAGCGCGTCACGCCTTACGATGAACGGTATGGCGCACGTCTTCACCGAGATCGACGACGACATCCGCGAGTTCATCGAGCAGCAGCCGATGTTCTTCGTCGGCACCGCGCCGAGCGGCGCCGACGGGCTGGTGAACATCTCGCCGAAGGGCTACCGCGACTCGTTCGCCGTCATCGACGGGCACACCGTCGCGTACCTCGACCTGTTCGGCTCCGGCGCGGAGACCATCGCGCACCTCAAGCAGAACGGCCGCGTCGTGGTGATGTTCTGCTCCTTCACCCGCAACTCGCGCATCCTGCGGCTGCACGGGCACGGCAGGGTGCTGCGGCCGGACGACCCCGAGTTCGCCCTGCTCGCGCCGCGCTTCAACCTCCAGCACCCCGGCCTGCGCTCGATCATCCTGATCGACGTGCAGCGGGTCGCCGACTCGTGCGGATACGCGGTTCCGTACATGGAGGTCGTGGACGAGCGGCCGGTGCTCGACAAGGTCCACGCGACGCGCACGCCCGAGGAGTGGGCCGAGCGCGTCGCCGGGGTCAACGCCAAGAGCCTGGACGGCCTGCCCGCGCTCGATCCGGACCACCCGCTGCCCACCTCGGTGCCTCGCTCCTGACGCGTTCCCGGAGCGCGTGCTCGCCGTAAAGCGCGCCGCCCCTGCGCCCATCCCTCGGCGGGGACGAGCGCAGGGGCGGCTCAGTTATCCGCGTTCAGCGGTTTGTACGCGGATCAGGTGCACGTGGTTCCGTTGAGCGTGAACGAGGTCGGAGACGAGTCGTTCGACGTCCACGTCCCCTGGAACCCGAAGTTGGTGTTGCCGCCGGGAGCGATCGTGCCGTTGTACGACGCGTTGGTCGCGGTGACCGTCTTGCCGCTCTGCGTCAGCGATCCGTTGTTCCAGGAGCCGGTCACGACCTGGTCGCCGGGGAAGGTGAACTTCACCGTCCAGCCGTTGATGGTGGTGGTGCCGGTGTTGTTGATCGTGACTGTGGCGGTGAAGCCGCCGGGCCATTCGCTGTTCTTGGTGTAGGTGATGTGGCAGCCGAATCCGCTGGAACTTGGGCTCGGCGACGCCGAGGCCGACGCGGAGGGCGAAGCCGACCTCGACGGGCTCGGCGACGCGGACGCGCTCGGGCTGGAACTCGCGCTCGCGCTCGGGCTCGGGCTGGCGCTCGCGCTCGGGCTGCCGGTGGACGTGCCGCTCGGGTCGCCGTACACGATGCCGCGGCCGTTGGTGCCGACGTACACGCGTCCGTAGGTGCGCGGGTCGCCGGTGATGGCGGCGCCGATGTTGCCCCACTGGTGCTGCGCGTCGTTGATCCGGGTCCAGCTCGCGCCGGTGTCGTCGGACCGGAAGATGCCCTGCACGCCGTTGACCGTCGCGATCGCGTACAGCGCCGGGTAGCCGCCGGCCGCGGCCGACTTGCCGAAGCCGAGGTTGATCGCGGCGGTGGCGCTGGACAGCTTGGTGAAGCTCGCGCCCGAGTTCGTCGAGTGCCAGATCCCGGACGTGCCGTTCTGGTCGCCGCCGGTCAGCCATACGTCGCCGGCCGCGCCCGGCAGCGCCTTGATGTAGACGTTGCCGCTGTCCGGCAGGCCGGTCGCCGCGGTCGCGGTGAAGCTCGCGCCGCCGTTGGTGCTCACGTAGAACTTGCCGGCGGAGTAGCCGTAGTAGACCTTCGGGCTGACCCGGTCGGCGGCGATGACCGCGCCGGCGGGGATGCCGGTGGACGCGGTCCACGAGCTGCCGTAGGTGGTCGTGTAGTAGACCCCGGCGCCCTTCGGGCTCCACAGCGCGGAACTGGCGTCGGCCGCGATCGCGCCGAGGCCGCCGCCGGTGACGCCGCCGGGCTCGGCCGAGGCCTGGAACCAGCTGCTGCCGCCGTTCGTGCTGAACGCGAAGCGGTTGACGTTGGCGTTCCCGCTCTGCGTCTTGTCGATGTCGCCGGTGCGGATCAGGGTGGCCGGCTGGAGCTCCGCGTAGTCCACGCTGTCGCCGCTGCTCAGGTTCGGCTGGTCGAACATCGCCGAGGGCACGCTGGTCAGCGAGGTGTGCACGAAGCCGTCGATGTCGCCGAGCGCGGAGATCAGCGGCGCGCCGGACGGCGGGCTGATCAGGCCGTTGACGGCGGTCTCCTCCAGGCCGGCGACGAAGGGCTTGATGGTGAAGCTGGTGCCCGAGTCCCAGTTGGTCAGGTTGGTGGTGCCGAACAGCGTGGCGCCGGTGCCGTAGAACATCCGGTTGGAGTTGAACGGGTCGATCGCCAGGCCCTCGGTCATCCAGCCGAGCTTCGGCGACTCGGTCGGCTCCTGCGTGGCGGTGTTGAAGCTCAGCCACGGCGTCGCGGTGGCGTCCATCGTGTAGGCGTCGGCCCGGTTCGGGTAGCTGGTGAAGTTCCAGGCCTGCTTCCAGGTCGCCCCGCCGTCGGTGCTGCGGAAGATGAAGGTGTCCGGCCACCACGAGCTGTACCCGGTCACCATGATGGTGCTCGGGTGCTGCGCGTCGATCGACAGGCCGCTGTAGCCGTAGTAGTCGTTGCTCGTGTCGGACGACTTCACCGGGCTGATCTGCGTCCACGTCCCGGTGGCGAGCGTGTACTTCCACACGTCGCCGGACGAGCCGTCGTACGGTCCGCCCTTGTTGCTGGTGGCGATGTACAGGATGCCGTTGGCGGGGTCCACCACGCCCTTGTGCGCCATGAACCCGGTGGGCTGACCGGCCACCCGCGACCACGTGGCGCCCGCGTCGGTGCTCTGGTACACCGTGTTCTGGAGGTCCGCGACGCCGACGAAGATGGTCTTGGTCGCGCTGCCGCCGGTGCCGGTCGCCTTGTCGAAGGCGACCCAGGTCACGCCCTGGTTGTCGGCGAGGTAGCCGCTGGTGTCCGTCGCGTCCTGCGCGTAGTTGCCGACGTTCGGGAAGTTCGCCACCTGCGACCAGGTCACGCCCGAGTCGGTGGACTTCCACAGGCCCTTGCCGCTCGGCGCGCCGAAGTAGAGCACGTTGTCGTTGTTCGGGTCCACCGCGAGCCGCTCGCCCATGCCGCGTCCCGGCATGTTGCCGCCGAGCTTGAACGGCAGCGTGCTGACCGACCAGGTGTTGCCCTGGTCCGACGAGCGCAGGATGGCGCCGTTGTTCGGGTCCCAGGAGTTGGTGTACATGCCGGCGGCGACCCACACCTTGTTGGTGTTGATCGGGTCCGCGGCGATCGAGACCCCGCCCTCGTAGCCCCAGTTGGACTGGCCGACCCAGTCCATCAGCGAGGTCCACGAACTCGTGCTCTGGTTCCACCGGTACACGCCGCCGATGTCGGTGCGCGCGTAGACGATGTTCGCCGCCCCGGTGTTGAACACGATGTTCGGGACGAAGCCGCCGCCGCCGATCGCGACGCTTTTCCAGCTGTACGCGGTGGTCGCCGGGGTGGCGGCCTCGGCGGGCGTGGCCGCCGCCTTCACCAGGACCGGTGAGAGCGCCGCCGCGGCCGCGGTCGCTGTGGCGATCACCGCTTGGACGAGCCTTCTTCGCATGGGAGAGCCTCCGGCTCCTCGCGGGTGGGTGCGCTCGGGCGGATGGCAGATGCTGGCTGGCGCGCAGGGCAGGCAAGGCAGGTCCGTCGAAGCGCTTCGATTGCACTGACGCTCGGGATCGTAAGCTCGGCGCGATATTCCGGCAATGTCATCGAAGCGCTTGCGTACCGCTGCTCTCAGGCGCCGCAGGCAGAACGTACCCGATGCGTGCGGCCGGCGCGCTGCGGCCTGAAACTTTCGAAGCGCCTCGCGGACGCCGCGTGCGGCACCCGCGAGGCGCTTCGCCGGCCTCGGGTCGGTTGTTCGGTCATCCGCTCAGGAGCGGGCGTGCTCCAGCAGCCGCTCCAGCGGCTTGAGGTCGAACGGCACGTCCGAGCCGAGGATGAGGTGCGTCGCACCGGCCTCGAGGTAGGGCTCGACGTTGTCCACCTCGTTCGCGTCGATCATCACGGTGCGGTCGATCTGCGCCGGGTCGCGCCCCAGCTTCCGGCACCACTCGTCGAGCACCGCGTTCTTGTGGGCGAAGTTCTCCGGCGGGCCGAAGGCGTTCCACAGCTGCGCGTGCTCGGCCACGATCCGCAGGGTGACCTTCTCGCCGCTGCCGCCGACCATGATCGGGATGTCCGACCCGGCCGGGTTCAGCCGCCCGAGGCGCTGCTTGATCCGCGGCAGCGAGGCGCGCAGCGCGCGCAGCCGCTCCGGCGCGGTGCCGAATTCGAACCCGTACTCGGTGTAGTCCCGCTCGAACCAGCCGGAGCCGATGCCGAGGATCAGCCGGCCGCCGCTGATCTGGTCCACCGTGCGGGCCATGTCGGCGAGCAGGTCGGGATTGCGGTAGCTGTTGCAGGTCACCAGCGCGCCGAACCGCGCGTGGCTGGTGTCGGCGGCGATGGCGGCGAGCGTGGTCCAGCACTCGTAGTGCGCGCCGTCCGCCGGGCCGTACAGCGGATAGAAGTGGTCCCAGGTCCAGATCGTGTCCACGCCGAGCGCGTCGGCTTCCTTCCAGGCGGCGCGCAGCTGCGCCATCTCACAGTGCTGCGGGCGCAGCTGCACCCCGACTTTGAACCGTGCCATGACTGAAAGGCCTCCACGAGGTAGCTTTTTTTGGATCTCTTGCATCCCATCACGCCGCCGACGGCCTACGCCACCGCGCCGTGCCGGGGATCAGTCCCACACCGGCTCGGGCACCTCGACGACCTCGCCGTCCGCGCGCAGCAGCAGGAACCGGTCGAAGGACCGGGTGAACCAGCGGTCGTGGGTGACCGCGACGACCGTGCCCTCGAATCCGGCGAGCCCGGCCTCCAGCGCCTCGGCGCTGGCCAGGTCCAGGTTGTCGGTCGGCTCGTCGAGCAGCAGCAGCGTCGCCCCGGACAGCTCGAGCAGCAGGATCAGGAACCTGGCCTGCTGCCCGCCGGACAGCGTGTCGAACCGCTGATCGCCCTGCCCGGCCAGCTCGTAGCGGCCCAGCGCGCCCATCGCCGTGTCGCGCGGCAGGCTCGGCCGCCGCGGGTCGCCCTGCCAGAGGATCTCGGCGAGGGTGCGGCCGGCCAGTTCCGGCCGCTCGTGCGTCTGCGAGAAGTGTCCGGGTATGACGCGCGCGCCGAGTCGCGCCGTACCGTGGTGCGCCACCGGCGCCAGGGCGGGCCCGGCGTCGGCGGAGCCGTCGATGCCGTAGCCGCCGGCGGCTGAACCGACCGCGGCGCCGACCGGCAGCAGCGCCGGGTCCGGGTCCGTGCCGCCGCGGCCGAGCAGCCGCAGCAGGTGCGACTTGCCGCTGCCGTTCGGGCCGAGCACCGCGACCCGGTCGCCGTACCAGACCTCGAAGTCGAACGGCCTGGTCAGCCGGTCGAGCTCCAGCTTCTCGCAGACGATCGCCCGCTTGCCGGTGCGCCCGCCGTCCAGCCGCATCCTGATGTTCTGCTCGCGCGGCACCTCCTGCGGCGGCCCGGCCTCCTCGAACCTTGCCAGCCGGGTGCGCGCCGCCTGGAGCCGGCTGGCCATGCCGTCGTTGTGCGAGGCCTTGACCTGGTACATCCGCACCAGTTCCTTGAGCTTTGCGTGCTCCTCGTCCCAGCGGCGCCGCTGCTCGTCCAGCCGCTCGTGGCGCGCCGCGCGTGCCTCGTGCCAGGACGCGAACGACCCGGGGTGCGTCCAGACGGAGCCGCCCTCGACTGCGACCACCCGATCGGCGGTGTTGGCCAGCAGCTCGCGGTCGTGCGAGATGTACAGCACCGTCTTGGCCGACTCGCGCAGCCGCGCCTCGAGCCAGCGCTTGCCCGGCACGTCGAGGAAGTTGTCCGGCTCGTCGAGCAGCAGCACCTCGTCGGTGCCGCGCAGCAGCAGCTCCAGCGCGAAGCGCTTCTGCTGCCCGCCGGACAGCGTGCGCACCGGACGGCGGCGCACCTCGTCCCACGGCAGGCCGAGCACGGCGACCGCGGCGGTGTCGAAGACGACTTCGAGCTCGTACCCGCCCGCGTCGCCCCACTCGGTGAGCGCGTTCGCGTACCGCAGCTGCGCCTTCTCCACGGCCTCCATCGAGGCGTCGAACGTGTCCGGGGCGTCGGCGAGCGCCGCTTCCGCGACGCGCTCGGCCTGCGCGAGCGCGGCCTCGGCCTGCTCAAGGCGCTGCCCGGCGTCGCGCGCGGCGGGATGCGCGAGCGAGAGCGCGAGGCCGCCCAGCGTCGTCTCGTCGCCGATCATCCCGATGAACTGGCGCATCACGCCGACCCCGCCGACGCGGGCGATCGCGCCCTCCCGCAGCGGCAGGTCCCCGGCGATCAGCCGCAGCAGCGTGGTCTTGCCGGCCCCGTTCGGCCCGACCAGGGCGACCTTGGCGCCCTCGCCGACGCGGAAGGAGACCTCCGCCAGCAGCACCCGCCCGTCCGGGAGCACATGCTGGAGACCTGAGACGTCGACGTAGCCCATGGTTGCGGATTCTCGCCGGGCCGCCGGGCGCTGTCACCCGCTTTTCCGGCCGCGGGTCAGCGGGTCACCCATGCGGCCGTGTCGGAAGGCAGCAGGCCGTCCGTCGTCGTGCCGCTGCACAGCACGACGGTGCCGTCCAGCGGCAGCGCGACCGGCTCGCTCGACAGGTTGACCACGCACGCGAAGGACGGCCCGCGCCCGATGGCCAGCACCCCGTCCGGCGCGGGAAGCCATGTGAGCGTGCCGTCGCCGAGGACGGGGCTCGATCGCCGGAAGGCCAGGGCCGCGCGGTAGAGCTCGAGCATCGAGCCCGGATCGCCGGACTGCGCCTCGACGGTCAGCGCCTTCCAGGACTCCGGCTGCGGCAGCCACGGCTCGCCGCCCGAGTCCCCGGCGCCGTCCGCGCTGAACCCGAACGGCGGCTTCTGCCCGGTCCACGGCAGCGGCACCCGGCAGCCGTCCCGGCCGAGGTTGGCCCCGGCGGTGCGCAAGAACATCGGGTCCTGGCGTACCGCGTCCGGCAGGTCCTCGACCTCTTCGAGGCCGAGTTCCTCGCCCTGGTAGATGTAAGCCGACCCGGGCAGCGCCAGCGCGAGCAGGATCGCCGCGCGGGCCCGGCGGGTGCCGAGCGCCAGGTCGGTCGGCGCGCCGAGCTGCCGGTACTCGAGGTTGAACGAGGTGTCCGCGCGGCCGTAGCGGGTCACGTGCCGCGGCACGTCGTGGTTGGACAGCACCCAGGTCGCCGGCGCGCCGACCGGGGCGTGCACGGCCAGCGTCTCGTCGATCACCGCGCGCAGCGCGCCGGCCTGCCAGGCGCAGCCGAGGAAGGCGAAGTTGAACGCGGTGTGCAGCTCGTCCGGCCGCAGGTAGTTGGCGAAGCGCTGCGCGTCGGGCAGCCAGACCTCGCCGATCAGCGCCCGCGGATCGGGGTACGAGTTGGCGATCCGCCGCCACGAGCGGTAGATCTCGTGCACCTCGTCGCGATCCGTGTACGGATGCGGGTCCGGAGGATTGTCGGGGTCGAAGTCCGCGAGAGCGCCGTCCTTGAGCAGCAGGGCCGCCGAGTCGATGCGCACCCCGTCGGCGCCGCGGTCGAACCAGAATCGCAGCACGTCCTCGAACTCCGCCCGGACCTTCGCGTTCTGCCAGTTCAGGTCCGGCTGCTCGGCCGCGAACAGGTGCAGGTACCAGTCGCCCGGCGTGCCGTCCGGATCGGTGGTGCGGGTCCAGGCCGGGCCGCCGAAGATGGACTGCCAGTCGTTCGGCGGCAGCTCGCCGCCCAGGCCGCGGCCCGGCCGGAACCAGAACAGGTCGCGGGCCGCGCTGCCGGGTCCCTCGGCGAGCGCCCGGCGGAACCAGGGGTGCTGGTCGGAGCAGTGGTTCGGCACCACGTCCACGATGATGCGCAGGCCGAGCGCGTGCGCCTCGACGATCAGCTGCTCGGCCTCGGCCAGCGTGCCGAACACCGGGTCGATCGCCCGGTAGTCGGACACGTCGTAGCCGGCGTCGGCCTGCGGCGAGGCGTACCAGGGGTTGAACCAGAGGGCGTCCACGCCCAGCGCGGCGAGGTACCCGAGCCGCGCCCGCACCCCGGCCAGGTCGCCGACGCCGTCGCCGCTCCCGTCGGCGAAGCTTCGTGGGTAGATCTGGTAGATGGCGGCGGACCGCCACCAACCGACCGAGTCGTGGGATCGCACGTCAGGCACGGACTACCCGCTCTCTAAGTCACTGATCCGGTATAGAGGCACCCGGTGATCGACGCTGATCTCCCGTGAACCGGTGGGGCGGCTCGGACGCGCGTCCGTCAGCCCTTCATGGCGCCGCTGGTGAGGCCGGCCATGATGTTGCGCTGGAAGAACAGGAAGAAGGCGATGGTCGGCAGCGAGGCCATCGCCAGCCCCGCGATCAGCACGTTCTGCTGCATGTTGGCCGCCGCGTTGCTGACCCCGACGTTCAACGTCATCTTGGCCGGGTCGGTCAGCGTCAGCAGCGGCCAGAGGAAGTCCTTCCACACGGTGATCACCGTGAAGATCGAGACGACCCCGAGGATCGGCCGGGACATCGGCAGCACGATCGAGCGCAGCGTGCGCATCGGGCCGGCCCCGTCGATGGCCGCGGCGTCCAGCAGGTCCTGCGGTATGGAGTCGAAGAACCGCTTGAGCAGGAAGACGTTGAACGCGTTGGCCACCGAGGGCAGCCAGATCACCCACGGGGTGTTGATCAGGTTCCAGTGCACCAGCGGCAGGTCGAGCACCGTCAGGTACTGGGGGATGATCAGGATGGCCGCCGGGATCATCATGGTGCCCAGCATCATCCCGAGGATGAGGTTGCCCAGCACCGGCCGCAGCTTGGACAGCGCGTAGGCGGCCGCGACGCAGAAAGTCAGCTGGAGCGCCAGCGCCCCGCCCGCGTAGACCAGCGTGTTGAGCAGCAGCCGTCCCATGTGCAGCTCGGTCCACGCGGTCTGGTACGCCGACACCCGCGGATGCGTCGGCACCAGGCTCGGCGGGTTCTTGACCAGCTCCGGGGTGGACTTGAACCCGCCGGTGATCATCCAGTACAGCGGGAAGAGGAAGACCAGGGTGAACAGCACCAGGATGGCGGTCAGCGCGGCCCAGTACGCCCGCCTGCCGCTGCTGCGGTTCAGCGCTGCCCGGGAGATCAGGGTCCTGGGCCGTGCGGCGTCGATGCCTGCCATGGTCACCCCTCGTTCCCGTGTCGCTCGAGCCGGATGTAGATGACGGAGAAGATGCCGAGGACCACGAACATGATCACCCCGAGCGCCTCGGCGGTGTTGAAGTTGCTGAACTGGAAGGCGTAGTTGTACGCCAAGTAGACGATCGTGACGGTGGAGCTCTCCGGCCCGCCGCCGGTGGCCACGAACGACTCGGTGAACATCTGCATGGTCGCCACGATCTGGAGCATCAGCAGCAGCGACAGGATGGTGCGGGTCTGCGGGACGGTCACGTGCCAGATCCGCTTGAACAGCCCGGCGCCGTCGATCTCGGCCGCCTCGTACAGCTCGCCGGGGATGCCCTGGAGCGCGGCCAGGTAGATCAGCGTCGCGCCGCCCATGTTGGTCCAGGTGGAGATCAGCACCAGCGAGGGCATCGAGCTGGCCGCCGAGCCCCACCACTGCGAGGTGGGCAGGTGCGCCGCGTGCAGCAGCTGGTTGAACAGGCCCGCGTTGCCCGGGTCCATGAAGTAGTTGCGGAACAGCAGGATGCCCGCCACCGGCGGCAGCATCACCGGCAGGTACACCAGGATGCGCAGATAGGCCTGCGCGTGCCGGAACTCGTTGATGACCACCGCGGCGGCGAACGGCAGCGCGAAGCCGAACACCAGCGCCAGCCCGGTGAACTGGAGGGTGTTGCGCCAGGCCTGCCAGAAGAACGGGTCGTCGGCGATCTGCCGGTAGTTGCGCAGCCCGGAGAAGCTGGTGACCCCGTAGTGCAGGTGCTGGAAGGACTCGATGATCTCGCGGATCATCGGGTACCAGGTGAACATCGCGAAGCACAGCACCGAGACGATCAGGAAGCTGTAGGCCTGCGCGTTGCGGCGTAACGCCCGCGCGAACCTGCTCTCGGGTCCGCGGTGCTGCGCGGCGGTCTCGGCGCGATCGCGCGCGATGACGGCTGCCACCGGTGTCTCTCCTGGTGCTCAGGCGGCGCGCGGGCCCGGCGGACCCGCGCGCCGCGGACGGCGTTGTCAAGAGGAGGGCGTGCCCGCTACTGGTTGGCGAGGATCGAGTTGACCTTGCCCTCGGCGTCGCTCAGCAGCGCCGGGATGTTCGCGTTGCGGTTGGTCATGACCGCGGACATCGCGTTGTCGAGGACCGCGTAGATCTGCTGCGCGGCGACCGGCGGCTCGGGCACGCCGGGGACCGGGTTGTTCAGGTACGCCGCGTAGTTCGCCACCGGCATGTTCGCGTTGGCGGCCTTCAGCGCGGCGGCGTCGGCCTGCGCCATCGGGGTGTTGGGCGCCCACAGCAGCGGCTCGGGCAGGCCCACCGCGATGAACTTGTTGGTGCCCGGCTCGCCGGAGAGCGCGACGTTGCGGGCGTAGTTGAACTGGCCCTGGCCCGGCGTCAGATACTCGTAGTTGATCCAGGCGACCGCGGCCTTGATCTGGTTCGGTGTGTCGCTCTTCTTGAAGTAGAACAGGTCGCCGCCGTCCTGGGTGCCGGTGGCCGGGCCGCTGCCGCCGGGGATCGGGCCGAGGCCCCACTTGTCCGGCTTGTCGCCGAGCGAGTTGGTCAGGTGCGAGATGACGTCGGGAGCGCCGATGATCATGCCCACCTTGCCGGAGGCCAGCGGCGGGAACGCGTCCGCCCACTGGGTGACCGGGGTCGGGCCGATGCCGTTGGTCTTCCACCGCATGTCGTACAGGTTTTGCAGGACCTGCCGGCCCTTCGCGTCGTTGAACGCGGCCTTCTTGCCGTCCGGGGTGACCAGGCTGCCGCCGAGGCTGTCGATCTCGTCGCCGAAGTGCCAGCCGCCGGTGTTGTTGCCGCTGTAGTCCTCGTATCCCGTGACGCCGTTGCCCAGCGCGGAGATCTTCGCCGCGTCGGTGGCCAGCTCCGCCCAGGTCGTCGGCGGCTTGTCCGGGTCGAGCCCGGCGCGCTTGAACAGCTCGCGGTTGTAGACCAGGCCGGTGGTGTAGTAGATGCGCGGCAGCGCGTAGGTCTTGCCGTCCTTGCTGATCTCACTCTTCACCGTGGGCAGCATGTCGCCGATGCCCGGGACGGTCTGCGGGTTGACGTACGCGGTGATGTCCGCGGCCTCGCCGGAGTTGAGCACCTGGTCCTGGTCGGTGAAGTAGGCGTAGAAGGCGTTGGTCTCCGTGTGCCCCTTGAGCATCGCGGTGAACGGCGCCGGGTCCTCGCACTTGGTCTTCGGCAGCGGGTTGACCGTGACGTGCGGGTACTTGACCTTGAAAGTGGCCAGGTCGTCGTTGTACTGCGCTTGCAGGCCCGGCTGGTCCGAGGCCGGCGCGCAGTCGATGCTGATGGTCACCGCGGCGTTCGGGTCGAGCGGCTTGCCGTCGGCGACGCCGTCGGCGCTGGTGCCGCCGCTGCCGGAACCGCCGCTGCTCGAGCAGGCGGCCGCGCTGAGCGCCACCGCCGCCGCGAACGCGAACGCCGCGGCCTTTCTCTTCTGCCTTGCGGACATCTGTGTCCTCCCTGAGCGGAACCTGACGACGATCTGCTGACCTGCGGCAACGGCCGCCATGACGCAGCGCCGGCAGCGCTGCGGAACCCCGCGGCGGCCTGAGCACCCGGCGCTGCCCCGGTCGGGTGCAGCTCGCTCACTGTAGCGACGGCGACAAGTCGCTGCAATATGTTGATGGAATTTCGCAAAGACACGACTTGATTAAGCCGATTAGTCGGCTGCCGCATGCCGGTCCGGCGTCGATCAGCTGGCAACAGTCGTGTAGTGAGCGGCGAAGCCGGCTGTAGCCGCCGTGGAACGCGGCGAGATACGGTCCCCGGGTGACTGAAACCGACACCCCCGAGCCCGCCTCGCCGCGCGGCCGCCGCTACGCGTCCGTCATCAAGCTGCGCCCCGAGCACGCCGAGGAGTACCTGCGCCTGCACCGGGAGGTCTGGCCCGACGTGCTGGCCACGCTCACCGCGTGCGGCATCCGGAACTACTCGATCTACCTGCACAGCGGCCTGCTGTTCGCCTACTACGAGTACGTGGGCGAAGACCACGCCGCGGACATGGCGCGGATCGCCGCCGATCCCGCGACGCAGCGCTGGTGGAAGCTGACCGATCCCTGCCAGGAGCCGGTGCCCGAGGCGGCGGCGGGGGAGTGGTGGCACGTGGTGCCCGAGGTCTTCCACCTGGACTGACCCGCCCCGCCGCGGCGCGTTCCCGAACCCGCTGCTACCTATCGCGGCCGCGCGGCGTCTCTACTCCATGACGTCGTCATGCTCGGATGCACTGTTCGGCTGTTCATGGGGAGCCACTGTGGGTGATCGGGAGTCCACCGGCCTCTCGCAGTACCACGAGTTCGCGTCCGCCAGGGCTGGTCAGCTCTTCCGGATCGCGTACCTCATGTGCGGGGACTGGCACGAGGCGCAGGACCTGGTGCAGACGTGTCTGGCCAAGCTCTACGCATCCTGGCACCGCATCCAGAACAGCGAGTCCGTGGACGCGTACGCCCGCAAGGCGCTGTTGCGCACGTATCTGTCGCACCGCAGGCTCCGGCGCAGCGGCGAGATCCCGGTCGCCGAGTTCGCCGAGTCCAGCGCGCCCGGGGACAACCCGGAACTGCGGCTGGTGCTGCTCGAGGCGCTCGCGTCGCTGCCGCCGCGCAACCGCGCGGTGATGGTGCTGCGCTACCTGGACGACCACAGCGTCGAGGCGGTCGCCGCGATGCTGGACACCACCCCCTCCGCGATCAAGAGCATCTGCAACCGGTCGCTCAAACAGCTGCGCGAGCTGCTCGGCGGCGACCGGGAGCTGCTGTTCCAGGACTGACCGACCCGTCCGCGCATGACTGACTGACCCGCCGACCCGACCTCGGACCATCCATCCACCAGGGGAACGCAGATCACGATGAACGCAGCCGAAGACCGGCTCGCCGAGCTGATGGAAGCCGCGACCCGCGCGCTCGAACCACCCCTTGAAGCCCTGCTGGCCGAAGG
>JBKOWZ010000046.1:0-20488 GCA_046724665.1 Actinomycetota bacterium
GATAGAACCGCGGGTCTCGTGGGCTCGGAGATGTGTATAAGAGACAGGGGTCGATCGGCTTGACCGGCCGCTCGTTCGGCTCGCGCGGCAGCCCGCGCTCGATCCGCGCCCGCGCCTTGCGGTACGCGGCGAACCGCGCGCGCAGGCCCAGCGCGACGCCGAGCACCGCGACCGCGAGCACCGCGAGGGTCACCGGCGCCGACAGCGGCACCACCGGGATCTTGTCGTCGCCGAGATGGTCCCAGAAGCGGATGACCACGTAGGAGACCACGGCGACGGCGACGATGGTCGCCACGGGCACCAGTGGCTTGGTCGGCTTCACGGCCCCAGTCTGTCAGTTCCGGCTGCTGCCGGGCGACGTGATCGGTCAGAGCTGGAGGATCAGGTCGTCGCGCCGTTTGACCCCGCTGATCGGCTTGAGCGCCTCGAGCAGCGCGGAGATCGGGCCCCAGCCCGGCAGCACCGCGCCGGGCTCCAGATCGCTCCACGGCACCAGCACGAAGGCCCGCTCGCGCGCACGCGGGTGCGGCACGGTCAACCGCGAGTTGTGGGTGACCAGCGAGTCGTAGGCGATGATGTCCACGTCGATGGTGCGCGCCGACCAGGGCTCCTCGCGCCGTCGGCCCAGCGCCTGCTCGATGGCCAGCGCCCGGTCCAGCAGGGTCAGCGGGGTCAGGTCGGTGGCGACGACGGCGACGGCGTTGAGGAAGTTCGGCTGGTCGCTCAGGTCCCGCGAGCCCGGCGTGTCCGGCGGGCCGCCGAAGGGCTCGGTCTCGTACACCGGGGAGATCCGCACGACCTCCAGCGCCGGGGTGTCCACCAGGGCGTCCACCGCGGACTGTAGGTTCTCCATCCGCCGGCCGAGGTTGCCGCCGAGGGCCAGCACGGCACGGTGGTCGTAGCCGCGCGTGTATCCCGGGCTCATCACGCGTCCTGCTGAGCGGTGTCGTGATGTACAGGGCCGTGATGGGCGTCGGCGCGCCGCCGGACGGTGACGGTGACGTCCTCGAAGGGCACCGAGATCGGCGCGTCCGGCTTGTGTACGGTGATCTCCGCCTCGTGCACCGCGGGATCGGCCAGGCAGGCGGCGGCGATGCGCTCGGCCAGGGTCTCGATGAGGTTGACCGGATCGCCCTCGATCAGCGCGACGATCTTCTCGGCGATGACGCCGTAGTCGGCGGTCGCGCCCAGGTCGTCGCCCGCGGCGGCCGCCCGGGTGTCCACGGCCAGCGCGGCGTCCACGATGAACGTCTGGCCCTCGGCCCGTTCGCGTGGATACACCCCGTGCAGACCGCGCCCTCGCAGTCCGTGCAGGACTATTCGGTCGAGCTGCGACACCCGGTCCGCGCCTTCGCCCATCACCCCTCCGTCTGCGATTCGCGATCGCCGCCTACGGCTGCTGCCTGCCCAAAGAGCGGTGCCGTCTAACACTGCGGCTGACTATTGGGGCCGTCCGCCTTCGGAACCGCTACGGAACCGCCCCGAACGCCTTCGAAACTATCCCCGCTCGTCGGGTGCCTCCGAACCGCTGGAGGGGAAGACCGGCGAGGAGTGGTGGGCGAACAGCAGCCACCTGCCGTCCCCGGCGCGGCGGAAGACGTTGGTCGCCTCGGCCCGGCCCCCGGCGAGCCCGGTGCCCTCCTCGCCCTCGCCGCGCGGCAGGTCGGTCAGCACGTTCTCCGCGCAGGTCACCACGGCGATGTCGCCGGAGACCACGACGCGCACGTCCGTGATGAAGAACTGAAGATAACTCAGCCTCGACATCACCACCGCCCACGACATCAGCACCTGCGAGCGGCCGTGTACGGCCGGCTGGCCGGGGTGCACGCAGTGCGCCGTGTCCGCGTGCTCGCCGTCGATCCACAGGGCGCGCACGGTGTCCAGGTCGCCGTCTTCGACCGCCTGGTAGAAGCTCTCGTTGGCCGCGACGACGGCGGCCTGTTCGGCGGTGAAGGGCTCCTCGTCCACCGGCGGTTGCATCGTCATAGGCCATCCTTCGCCCGGTGAGTCGTCATCAGCGGTCTCCCGCCCGGTTCGCGTACTGCGGGTCGCCGACGGCGGCGGCCACACGTACCGCGTCTATCGCCTCGGCCGCCGCGTGCACCCGCACCGCCCACGCTCCGTGCGCCGCGACCAGCGTGGCCAGCGCGATGCTGGCCACGTCGCGGTCCGGCGCGGGTCGCGGCTCGCCGTCCGGGCCGGCCAGCAGCCGGCCGAGGAAGCGTTTGCGGGACGCGCCGATCAGCAGCGGCCGTCCCAGCGAGTGCAGCGTGTCGAGATGGCCGACCAGTGCCCAGTCGTGCGCGGCGGTCTTCGCGAAGCCGAGGCCGGGGTCGAGGATGATGCGGTCCGGCGAGATGCCGCCGTCCACCGCGCGCTCCAGGCTCTCCGAGAGTTCGTAACGCACCTCGGCGACGACATCCCCGTAGACAGCACGACTGTTCATATCGACACTGTGCCCACGCCAGTGCATGAGGATGTACGGAATCCGCGCCGAGGCGATGAACGGAACCATTTCCGGATCGGCCTGCCCGCCGCTGACGTCGTTGACGATCACGGCGCCCGCCTCGACCGCGCGCGCGGCCACCTGCGCGCGCATGGTGTCAACCGAGATCGTCGCGCCCTCGCGGGCCAGCGCCTCGATCACCGGCATGATCCGGCGCAGCTCCTCCTCGACCGGCACCCGCAGGGCGCCCGGCCTGGTCGATTCGCCGCCGATGTCCAGGTAGTCCACTCCGGCCTTGAGCAGTTCCATGCCGTGCGCGATGGCCGCCACCGGATCGAGGTAGCGGCCGCCGTCCGAGAAGGAGTCGGGGGTCACGTTGACAACGCCCATCACGGCGCACCGGTCGAGTTCGGGAAGCCCCGTCACCCGCCGGTTGGGTCGCGTCGCCAGCACAGCCATGAGTGCAGCCTAGTGCCGAAGCGCTACGACTTACGCACCGTTAGTGCGTGGGCAGCGAGCAGGTGCCTAGTACGTGCGCAGCGAGGCTGCCTCGGGCTCTTCGCGGGGCGCCCTGCGCAGCAGCGAGGGCAGCACCAGGAAGGCCTCGGCCTCCAGCGCGGCCAGCGCGATCCGGGGCAGGTCGCGGGTCTGCCGGAAGGCCACGAACCGCGGCTCCCAGACCGGGCGGAACTTGGCGTTGAACCGGTAGAGCGACTCGATCTGGAACCACCGGGACAGGAACACCAGCAGGCCGCGCCAGCGGCGCAGCACCGGCCCGGCGCCGAGGCGTTCGCCGCGTTCCAGCGCGGAGCGGAAGACCGCGAAGTTCAGCGAGATGCGCGCCACCCCGAGTGCGGGCGCCTCGCGCAGCGCCGCGACGATCATCAGCTCGTTGAGCCCGGGGTCGGCGGAGCGGTCGCGCCGCATCAGATCGAGCGAGAGGCCGTCGGCGCCCCAGGGCACGAAGTTGAGCACGGCGCGGATCTCGCCGTCCTTGACCGCGGTGACCACCACGCACTCGCCGTCGGCCGGGTCGCCGAACCGCCCGAGCGCCATGGAGAAGCCGCGCTCGGTCTCGGTGGAGCGCCCGTCGCAGGCCAGCCGGCGGATCAGCACGACCTCGTCGGCGTCGATGTCGCGCAGCCGCCGCACCTGGCAGGAGTACCCCTGCCGCTCGATCCGGTTCACCATCTGCCGCACGTTGCGCATCGGCCGGCCCTCGAGCGAGAAGTCGGCGACCTCGACCACCGCCTCGTCGCCGAGTTCGAGCGCGTCCATGCCGGCCTCGCGGTGCCAGATCTCGCCGGCCTGCTCGGAGCAGCCCATCACCGCCGGGATCCAGGCGTAGCGCCCGGCCCGGTCCATGAAGGCGCGGATCGCCCCCGGCCAGGCCTCGGGGTCGCCGATCGGGTCGCCGCTGGCCAGCATCACTCCGGAGACGACCCGGTAGGCGATGGCCGCCTTGCCGGTGGGGGAGAACAGCACGGACTTGTCGCGGCGCAGCGCGAAGTAGCCGAGCGAGTCGCGCCGGCCGTGCCGGGCGAGCAGCGTCCTGATCTCCGCCTCCTGAGCGGGCGTCAGCCGGGCGGCGGGCTCGGCCGGGCGCAGGAACAGGTAGAGGGTGACCAGCACGGTCAGCAGCCCGAGGCCGAACAGCGAGAAGTAGACGTAGTCCGCGTAGTCGTCACTGCGGAAGTGCATCGGCCCGCTGATGCCGGCCAGCCCGAGCAGCACGTGGTCGATCCGGTAGAGGAAGCCCGCGTCGCCGACGATGCGGTCCGGCCGCGCGGACACCAGGATCAGGCCGAGGCAGACGTCGGCGACCAGCATCACCCAGAACGTCCAGATCGCCCGCCACCGCGAGCGCGGATCGCTGAGCGCGTAGAACTCCTCGCGGTACACGATCAGCAGAATGAGGAACACCAGGTAGAGCACGAGCCCGCCGGCGGGCTCCCTGCGGATCATGTGCACGCCGATCGAGGCGCCGAGCAGCGCGACGACGCCCATCCAGGCGCGGTGCTTGCGGCGGCGCAGCGCGTGCGCGAGCGAGACGAGCAGCACGCCGACGATCAGGCTGGCGGCGACGGCGTACGGGTTGACCTGTAGGCCCGGCACCAGGTGCCCGTACTTGTTCACGGACTCCAGATGCCGCACCCGGGGGAACAGCGCGGACAGGATGTCGAAGAGGCCGAGCAGGTAGCAGAGCAGCCCGGCCGCACGAGGCACCCACGGCCGCGTCGCGCGCGCCGGGATGGGTGGCGTACCGGGAGCGATGGCGGAGGCAGGCGGCGGAGGCAGTGCCGCGGACTGCGGTGAGAGTGTCGAGGACGGCGCTGTGGGCTCGGGCACTGGAGGTTTCGCGTTCGTACTTGTGCTCTTGACTGGAGGCTTCGCGGCTGCGTCGGGTTTGGCCGCCTTGGGCGCTCTCTTCTGCGGTGCCGACGTGTTCTGAGAGGCTACCGGCCCAGGATCAGGCTCATCGCCTCCGCGCGAGTCGCGGAGGATCGCAGCATCCCCCGAACCGCCGACGTCACCGTCTTCGCCCCGGGCTTCCGTATCCCTCGCATCGACATGCACAGGTGCTCGCACTCCACTACGACGATGACCCCGCGGGGTTGAAGAATCCGGACCAGGGCGTCGGCGACCTGCGTGGTCAGCCGCTCCTGGACCTGCGGACGCTTCGCGTAGACCTCCACCAGGCGCGCCAGCTTCGACAGCCCGGTGATGCGCCCGTCCACCGAAGGAATGTAGCCGACGTGGGCCGCCCCGTGGAATGGAACGAGGTGGTGTTCGCAGCAGCTGTACAGCTCGATGTCCCGCACCAGGACCATCTCGTCGTGGCCGATGTCGAAGGTCGTGGTCAGCACGTCCTCCGGGGCCTGGCGCAGTCCGGCGAACATCTCCCGGTACGCGCGGGCGACCCGGCTCGGCGTGTCACGCAGGCCGTCGCGGTCGGGATCCTCGCCGATGGCTATCAGCAGTTCGCGCACGGCGTCGCGGGCGCGTTCCTCGTCGAACGGCCCCACCGCTCTCCCGGCGTCCGGGGACTCGAGCCCCCGCGCGCCGGGCAGCGTCACCGCGTTGACGGTGGAGTTCACCATGGAACGCTCGCCTGCGGAGTGGGATTCGCTCATGCGACGAGGTTAACCCACTTCATCAACGACTAACTTTCGCCGCAGGCCGCCGCATGGGCGCCAGTGTGGCATCCGTGCGACGGCCTGCGGTACGCACCGGTTCGCGTCAGCTCCCGGCCAGGCCGCCCTGTCCGGGCAGGTCCGGGATCGACTGGCCGCCGCTGACGCTGCCGTTGGCCAGCTCCAGCTCCTTCGGCGTCTTGACCGGCGGACGGTCCGAGGGCACCCGGCGGGTCGATCCGGTCCAGGCCGGACGCGCCGAGCGCATCCGCACGTCCCGGAAGACGTCGGCGATCTGCGCCTTGTCCAGGGTCTCCTTCTCCAGCAGCTCGAGCACCAGCCGGTCGAGCACGTCCCGGTTCTCCACCAGGACCTCCCAGGCCTCGTCGTGGGCGGTCTCGATCAGCTTCTTGACCTCCTCGTCCACCATCGCCGCGACCTCCTCGGAGTAGTCGCGCTGGTGGCCCATGTCGCGGCCGAGGAAGACCTCGCCGCTGTCCTGGCCCAGCTTGATCGCGCCGAGGCGCTCGGTCATGCCGTACTGGGTGACCATCGCGCGGGCGAGCTTGGTCGCCTTCTCGATGTCGTTGCCCGCGCCGGTGGTCGGGTCGTGGAAGACCAGCTCCTCGGCCGCCCGGCCGCCGAGTGCGTAGGCGAGCTGGTCGAGCAGCTCGTTACGCGTCGTCGAGTACTTGTCCTCGTCCGGCAGCACCATCGTGTATCCGAGGGCGCGGCCGCGCGGCAGGATGGTGACCTTGTGCACCGGGTCGGTGTTCGGCAGCGCGTGCGCGACCAGGGCGTGGCCGCCCTCGTGGTACGCGGTGATCTTCTTCTCGTGGTCGCTCATCAGCCGGGTGCGCTTCTGCGGACCGGCCACCACGCGGTCGATCGCCTCGTCCAGCGCGGAGTTGTCGATCAGCTTCTTGTCCGACCTGGCGGTCAGCAGCGCCGCCTCGTTGAGCACGTTGGCCAGGTCCGCGCCGGTGAAGCCCGGGGTGCGCCGGGCCACCGCCATCAGGTCCACGTCCGGGGTGAGCGGCTTGCCCTTGGCGTGCACCTGGAGGATCTGCTGACGGCCGTTCAGGTCCGGGGCGTCCACGGCGATCTGCCGGTCGAAGCGGCCGGGGCGCAGCAGCGCCGGGTCCAGGATGTCCGGCCGGTTCGTCGCGGCGATCAGGATGACCCCGCCCTTGACGTCGAAGCCGTCCATCTCGACCAGCAGCTGGTTCAGCGTCTGCTCACGCTCGTCGTGCCCGCCGCCGAGGCCCGCGCCGCGGTGCCGGCCGACCGCGTCGATCTCGTCCACGAAGACGATCGCCGGGGCGTTCGCCTTGGCCTGCTCGAACAGGTCGCGCACCCGGGAGGCGCCGACGCCGACGAACATCTCGACGAAGTCGGAGCCGGAGATCGAGAAGAAGGGCACGCCGGCCTCGCCGGCGACCGCCCGCGCCAGCAGCGTCTTGCCGGTGCCCGGCTGGCCGTAGAGCAGCACGCCCTTGGGGATCTTGGCGCCGATCGCCTGGAACTTGGCCGGGGACTCGAGGAACTCCTTGATCTCCTGGAGCTCCTCGATCGCCTCGTCCACCCCGGCCACGTCGGCGAAGGTGGTCTTCGGCGTGTCCTTGGTGATCATCTTGGCCCGGGACTTGCCGAAGTTCATCACCCGGGAGCCGCCGCCCTGCATCTGGTTCATCAGGAACAGGAAGACCACCACGAGCAGTACGAACGGCAGCAGGGTCACCAGGACCGAGATGATCCACGGCTGCTTGGACTGCACCACGTTGTAGCCGCCGGACAGCTTGCCGCTCTGCACCGCGGCGTCCAGCTTGGTGGTGATGTCGTTGCCCTGCTGGTCGTTGAGGTACGTCGCGATCTGCTTGCTGCCGTCGGCCAGGGTCACCTGCACGGTCTGGCTCGAGCCCGTGGTGACCTGCGCCGACTTGACCTGGCCTGAGCCGATCTCGGTGATGATCTTCGAGGTGTCCACCGAGGTGGCGCCGCCGCCCGAGGACACGATGTTCATCACGGCCAGCACGGCCAGCACGGCCAGCACGACCCAGATCGCTGGGCCACGGAAAATACGCTTCACGTCCATCGTCCGGGGCTTCGGGCCCCGTCCCTTCTGCCGGCTCGTCCTGGTGGGTGCTGCTGAGCAGAGGCTGCTCGGCCGCCCGAGACGGGCGACACTCTGCCAACGATCCTACGCGGTGCGTGCGTTCCCGGCTTCTCTCACGAATACACGTGCGGCGCCAGCGTCCCGATGAACGGCAGGTTGCGGAACTGCTCCGCGAAGTCCAGGCCGTATCCGACGACGAACTCGTTCGGGATGTCGAAGCCGATGTACTTGACGTCGATCTTCACCTTGGCCGCGTCGGGCTTGCGCAGCAGGGCGCACACCTCAAGCGACCCGGGGTTGCGCGAGCGCAGGTTGGACAGCAGCCAGGAGAGGGTCAGTCCGGAGTCGATGATGTCCTCGACCACCAGCACGTGGCGCCCCTCGATGTCCGTGTCCAGATCCTTGAGGATGCGCACCACCCCGGACGACTTGGTCCCGGCGCCGTAGGACGAGATCGCCATCCAGTCCATCGTGGTCGGCCGGTGCAGCGCGCGGGACAGGTCGGCCATCACCATCACCGCGCCCTTGAGCACGCCGACCAGCAGGAGGTCGCGGCCGTTGTAGTCCTTGTCGATCTCGGTGGCGAGTCGGGCGATCCCCTCCGCCAACTCGCTCTCGGTCAGAAGCACCCGCTCCAGGTCGGGGCCCATGTCCTTCTCGTCCACCGGGACAGTCTCCTCGTGTTCGGTGCGCGGCCTGGTACGGCGGCGGGTGCCCGGAGCGCGTAGGAGCGGTCACCGGTCACACCGGCGTCGGTGCACGGCGTTTACCGGTGCTGTCCTTCCCGGTGTCGCCACCGATTGCACCGCTTGGATTGCCGTCCTCGTCAAGCACACCGCGCGCCGACGTCGTCCCCGAGCCGCCCAGGGCCTGTTCGCCGAAGGCCAGTCTGCCATCAGACCGGTGCACGACAACCGGCCCGGGTAGATGCAGTGGACCTTGGCCGCGCCAGTTGGTGACCAAGGCGTCCACCGCCTCGATGTGTACGGCGGCGAGTGTGCCGGCCGGGGCGCCGGAGCGTAGCGCGGCGAGTCTTATGACCCGGCGGCGTACGGCGGTGGGCAGCGCCGCGAGGCGGTTAGTGTCAAGCCCGCCCTGCGTATGGCTGCACTCCTCCAAGGCGCGCGAGGCCCAGTTGTCGAGCGCTTCGGTGTCTTCACGCAGCATCCGCGCGGTACGTGCCAGTGCCTCAGGCATCCCCGGACCGAGCGCGTCGCGGATCGCGGGCAGCAGCTGGTGGCGGATACGCGAGCGCGTGTACGTGGGATCGGCGTTGTGCGGGTCACGCCACGGCACGACGCCCTCAGCCAGGCAGGCGTCCTCGGTTACCTCGCGAGCAATCTCCAGCAGCGGGCGGCGGTACCTGTCCCCCGGGCCGAATCGGGCGGGCATCCCGGCGAGCGACCTCGCCCCGGAGCCCCGGGCCAGTCCCAGCAGCACCGTCTCGGCCTGATCGTCCCTGGTGTGGCCGAGCAGGACCGACCGGGCCCCGAGGCGGTCGGCCAGCTGGTCCAGCGCCTCGTACCGGGCCGCGCGCGCGGCGGCCTCCGGTCCCCCTTCGCGGCCGACCGCGACGGCCACGGACTCGACCGGATCGAGGCCGCGCTGCCGCAGCAGCCGCACGACCTCCTCGGCGCGACGCGCCGAGCCCTCCTGGAGCCCGTGATCCACCGTCACGGCCCCGCACCGCAGCCCGAGCCGGGGTGCGGCGAACGCCGCCGCGCAGGCCAGCGCGAGCGAGTCGGCGCCGCCGGAACAGGCGATCAGCACCAGGTCACCGGGCTGATGGTCCTTCAGCGCGTGGCGTACCGCCAGGCGTATCGCGGCTACCGCGGGCACCGGACCCATTGCTGACCACTCCTCAACCAAGTCGCCGTGGCGGCGCCCGCCCCCGCACCGCCGGGCCGGTCAGCCACGGCGCAGCGGCACCCGCCGTATCCAAGCGGCCGGATCGCTGATCTCGGCCTGGGTCGGGAGGGTGTTCGGCGAGGTCCACACGCGGTTGAAGCCGTCGATCCCGGCCTCGTCCACGACACTGCGCACGAAGCGCTCGCCGTCGCGGTACTGCCGCAGCTTGGCGTCGAGTCCGAGCACCTTGCGCAGCAGCGTCTCCGGCCTCAGCCGGTTCCTCGACCTGCGGCGGCCGAACTCCCGGCTGATCTCCGCGACCGACGGCACGACCAGCGGGCCGACCCCGTCCATCACATAGGTGGCGTGCCCCTCCAACAGTGTCATGACAGCAGTCAACCGCTGCATCACGACACGTTGCGCAGGGGTACGAACCATATCCAACAACGAGAGCCCGTCCGAGGGAGTGACGGGGGCGGCGGCGTCACCCACTCGATCGGCCGGTATCTCGGCGTGTCGAGTGGACGGCGGCGTACCGGTGCCTACGACGGTACGCACGACGGTTTTCACGCGTTCGGCGAACACGGCGGGCTCGACATCCAACTCAGCGATCAGTGTGCTTATCTCACCGAGGATGTGCTCACGCAGCCACGGCACCGCGCCGAACTGGACGCGGTGGGTCTCCTCGTGCAGGCAGACCCACAGCCGGAAGTCGCTCGGGTCCACGCCGAGTTCCCGCTCGACGTGCACGATGTTGGGCGCGACGAGCAGCAGCCGCCCGGGGCCGTTCTGCGCGCCGCCGCCGAAGGGGTCGAACTGGCCGAGCACCCGGTGCGACAGGTAGGCGAGCAGCGAGCCGAGTTCGATCCCGGTCAGCTTGGCCCCGGCGGAGCTCGCCGCGGAACGCAGCCCGCTCGGCACGACGCCCTCCCGCCACTGGCGCACCTTCTCGGCCAGCGGCGCGGACAGTTCCTGCACGGCGCCGAGGTTCGCGCTGATCCAGCCGTCCCGGCCGACCACCAGGACCGGCGAGTCGCTCTGCGGCGCGTCCAGCTTGGCGAAGGCGCGCACGTGGCCCTCGGCCGCCTCGGCGGCGTGCCGCAGCTCCGCCACCGCCGCCTCAGCCTGGCGCGCACTGACCGCGGGTCCCGGGCGCACCAGGCGCCGTGCGGTCGCCTCGGCCACCGACCAGTCGATCAGTTCATCACTCGCCACACCTTCAACGTATCCCGCGGCGGTGCTTCTGAAGCGCGGCGCATTGCCCAATTAGATCGTCCAGTATGCACACCGGCCGAAATATGTACCGACCGACCCGGCACCGCTGATCAGGCGATGTTGCGTTGATCACTCAGCGGCGCCGCCTGGCTCGTGTACCGCCGCGCATGCGGGACACTGGTGCGGTAAGCCTGCGCCCCCATGGAGGAAGCGATGGAGTTCGACGTCCTGATCGAGATCCCGAAGGGCCAGCGCAACAAGTACGAGGTAGACCACAAGACCGGCCGGATAAGGCTGGATCGGATGCTGTTCACCTCGACGCGTTACCCGGCGGACTACGGCTTCATCGAGGACACCCTCGGTGAGGACGGCGATCCCCTGGACGCCCTGGTGCTGCTCGAGGAGCCGACCTTCCCCGGCTGCCTGATCCTGTGCCGGACGATCGGGATGTTCCGGATGACGGACGAGAAGGGCGGCGACGACAAGGTGCTGTGCGTCCCCGCGAACGACCCCCGGGTGGAGCACATCCGCGACATCCACCACGTGCCCGAGTTCGACCGGCTGGAGATCCAGCACTTCTTCGAGGTGTACAAGGATCTGGAGCCAGGCAAGTCGGTGGAGGGCGCCACCTGGGTCGGCCGCACCGACGCCGAGGAGGAGATCCGCCGCTCGCGGCTGCGCTTCGCCGAGAACCCCGGCGCGATCGAGCACTGACCTGACCGGCCGGGCGGTCAGCCGGGCCGCGCGTAGAACTGGATCGGCCCCCACATCCAGATCGACGAGATCTGCACGTTCTCGCCGGTGCGCGGCGCCTGGATCATCCGCTGGCCGCCGAGGTACATGGCCTCGTGGTAGATCGTGTTCGAGTCGTGCCGGTCGGTCGCCCAGAACATCAGGTCGCCGGGTTGCAGGCTGTCGTAGTCGATCGGGTGGCTCGACTGGTACTGGAACGCCGCGAAGTGCGGCAGGTACACGCCCGCCGACGCCCACGCCCGCATTGTCAGCCCCGAGCAGTCGAACGAATCGGGACCCGTCGCGCCCCAGACGTAAGGCTTGCCGAGCTGTGCGTAGGCGTAGGCGATCGCCTTGCTCGCGGCGGACCCGTCGTACGCCGGGGCGGTGAACTGGCCAGCGCTGGCCTCGGCCGCTCGTTGCGCCGCTTCCTGCGCCAAGCCCTGCTGCCGCTCCTGCGCCAACTCGAACGAGATGCGCTGCGCCGCGGCGAGTTGCGCGAGCAACGCGTCGCGCTTCGCACTGACCGCCGCGAGCTGGCTCTGCTGCGCCGACACCGCCGCGCGCGCGGCCTGCGCGGCCTGAGCCACCTGAGCCTGCGCCGCCATACGCGTCCGCAAGGCCGCGTTCGCCGCTGTCTGCGCGGCCTCCGCGTCCTGTCGGGCGTCGTCCGCCGCACGCAACGTCGCCCTCAGGTCCGCCCCCTGATGCTGGAGGAGATGAGCCCCCGTCACGTACTGCTCGGGCCCGTCCGCGCTGAGCACGAGGCTGACCGACCCCAGTCCGTTGCCGTCCCGGTACGCGGCCGCGGCCAGCCGTCCGACGTCTGAGCGCGCGTCAACCAGCCGTAGCCGCGCCGCGGCGACCCGGTTCGCTGCGGCCCGCGCCGCCGACTGGGCCCGCTGCAACCGCACGGTGGCCGCGTCGTACCGCTCGGCCGCGATCTGCGACTGGCGCACCAACGCGGTCAGCTGCCGCTGCGCTTCGTCGAGCTGCATCTGGATCGGCACGACGGCCGCCTTGTCCCGCGTGACGGCCCGCTGCGCCTGGTCAACCTGGTCCTGGCTCGGATAGACGGGATCGGCATAGGCGCCGCCGACGGCCGGGCCCAGCGTCGCCGCGCAGACGAGCGCGGCGCAGACGATCCTGCGTGACATGCTCACCCGACGACTGGCCACTGGCTCCTCCCACGACCGACGACGTTGCGTTGTCGATCGTGCCCCGCAGCCGCAGTGCCCTTTCGTCTGACACGCGCCGAATCACCCGGGTGCGTGCCTAAACGCGAATCAGGCGCCGACCGCAGCCCCGGCCATTTGACGCGTGATCAGCCCCTTTTCATACAGCCAGCGAACGGTGTCGGTCATCGATCGGGTGAGGCCGTACTCCTGTCCCCCGCCGAGCACCTCCTCGGTCGCACTCGTATCGACCGGCTTGCCGTCGAGGCAGGCGTAGATCTCCCGGTAGTCGGCGGGGATACGCACCGGCAGGAACCGTTGCAACAGCTCAGTCAGCCGACCGACGGGCAGCATCGCCGTGGCGGGCAGGAAGACCGCGGGCAGCGAACGGCCGGTTACCGAACGCAGCGTGTCCAGGTACTCGCGTGTGGATACGTACCGCGACGGCGTGATCAGACGGAGCGGCCCGAGGTCCGGCCGCATCACGGCCACGTGCAGCCGCGCCACGTCGCGCACGTCCCCCACCGGGCAGCCGCCGGTCGGCCAGATCGGCATGATGCCGCGCAGCGCGTGCCACAGCCGGCGAACCCCGTCCCCGACATGCGGATCGTAGGGGCCGAGCGTCGCGGCAGGGTACGTGATCACCACCGACGCACCCGCGTCCTGATACCCCCGCGCTATCCGGTCGGCTTCCGCCTTGCTCGCCAGATACGGATCGCGCGGCCGACTCGCCTCGCCGTCGGGCGTCAACATGGCCTGTGGCGTGGGCGCCAGCGCACCGAGCGCCGACACGTACACGATCGGATCGATGCCCTCTGTCGCCGCCACATCCAGAACCACATCCGTACCCGCAGCGTTAACTTTCCACATCTTCGCGTGATCACGGCTGTTGAGTGAATACAATGACGCCGCGTGCAACACCGCGTCGCAATCCGACAGCGCGTTGTCCACCGTTTCGGCGTCAGTCACATCCCCCGGCATGGCCTCAACGCAGTCCAGGTCGACGCCCAGCGGTCCGAGTACCGGCCTCACCCGCGCCGGATCCCGCACCAAGAGGCGGACCATGTGTCCGGCATTGACCAGGCCGGCGACCGTATGCGACCCGATGAACCCGGTGCCACCGGTGACCAACACCCGCATCGAAGTTCTCCTGCGCCAACCGAGAGGGTTATACCGGATACGATACGCTCCGGAGCGTATCGTATCCGGTATACACGTCGGCACAAGCTGACGTAAAGGGGTGGGGGTGCCGAGCCGCGCTTACGGTCCGCGTTGATCTAGGCCATCCTCCAGTGCTTCGGCAGCCTGCCTTCGCTCCATTCGCTGCTCCGTGACGACCTCTGGCCGCGTTGCGGGGCGAAGGCGGGCTGCCGAAGCAGAGGCACTAATGCCCCGCGAGTACGCGCTTGACCATCGGCAGCTCCATCACCGCGTCCCGCGGACCGGTGTCACCCGACGGCGACGGCGCGCCGTACTGCACCGGCACCCCGCTCTCCCGAGCCCGCTCGACGATGTACACGCTCGCCCGCTCGGCGAGCGCGGAGATCGTCAGGCTCGGGTTCACCGTCAGCGCGGCGGGGATCGCCGACCCGTCGGTGACGAAGATCCCGGGGTGGCCGCGAAGCTCCTGCGTCGAGTCGAGCGCGGACGTCTCCGGGTCGTCGCCCATCCGCACCGACGCCAGCGGGTGCACCGTCGTGTAGCCGAGCGCCTCGGGCGCCCACGGCCCGCCGCGGGTGGACAGCCCCTTGGCAGTCATGATCTGTTCGAGCTGGACTCGCGCTCCGTCGAGCGCGCGCATGGTGTTGGCGTTGGGCTCGAACGACAGCGAGTTCTGCGCGACGCCGGCGGCGAGCTTGGTGTACGTGCCGGTCGGCGGCGGCGGGCCGAAGACGCCTTCGTTGTCGTCCTCGACCATGGCCAGCACCCCGAGCCACGACTTCCAGTTCTTGCTCGACGGCTTCTTGCCCGCGCCGTACCAGAGCGGATTGGCGCCGGCGTCGGTGACGACCATGTTCGCCATCGGCCCGAAGTAGAGGTTCTGCAATCCGTACCGCTCGAACTCGGCGCGGTTCGCGTCCAGGTAGTCGTATGTCATGACGGTGATGTTCTTGCCGATGTACGACGCCTCGAACGCGGTGTCCGCGTCCCGCTTCAGGCCGAGGACGCCGGCGACCTTCTCCTCGTCCATCTCGTACGTGTACTGCCGGTCGCCGTTGCCGGAGAAGTACTTGCCGACCGCCGACGGCATCCCGCCGAGAGCCTCAGCGGAGCGCTGCAAGATGACCGGCGTACCCAGCGAGCCCGCCGCGAGCACCACGATCTTGCACTCGATCGTGCTGCTGGAGACGGTGGCGCCGCTGTCGTCGGTCACGTTGTACGACACGCTGTACCGGTAGCCGGGCGTCGTCGCGACGCCGATGGTCTGCACCTCGTGCCGCGCACGCACCTGCGCGCCGTGCGCCTTCGCCGCGGGCAGATAGTTGAGCAGCATCGACCGCTTGGCGTCGAACCGGCAGCCGGTGAACTGCCAGCCGCAGTTGACGCACTCGGACAGGTCGATCGCCACCGGCACCGGGTTGCAGGTCAGGCCGGACTGCGCGCAGGCGGCGGCGAACACGCCGCCGGAGTAGCTGACGTCGGACCAGGTCTGCTGCTGCACCGGGAGCGTCGCCTCGGCCAGCTCGTACCAGGGGTCGAGGCTCTGCCTGGTCAGCGCGTGCGGCCACAGCCGCGAGCCGGTGCTGCCCATCCGCTCGAACGCGAAGCTCGGCGCGCGTAACGCGATGCCGAAGTTGATCACGCTGCCGCCGCCGACGCAGTTGCCCGCGTAGACCGAGACGCCCGCGCCCAGCACCAGGTCGATGTACCGGGTGAAGGTGCCGAGCCGCATGTCCTGCGCGAAGTCCGCGGCGCTGTACTCGGCGCCGCGCTCCAGGATGACCACCCCGGCGCCGCCGGCCGCCAGAGTGTAAGCGGGGATCGCGCCACCGTAGCCGCTGCCGACGACGACCGCGTCTGTCAGTTCGACACTCATGCCGGGCTCCCACTCGGGGTCGTGAACGGGCTGAGGTCGGCCAGCTGTCGGCCGTAGGAGAAGACGGGGTACCGCCAGGCGCCGTCCGCGTCGGGGGCCGGGTAGCCCATCCAGGCCAGTCCGGCGTGGCCGGCGGCGACCGCGTCGGCGGTGTGCTCGTGGCAGGCCGAGTCGAACGCCCAGCTGGCGAGCGAGGCCAGCAGCAGGGCGAACGGGTGCAGCGGGTCTCCGACGGTCAGCAGTTCGCCGGCCAGCGCCGTGCGGTCGGCGAAGGACAGCGCGGCGAACGGGGACGGCTCCGGGTCCAGCGAGAGCCCGTTGGCGTCCGCGTACTGCTTGGCCCGGTCGTCGATCAGCTGTGCGATGTCCGGCAGCGCCGGGCCCACGCCGACCTCGGGCATCAGGAACGCGTCGATCGCGCCGGCCGCGGCGACGCTGGGGCCGGCCGCCGCGCCGGCGACCGCGACGTCGCCCGGGAAGCGCGGCTCGCCGGGCACGATCGTGTCGGCGAATGCCTCGAGTGTCTGTGCCACGGCAGGATCCAGCATGGCCGCGTCCTCGACTGAAGCCATAAACTGACAACTCCTCTCCAGTAACTGGGGCGGAAGGTGAAGAAACAGACAGCTGAGACCGCGACGCGGCCAGCCGTCGGATCCGGGCGGCGGAGGTCTGTCCGCCGACCCCGGAAAAGCACCAAGGGGTCTCCGGTGCTGCTACACCGGAGACCCCCCGTGAGCAGTTGTCCGACTGTCTACCTGTTCGAATTTTCTCGCCGCCTACCGCGGCTTGATCGACCCGTCGCCCTGCACCCGCGAGATGACCTCGATCACGGCCTCGGTCGCGCGCCGGGTCTGCGCCTCGTCGAAGATCAGCGGCGGGGCCAGCACCAGGTTGGGACCGTAGGGCCGGGCGACGACGCCGTGGTCCTTGCGCACCGCGATCGCGGCGTTGATCACGGCGCCCCAGTCCAGCATGTTGTGGCTTTCCTTGTCCGTGACCAGCTCGACCGCGGCGAGGGTGCCCTCGACGCGGATGTCGCCGACCACCGGCAGGTCGATGGCCGGCGCGAGGCCCTCGCTCAGCCAGCCGCTGATCCGCTTCGCGTTGTCCAGCAGGCCCTCGCGCTCGATCACGTCCGCGGTCGCCAGGCCGAGGGCGCAGGCCACCGGGTGGCCCTGGAAGGTGTAGCCGTGGAAGAAGCCGCCCTCGCCGTTGATGACGGTCTCGCCGATCTCGTCGGTCATCAGGGTCGCGGCCAGCGGCATGTAGCCGCCCGCGATGCCCTTGGCCATGGTGATCATGTCCGGTTCCATGCCGAACCGCGGCGAGGCGAACCACTCGCCGAGCCGGCCGAACGCGGTGACCACCTCGTCGGCGATCAGCAGGATGCCGTGCCGGCGCAGCACCTCGCGCATCCGCGGCCAGTAGTCGTCCGGCGGAGTCAGCACGCCGCCGGCGGCGATCACCGGCTCGCCGATCATCGCCGCGATGTTACCGGCGCCGATGGTCTCGATGGTCTGCTCGAGCTCGGCGACCATGAAGTCGGTCGGGTCGGCCCCGCCGTAGAACATGTCGGAGCGGTACGGGTACGGCGGCGAGAGGTGCTGCACGTTCGGCAGGTTCGGGCCGATGCCGAAGTGCATGTTCGGCAGGCCGGTCAGCGAGCCGCTGCCGTAGGTCGCGCCGTGGTAGGTGAAGTGCCGGGACAGGATCCAGGTGCGGTCCGGCTCGCCCTTGTAGGTGTGGTAGAGCCGCGCGGCCTTGATCGCCGTCTCCACCGCCTCCGAGCCGCCGCTGCTGAACGCGACCCGGTTGAGGCCCTCAGGGGCGAGCTCGACGAGTCGGGCCGCGAAGCGGATCGCCTGGTCGTTGGAGAACTCCATGGTGCTGGTGAAGTACTCGATCCGCTTCATCTGCTCGGCGGCGATCTCGGCGAGGTCCGCCCGGCCGTGGCCGAGCGGGGAGTGCCACACGCCGCCGCCGGCCGCGTCGAGCAGTTGATTGCCCTCCGCGTCCCAGACGTAGGCGCCCTCACCGCGCACGATCACGGTGCGGTCGGTGAGCCCGCCGTGGTGGAGGGAGCGGATGAGGTGGCGGCGGTCGAGGTTCGCTAGCTCGTCCGCGGAAAGATCGGCGCCGGCCAGGGACAGGCCGGAACCAACGGTGACGGTCACTCTCTTCTCCTCTGTGCTCGGGAAAGGCGGAAAAGGGCATGCCGGAGGGAGCGGTGCGACCAATTTCGGACGCACCGAGCGGAAAGAGGTGTCCGGTACCCGCCCGGCTGGGAACGTCTAACGGTGATGCCGTGCCTGTTCGTGCACGAAATGCTGCTCGAAGAACAGCGCGGGACTCAGAGCCGCGGCGCGCCGGTCACGCCGCACACGCATCGTCGGTATCGGGATCGCCGACCGCGATTAAGTTTTCCGATCACGTTCATGGAGCGTGGAGATCCACCCCCCACCGCGAAACCGCACCAGCCCCGCCGACCCGAATCCGCAGCTCAGCCCGGCAGGAGCGGTCTCCCCCCGCCCGTCGGCAGATCCGGCACGGCGTCATATTTCACACCGTAGTAGACCGCTCACCATGTTCCTTCTTCGACCCTGCTGGTTACAGAATGCTGCGATAACGCAGTAGTCGAAGCCCACCGAACAATGAAGGTATTGACATCGGAGGGCGGCAGGTACGAGCCGCACAGATGCGCGAAGTGAACAGGGCGGAAACCCCACACGAGGTTTCCGCCCTGTAAAGCCGAGCCCCTATCGGAATCGACCGCTGACCTGCACATTACGAGAGCTCAGTTCTTGGCCCACGAGCACTCTGCCTGCGCCGATACGCGCGCGGCGGTCCACCGGGCACACCGATTCCCGAGGTCGCGCCAAGCAATCGTGTTCAAACCGATGTGCAAGAGCGCGTGGCTGAGCAGGGCGGCGAACGACCTGCGGGGCAAAGGTCAGCGGTTCACGTTGTCCATCTGCCGGTGGTGGGACGCCATTGACCTCGTGCAGTGCCATCAAGCAGCGGATCGGCGAACGGGCAGACTACGCGGAGTGCTTCGTCCAGCGTGCGCGCGATGGGCAGCAGTGATCGACCCGCCTCAGCACGATAGCCAGGTTCCCACAGAGCCCGATCTGGGACCGCGAACTGCGTAGGCAGCGTGATGGCGCGCCGCTGGGCTTCGGAATGCAGCGCGGCTTGCTGTGCCTCTGCGTCTACCGTGGCGCCGGTGATGATCGCGACGAGGTCGACCATGTCCTTGTACCTGGTGGAGGGCGCCTGGATCTGTCCGTAGCGCTGCACGGTTGCGGCGATCTTGTCAGCGATGTGGTCAACCAGGGGGTAGGCGCGGTACCCGTGCTGTTCCAGGTCCGGCATGGCGACGCGGGCCAGCGCGGGGACGTCCTCAGGTTGGCCTGTCATGCGCAGGCTTTCGCCGACCAGGTCGATGTGGAAGCGCTGCCATACCGTTGTGCCGATGTAGGCCGTGACAGGTAGCCGAGTGGCTTCACTCCCGTCGCCCGCAGGACTGCCTGGGCCGATCTCGAAGCGGAACCAGTCTCCGATGGCGAGGTCGGCGGCTTGCCGCAGTTCGGCCTCGGCGTCTATGGCAGGTGTTGGGCGAAAGAGGTCGATGTCGTTGGTAGCGCGCACGCCGAGTTCTCGGGCGAGCAGCGCTGTGGCTCCTTTGACGATCCATTGGCCGTCGCGCAGGTAGAGCCGTTCGAGGAGGCGGTCGTAAGCGATCTGCCGCTGTAGCTGAGGCAACTGCCACCGGCCGTCGGCCGCCAGGATCTTGAGTCTGTCGGTGAGCGCTCGGCGAAATGCTGCCGGGCCGGCGTACGCCGAGGCACTGGTCATAGCGCCGCCCCCTCGGGGCCGTTCGCAGGCGAAGTTCGATCAAGGTGCTCTCGTGCGAAGGCGAGCCACTGGGGAGTGTTCGGGTCCCCGGCGAGCTCCAGCAGCCACCGCAGCATCCCGTATCCGTCACCGCGGCGCAGGCCGAAGTGAGCACTATGAGTGGCGAGGCTGTCGGCGAACGTACCTGGGTAGTCGTAGACCTTGCGGATCGCCTCAGCCACGATGCGAGCCACGGCCTCGGGGTCCTCGCGGTCGTGGAGTAGGTCGGAAGCGATGCGTGATGGCCGGGTGACCAGCAGGCCGTGCACATTGACCCATTTACCGCTGTCCAGCGCCCGCCGGTGGATGCGTACGTCCGCGCGCCGAGTCTGCCGGCGGTCCGGCATGGTGAACTCATGGCGATCTGCGGGCAGCTCGCCGAGTCCGTAGAGGGCGGCGGCAGAACGGTGGGAGACCAGCCCTTGCTCGGGGGTGCGCTCCCAGGCCGGAGTGTCGGGTGCGAGTTGGAGCCAGGCGGCGCGCAGGTCAAGCTGTTCTGGTATCGGCGCGCCAGCCAGCCGGTACACCCCATGGGCCACACGTTCGAGCAGCGAGCCCGGAGCGGTCAGGCGATCAAGCGTGGTCCTTGGCACGCCAGCCAGTTCGGCCTGCCGCCGGGTGATCAGTCCCCACTGGTCCTGCGCGATCTCGGCGAGTCGCTGAAAGGTCGTCACGTGGGCCATGACTCGATTCTACCCCGGATTCGGGGTATTTTGCAGTACTTCCAAGTACCTATTACTCCATTTACCCCTGAAATTGGCAGTCATTGCAGTATTCACATCGGTGGCCTCCGACGCGGACACAGCGGCGAAGGTCGGACGCTCACGCCTTGGCAGCATCAGCTGCTAACTGACCGTTCGGCTCAAACGCCGGACATCGTCACGCTCGGCC